>NZ_JBEPPX010000004.1:0-214546 GCF_040547535.1 Roseovarius sp. MBR-78
CAATCTCCAGACACAAGGGCGAAGCCCGCCGCGCGAGCGCCCGACCGCCCCCCGGGCGGGCGCTTCTGCGACGTTGCACTTCCGCGCAATCGTTGCAGTATTTGGCCGCCATAAAGCGCATACCACAGATGTTGTAGCGCCCACCCGCGGTCGGGCCCTCGCGCGGCTCATCGCATCATAGCCAATGCCCCCTCCACGCCCGTCACCACGCCTACCACCCCGCATTGCGCCGCATGGAAGGCCGGATCTTCATCGGCCACCATGCCCTGAAACATTCGAAATCAATGATTTGGAGCGGGACGAAGAACCGCGAACAGGCTGAGGCCGCGCAACTTATGCCACCATCGCTTCCGCCTTCTTGAGATCGACCGAGACAAGCTGGCTCACCCCTTGCTCGGCCATCGTCACGCCGAAAAGACGGTCCATCCTGCTCATCGTCACCGCGTGATGGGTGATGATGAGAAACCGCGTCGCGGTGCGGCGGCACATTTCATCCAAGAGGTCGCAGAACCGCGTGACATTGGCATCGTCAAGCGGCGCATCCACCTCATCCAGCACGCAGATCGGCGCGGGATTGGCCAGGAACACCGCGAAAATCAGCGCCAGCGCGGTCAGCGTCTGCTCGCCCCCCGACAAAAGCGACAGCGTCGAGAGCTTCTTGCCCGGCGGCTGGCACATGATCTCGAGGCCCGCCTCCAACGGATCGTCGCTCTCGACCAGCACCAGGTTGGCCTCGCCGCCGCCAAAGAGGTGGCGAAACAGCAGGGTGAAATTCGAGTTCACCTGCTCGAACGCGGTCAAGAGCCGCTCGCGCCCCTCGCGGTTGAGGCTCGCGATCCCGTTGCGCAGCGTCTTGATCGCCGCCTCCAGATCGGCCTTTTCCGCGCTGAGCGAGGCGTGTTCGGTCTCGACCTCGGCGGCGTCTTCCTCGGCGCGCAGGTTGACCGCGCCAAGCGCCTCGCGCTGACGCTTTAGCCGGGCCACATCGGCCTCGATCGCGTCCGGGGCCGGCATCGCCGCCGGGTCAACCCCGAGTGTGTCGCGCAACGCCTCGGGTGTCAGGCCAAGCGCCTCCATGATCCGCTCGGCGGCCTGCTCGCAGGCCTCGCGCGCGCCGTCGCGCCGCGCCTCGGCGCGGGCGCGGGCCTCGCGCGCCTCGGAGGCGTGGCGCTCGGCGTCGCGCTCATCCGTGGCGGCCTGCCGCGCTGCCCCCTCGGTGGCAGAGAGCGCATCGGCGGCGGCAGCGCGGCGCGCCTCGGCGCGGGTGATCTCCCCGGCCAGGTCGGCGCGCTTGGCCACCAGCATCTCGGGCGTGGCCCGCGCCTCGGCCAACTCCTGCTCCGACGTGGCCTTGCGCTCGGCAAGCTCGGCGGCACGGGTCTCTGCGGTCTCCAGCCGGTGCCGCCATCCGCTCGCCTCGCGGGCGATTTCCTGTCGGCGCACCGTGCGCCGCTCGCCCTCGCGGCGCAATTCATCCGCCGCCGAACGCCGCGTCATCATGGCGATGCGCGCGGCCTCGACGGCGGTCTTGATATCCTCAAGCCCGGCCCGCGCCGAGGCCAGGTCTGCCAACCCCGCCAGCGCAGCCTCGGCCTGCGCCAGCGCGGCGCGCGCGGCCTCGGCCTCTTCCTCGTGACGCGCGACGGCAAGGCCCAGCGATTCGTTGCGCGAGGCGGCAAGGCTGCGGTCGGCCTCGGCGCGGCTTAGCGCGCGGCTCGTCTCGGTCAGGGCGGCATCGGCGGCGCGGCGGGCCTCGCGCGCGGCGCGATCCTCTTCGGTGCGCGCGGCGAGATCGGCGCGCAGCGCCTCGTGCGCGCGCAACGCGCCATCGGCCCGCGCCTCTGCCCGCTCTAGCTGTTGCTTGAGCTCTTCCAGCCGGTTGAGCTGTTCCAGCCGCAGCGCCGCCGCCGAGGGCGCATCCTCGGCCCATGTGCGGAACCCGTCCCAGCGCCACAGATCGCCCTCGCGGCTGACCAGCCGTTGCCCCGGCCTCAGCAGCGGTTGAAGACGCGGGCCATCCTCCGGCTCGACAAGGCCGATCTGCGCCATCCGCCGCGCCAGCACCGCCGGGACCGTGACATGAGCGCCGAGCGCCGCCACCCCCTCGGGGAGCGGCTGCGGCGCGGGATAGAAGGGCAGGTCGCACCAGCCCGACGGCCCGTCCGCCGCCACCTCGGGCGCGCGCAGATCATCGGCCAGCGCGGCCCCCAGCGCCTTCTCGTAACCGGGAGCCACCTGCAACGCGTCCATGATCTGCCCGCCCTCGGCGGTATCGCGCTCCACCAACCGTGCCAGCGCCGCGGCTTCGGCGCGCAGCGCGCCCAATTCGCCCTCGGCCTCGGAGCGGGCGGCGCGCGCCTCCGCCTCGCGGCTCTGGGCCTCGGCGCGGGCCTCGTCGGCGGCGACAAGCGCGGCCTCTGCCGCCTGCGCGCGCTCCACGGCACGGGCTTCGGCCTGCTCTGCCGCTACTTGGGCGGCCCCGGCGCCCTGCTCTGCGTCGCGGGCCTGCGCGCGCGCGGCGCGGGCGCGCTCTGCCTCGGCCTCGCTGCGTAGAAGCGTCTTGCGATTGTCGTCAATCAGGCGTTGCGCGGATTGGTGGCGCGCCGACAGCCGCGCCATATCCTCGGTCATCTGGCTCAGATCGGCCTCGCGCGCCTCAAGGATACGCGCCGCCTCCGCCGCCTCTGCGGTTGCCGCCTCCAGGCGTGCGTCCTGGCCCTGAGACGCCTTGGCAAGCTCTGCCGCCTCCCAATCCAGTCGCGCGATGGTGTCATGGGCATCGCGGTTCAGCCCGGCCTCGCGCTCCATGTCGCGGTCAAGCTGCGCGATGCGTGCCTCGAGCGTGGCGATCTCGGCGCGCGCGGCGCTTTCCTGTTGCGCCAGCGTGTCGCGCTGCACCGCCAGACGCTGGAGAATGGCGGCGGCGATGGCCTCTTCCTCGCGGGCGGGGGGCACCGCCGCGTCGGCCTCGGCGCGCAGCCGTGCCGCCTCGCGGGCGGCGCGCTCGGCGCGGGCGGCGTCAAGGGTGTGCTCACGCAGCGCGGTCTCGGCCCCGGCGCGGGTCTCGTCGGCCTCGGCCCAGCGCCGCCACAGCAACAGCCCCTCGGCGCGGCGCAATTCCTCGCCGATCTGGCGATAGCGTGCCGCCTGCCGCGCCTGCCGGGTCAATTGCGCGATCTGGCTGGCCAATTGCTCGATCACGTCATCGACGCGGGTCAGGTTCGCCTCTGCGCCGCGCAGTTTCAGCTCTGCCTCGTGGCGGCGCTGGTAGAGGCCGGAAATCCCCGCCGCCTCTTCAAGGACACGCCGCCGCGACTTGGGCCGCGCGTTGATAAGCTCGGATATCTGCCCCTGCCGCACCAGCGCGGGCGAATGCGCCCCGGTCGAGGCATCGGCAAAGAGCATCTGCACATCGCGCGCGCGCAGTTCCTTGCCGTTGAGCTTGTATGCGCTGCCCACGTCGCGGGTGATCCGGCGGGTGATCTCGAGATGGTCGGTCTCGTTGAACCCGGCGGGCGCGAGCCGCTCGGAATTGTCGAGATGGATCACCACCTCGGCGAAATTGCGCGCCGGGCGGCTGGCGGAGCCGGCAAAGATCACGTCCTCCATGCCATCGCCGCGCATCGCCTTGGCGCGGTTCTCGCCCATCACCCAGCGCAACGCCTCCAGGAGGTTGGACTTGCCACAGCCATTGGGGCCGACAACGCCGGTCAGCCCCTCGGCGATCACCAGATCGGTGGGATCGACGAAGCTCTTGAAGCCGGTCAGTCTGAGCCGTGAGAACTGCACGCGCGCCCGCCCTCGGGGTGATTGGGTCCGATGATGGGGAATTGTGCTGGCCCAGGGGGGCGGCTGTCAATATTGAAACACAGGATATGGGGAGATGGGGCGAGTTATCCACACGATATTGGGCGCGATCCCGCCGTCAGGCGGCTTGCGCGCCGGGCGGGGGCGGCGTATCCCGATGCCATGCACACCGCACCCGGCCTTGTCATAGCCCCTGGCGACCCGCGTGATCCGGGCGCGGCGGCGCTCTTGCGGCAATCGCATGATCTCATGCGCGCGCTGTTCCCGCCCGAGGAGAATTTCTGTCTCGATCCGGGCGCGCTCGCGGCCCCCGATATCCGGTTTTTCGTGGCGCTGCGGGAGGGCGAGACGGTCGGCACAGGCGCGCTCGCGCTTTGCGATGGCTATGGCGAGGTGAAATCCATGTTCGTGGACGGGGCGGCGCGCGGGCAGGGCGTGGCCGAGGCGCTCTTGGCCCGGATCGAGGCCGAGGCGCGGGCGCAGGCGCTCCCGTGCCTGCGGCTTGAAACCGGCGACCGGCTGGAGGCCGCCCTGCGGCTCTATGCGCGCCACGGCTTTGTGCGGCGCGGGCCGTTCGGCGATTACCCGGATGCGCCCAGCTCGGTTTTCATGGAAAAATACCTGTCGTAGCTCCCCCGCGCGGGCGGCAGGCCAGCTCCGTCCACCGCCGGTGGGTGGGCACGGTGCGGCACTCATAGGCGCGCGCGGTGCCGCGCCGCCGGGACGCATCCGGCCCGCAGACAAGCAGCGCCTCGATCATCGCCTGATCGCCCCAGAGCCGGGGCACATCGCAACCGCTTGCCGCCGCGATGGCCGCAGCCGCGCGCGGCGCGACCGACGCCGTGCGCGGGGCCCATTCCCGGCTCAGACGGATCGCCTGCGCGTGCCGCCCGACAATGCGCACGTCAAACCTGCTCTGGCCGACCGTGACCGGTACCGGGGCCACGCCGTAAAAGGCGGGGCCGGGCTGCGCGCAGGCACCCAGAGCCAGCAGGAGAAAAGGCGCAAACCACCGCATCGGCCAAGCGTAACCGTGCGGCGGTTAACATCGCCTTAAGCCGGGCAGATAAAACGGTGACGCAACACGCCCCGGAGGGCAGGCAGCGCACAGGGCCAATGCTGCCCTGCGCGCGATGGCCGGGGTCACTTGACCGATTTGCCCGCGATCACGGGGGCGGTCTTGCCACTGTTGGAATTCGCGGTGGCAAGGACCTTGGGCTTTTCCTTCTTGGGTTTCTTGGCCTCGCGGTTGCTCTGGCTTTTACCTTTGGACATGGGATCTGCTCCTGAAAGCCCCGGTCGGGCGGAATGCCGGACCGGGCCGTGCTCAGGGGATCAGGGGGCCTGACAGGGTCAGGGCGATGAGCCCTCGGGCGCAGCAGGCACGGCACGTGGGCCGGTGCTGCAAGAGGCAAGATAAGCCGGCTACGGGGCGACGACAAGGGGCGCGATGGCGCATGATTTGCGTGGCCGTCATCCGTCCGTCACGCGCCGCCACAAGCGTTTATGGTGACCCCGGCAGGATTCGAACCTGCAACCTGCCCCTTAGGAGGGGGCTGCTCTATCCAGTTGAGCCACGGGGCCGCGCGCGGGTGGTCTAGCGGCTTTGATGGGGTTTGTCATCGCCGTTTTCGCGAGCCGGGCGCGGGGCTTTGGGCGGCGGCGCTTGATCGTGCGGGCGGGTCTGCGTTATCAATGGATCAGGATTTCCTTTTTGGATCACGTTCTTGACATCACCCAACCGCCACCCGCTGACCCTGCGCGACGTCTCCGAGGCGGCGGGCGTGTCGGAAATGACCGTAAGCCGCGTGCTGCGCAACAAGCGCGACGTGTCGGAGGGGACGCGCCTGCGCGTTCTCGAGGCGGCGCGGCGGCTGGGCTATGTGCCCAACAAGATCGCCGGCGCGCTGGCGAGCCAGCGGGTCAATCTCGTGGCGGTCATCATCCCGTCCATGTCCAACATGGTGTTTCCCGAGGTGATGACCGGTATCACCGGGGTTCTGGATGAAACCGGGCTTCAGCCGGTGGTGGGGCTGACAGGCTATCGCCCGGAAAAGGAAGAAAAAGTTCTATATGAAATGCTGTCATGGCGGCCTGCCGGGGTGATTATCGCGGGGCTGGAACATTCGGATGCAAGCCGCGCCATGCTGGCCGCGTCGGGCATCCCGGTGGTCGAGATCATGGATGTGGACGGCACGCCGGTCGATTCGGTGGTGGGGATTTCGCACCGCCGCGCCGGGCAGCAGATGGCGCAGGCGATCATCCGGGCGGGCTATCGGCGGATCGGCTTCATGGGCACGAAAATGCCACTCGATCATCGCGCGCGCAAACGCTTCGAGGGGTTTACCGCCGCGCTGGCCAAGGGCGGAATCGAGATGGCCGATCAGGAATTCTATTCCGGCGGATCGGCGCTGGCCAAGGGGCGCGAGATGACCGCCGAAATGCTGCGCCGCACGCCGGACCTCGATTTTCTCTATTATTCCAATGATATGATAGGGGCAGGGGGGCTGCTCTACCTGCTCGAACAGGGATTGGACATTCCCGGAACCATCGGGCTTGCCGGGTTCAACGGGGTCGAGTTGCTCGACGGTCTGCCGCGCAGGCTTGCCACGATGGATGCCTGCCGCCTCGAAATCGGGCGCCGCGCGGCCGGGATCATTGCCACGCAGGCGGGAAGCCCCGAGGCGCGTGAGCAGGTGCGTATCGCGCTGGAGCCGCGGCTGGAACCGGGCGACACGTTGCGGCTTCGCTGAGCGTCCTTATGAAATTTCTCCTTTGATTTTCACGGCCGAATCGCGAAAGGCTGGCGCATCACCTGGTGCCGGGAGGGGCAGATGCGGATTGGATTCATCGGGCTTGGAAATGTCGGGGGCAAACTGGCGGGAAGCCTCTTGCGCAATGGTCACAATCTCACGGTTCACGACCTGAACCGCGAGTTGCGCGACGGCTTTGCCGCGCGCGGCGCGGTCGCGGGCGAGGGCCCGGCGCAGATCATGCGTGACTGCGAGGTGGTCATCACCTGCCTGCCCTCTCCGGCGGCGAGTGCGGCGGTGATGGAGGAGATGCTTCCCGAAGTCGGCCCCGGCAAGATCTGGCTGGAAATGTCCACCACCGACGAGGCGGAGATTCGCAGGCTCGGGGCAGAGGTGGTCGCGCGCGGGGGCGCGGCGGTGGATTGCCCGGTCTCGGGCGGGTGCCATAGGGCCGCGACCGGCAATATCTCGATCTTTGCGGGCTGCGACCGGGCCACGTTCGAGCGCATCCTGCCGCTGCTCACGACGCTGGGGCGGCGGGTGCTGCATACCGGCGAGCTGGGCAGTGCCTCGGTGCTGAAGGTGATGACCAACTATCTCGCCACCGCCAACCTGCTGTCGCTCTGCGAGGCGTTGGTGACGATGAAGGCGGCGGGGATGGACCTTGCCACCACCTACGAGGCGATCCGCATCAGTTCCGGCACCTCCTTTGTCCACGAGACCGAGAGCCAGGTGATCCTCAACGGCTCGCGCGACATCAGTTTCACCATGGACCTGGTGATGAAGGATATCGGCCTCTTTCAGACCATCGCCGAACGTGCCGGGGTGCCGCTGGAAATCTCGCCGCTGATGATCGGGATTTTTCGCGACGGGATGGCGCGTTACGGTGCGCGGGCGCAATCCGACGATATCATCCGGCGGCTTGAAGAGGCTACCGGGCTTGACATCACCGCCCCTGGATTTCCGGCGGAAATGGTCGATGACGAACCCGAGGAGCCGGGATACGAGGTGCGGCCAAGGGGGCGGCAGGCCGACACGGCCATGCGTTAACCACGGATGCAACAATATGTTGTCCCCTGGCTGCGGCGCGTGGCATGATACGTTGATGTCGCGCAGGGTATTGCCATGTTGTTTTTTGCGAGTCTTCTCGGGATTGCGGCCATCGGTGCGTCGTCCTTTGTCGGGCTGAGCGGCGGCGATGACGATCCATCGACCGACATGGCAGACGATGATGCGGAGACGGCTGATGATAATGGCCCTGACCTGCTGAGCGCGGCGCTGGGGCTGTCCGAGGTCGGTATCACCGTTGACGATGCCGATACCGGGTCTTTGGAGGGCGAAACCGCGACCGACGACGCCGATCCTGACATCTCGGCAAATAGCGAGATGCAGGCTCCGGACGCGCAGGGCGGGTGGCAGATCGTCGATGGTGGCGAAGAGACCGAAACCATTACCGGCACCGAGGCCCGCGAGATGATTGGCGGGCGCGGCGGCGAGGATACGATCACCGGCGGCGATGGCGATGACGAGATCCGCGGGGGGGATGATGCGGATGCGCTGCATGGGGATGCGGGCGAGGATACAATCCACGGCGAAGACGGGAACGATACCCTATACGGCGAGGCGGGCGATGACCGCCTGTTCGGGCATAATGGCGAGGATGTGCTCTGGGGCGGCGCGGGTGAGGACAGCCTTGTTGGCAGCGCCGGGAATGACACGCTTCACGGCGGGGCGGGCGATGACGCGCTGCATGGTGATCTTGACGATGACCGGATTGACGGTGGCATGGGGTCGGATACGCTCTTTGGCGGGCATGGCAGCGATACGCTTAGCGGGGTGGTGGACGATCCCGCGACCGGGCGCGTGGACGATATCGACACCGGCCGCGATTACCTCAACGGCGGCGGGGGCGATGATGCGATCATCGCCGGACGCGGCGATATCGTCACCACCGGCAGCGGGGCCGATACGGTGATGTTGGGCGATTGGCTCGATGGTGACCATCAGGCGGAAATCCTCGATTTCTCGGTCGCGCAGGACATGCTCATGGTGTTCTATCACGAGGGCGGGCCGGAACCGGAGATTACCCTTGAACCGGATGCCGCCAATGCCGCCGATCAACGCCTGCTGCTCGACGGGGTCGAGGTCGCGCATATCGCCAACGCGGCGGGCCTGACGCTCGATCATGTGGCGCTGGTGCCGCAGGCGCAGATGCCGGTTCTGCCTAACACGTGATCCGGGGCTGTTGGCCACGGGGCAATTCCCGCTTTCTTTTTAACGGGTTTTCCCTTATACGCGCGAGAATCCCGGCGCGGTGACGTGGCGGGCCCGGACCTTGCTGGACGACATCCCGGCTTGCGCCCGCAACCCTCGAACCAAAGGAGAGACCGATGTCGATCACTGTCGAAGAAAAAGCCCGTGTCATCAAGGAATTCGCGACCAAGGAGGGCGATACCGGCTCTCCCGAAGTGCAAGTTGCCATTCTCACTTCGCGGATCACCACGCTCACCGAGCATTTCAAGACCCACAAGAAGGACAACCACGGTCGCCGTGGCCTTCTGATGATGGTGGCTCAGCGCCGCAAGCTGCTGGATTACCTCAAGCGCAAGGAAGAGGCACGCTATACCGACCTCATCAAGCGCCTCGGCATCCGCCGCTGACACATGAAACCGCGCCCAACGGGCGCGGTTTTCGTATGATCCGATTGCGGCCCGGTCCGGCCTTTGCCGGTGTCGCAGGACAAAGACGAAAGGGCCGTGGGGCATGGGGCCCCGTATGAAACGGGCCGCGCGGGATACGCCCGCTGTGGCCAAGCTAGGAAACGTGATGTTTACTGAGACGAAAAAATCGATGCAATGGGGCGAGGAAACCCTCACCCTCGAAACTGGCAAGATCGCCCGTCAGGCTGACGGCTCCGTGATCGCCACGCTGGGCGAGACCTCGGTCATGGCCAACGTGACCTTTGCCAAGGAACCCAAGCCGGGATTGGATTTCTTCCCGCTGACGGTCCATTATCAGGAAAAATACTATGCGGCCGGCAAGGTGCCCGGCGGCTTTTTCAAGCGCGAGGCGCGCCCCTCGGAGAAAGAGACGCTGACCGCGCGCCTCATCGACCGGCCCATTCGCCCGCTTTTCGTCCCCGGCTTCAAGCATGAAACGCTGGTGATGTGCACCGTGCTGAGCCACGATCTGGTCAACGACCCGGATATGGTCGCGATGATCGCCACCTCTGCCGCGCTGACGATTTCGGGCGCGCCGTTCCGTGGCCCGATTGGTGCCTGCCGCGTGGGTTATGTCGATGGCGACTACATCCTCAACCCCGAGATCGACGACATGCACGATCTGCGCAACAACCCCGAGCAGCGGCTCGATCTGGTGGTTGCGGCGACGCGGGACGCTGTGATGATGGTCGAATCCGAGGCTTATGAGCTGTCGGAGGATGAGATGCTGGGCGCGGTGACCTTTGCCCATGAGCAGATCAAGCCGGTTTGCGACCTGATCATCGAATTTGCCGAGGAATGCGCCAAAGAGCCGTTCGATTTCACCCCGCCGGATTATTCCGCGCTTTATGCTGCGGTCAAAGCTGCCGGGGAAGAGCAGATGCGCGCCGCTTTCGCGATCCGCGACAAGCAGGAGCGCACCCACGCGATTTCCGCCGCCAAGGCCGCGATCAAGGCGCAGCTGAGCGAGGACCAGCTTGAGGATGCCAACCTTGGTGCCGCGCTGAAAAAGCTCGAATCCGATGTGCTGCGCGGTGACGTGGTCAAGAACGGCAACCGCATCGACGGCCGTCGTCTGGACGAGATCCGCCCCATCGTTTGCGAAACCGGCCTCCTGCCGCGCACGCATGGCTCGGCGCTCTTTACCCGTGGCGAAACGCAGGCGCTCGTGGTGACCACGCTCGGCACCGGTGATGACGAGCAGTTCGTCGACGCGCTGCACGGGAATTTCAAATCGAACTTCCTGCTGCATTACAACTTCCCCCCCTATTCGGTGGGCGAGGCGGGGCGCGTTGGCCCTCCGGGACGGCGTGAAATCGGCCACGGCAAGCTCGCCTGGCGCGCGCTTCAGGCAGTCCTGCCGCCGGCGACCGATTTCCCCTACACGATCCGTCTGGTCTCGGAGATCACAGAATCGAACGGCTCTTCGTCGATGGCGACGGTCTGCGGCTCGTCGCTGGGGATGATGGATGCGGGCGTGCCGCTCAAGACCTCGGTGGCCGGTGTGGCCATGGGGCTGGTGCTTGAGGAAGACGGCGAGTTCGCAATCCTGTCGGATATTCTTGGCGACGAGGATCACCTCGGCGACATGGATTTCAAGGTGGCAGGCACGACCGAGGGCATCACCTCGCTGCAAATGGATATCAAGGTTGCGGGCATCACGCCCGAGATCATGAAGCAGGCCCTAACGCAGGCGCGCGAAGGCCGGATGCATATCCTGGGCGAGATGAGCAAGGCGCTGACCGGGGCCAATGAGTTCTCGGTCCACGCGCCGCGCATCGAGACCATGCAGATCCCCACCGACAAGATCCGCGAAGTGATTGGCTCGGGCGGCAAGGTGATCCGCGAGATCGTCGAGGTTTCGGGGGCCAAGGTCGATATCAACGACGAGGGCATCATCAAGATCGCATCGCCCAATGGCGAGGCCATCCAGAAGGCCTATGACATGATCCATTCGATCGTGGCAGAGCCGGAAGAGGGCAAGATCTACAAGGGCACCGTCGTCAAGATCGTCGATTTCGGGGCCTTCGTGAACTTCTTCGGCAAGCGCGATGGGTTGGTGCATGTCAGCCAGATCGAGAACCGCCGCCTGAACCACCCGTCCGACGTGCTCAAGGAGGGGCAGGAAGTCTGGGTCAAGCTGCTGGGCTTTGACGACCGTGGCAAGGTGCGCCTTGCGATGAAGATGGTCGATCAGGCGACCGGCGAGGAGCTGACAGCCGAGGAATCGGCAGACTGAGCCACGCCTGAGCTTGGTGAGCGTATCGGCGCGCCGCAGGAGACTGCGGCGCGCTTTTTCTTTGGGCCCGCGCCCCGGCGCGCCCGTGGCGTAAAACCGCGTGCTTGTGTCGGGATTGACAGACCGCGCCCGGCGCACCCATGGTCTATATCCGGGCAAGGCAAGGGAGACGCGGCATGGCCCAGACAATCCGATTCACACTCGATGGCCGTGAGGTCGAGGCCGAGGCTGGTCAGACCATATGGGAGGTCGCCAATGGCCGAGGCCTCAAGATCCCGCACCTGTGCCACAAGCCTGCCCCCGGCTATCGCCCCGATGGCAACTGCCGCGCCTGCATGGTCGAGCTCGAGGGGGAGCGCACGCTGATCGCGTCGTGTATCCGCGAGGCGAAGGATGGCATGGTGGTGATGACCAATTCGGCCCGCGCGGAAAGCGCGCGCAAGATGGTGGTCGAGATGCTGCTCGCCGATCAGCCCGAGCGCGAGGTCTCGCACGACGCCGCGAGCCACCTGTGGGACATGGCCGAAGTGAACGGCGTCACCCATAGCCGCTTTCCCAAGCTTGAGCGCGACCGTATCCCGCTCCTCGATGACAGCCATGTGGCGATGCGCGTCAATCTTGATGCCTGCATTCAATGCGGCCTGTGTGTGCGCGCCTGCCGCGAGGTGCAGGTCAACGATGTGATCGGCATGGCAGGACGCGGGCACGATGCCTATCCGGTGTTCGATTTCGCCGATCCGATGGGCAGTAGCACCTGCGTTGCCTGTGGCGAATGCGTGCAGGCCTGCCCCACCGGCGCGCTGATGCCCGCCACCGTGCTTGATGACGCGCAGCAGGGAAACAGCGCAGATTACGACGAGGAGGTGCAGAGCCTCTGCCCCTTCTGCGGCGTCGGCTGTCAGGTCTCGCTCAAGGTCAAGGATGGTCGCGTCAAATATGTCGAGGGGATCAACGGCCCCGCCAATCAGGGGCGGCTTTGCGTCAAGGGGCGGTTCGGGTTCGACTATATCCACCACCCCCACCGCCTCACCAAGCCGCTGATCCGGCGCGAGGATGCTCCGCCCAAGGGCCTCAACGTCGATCCCGGCAACTGGCAGGCGTTTTTCCGCGAGGCGGAGTGGGACGAGGCGCTCGATTTTGCCGCAGGCGGGATGGCGCGGCTTAAGGACAGCCACGGCGGCGAGGCGGTCGCGGGCTTTGGCAGCGCCAAATGCACCAATGAAGAGGCCTATCTCTTCCAGAAACTCATCCGGCAGGGCTTTGGCCATAACAATGTCGATCATTGCACGCGGCTTTGCCATGCCTCATCGGTGGCGGCCTTGATCGAGAATGTGGGTTCTGGTGCGGTCACGGCCACGTTCAACGAGATCGAGAATGCCGATGTGGCCATCGTCATCGGGGCCAACCCGATCGAGAACCATCCCGTTGCCGCCACCTATTTCAAGCAGTTCACCAAGCGCGGCGGCAAGCTCATCGTGATGGACCCGCGCGGCGTGGGGTTGCGTCGCTTTGCCACCCATATGCTGCAATTCAAGCCCGGCATGGACGTGGCGATGCTGAACGCGATCATGAACGTGATCGTCGAAGAGGGGCTTTACGACCAGCAATATATCGCCGGTTTCACCGAGAACTGGGAGGCCGAAAAGGCGCATCTGGCGCAATTCCCGCCCGAGAAGATGGCTTCCCTCTGTGGCATCCCCGCCGAGACGCTGCGCGACGTGGCGCGCGAGTTTGCGGGCGCGAAATCGGCGATGATCTTCTGGGGAATGGGGATAAGCCAGCATATCCACGGCACCGACAATTCGCGCTGCCTGATTTCACTGGCGCTGATGTGCGGCCATGTCGGCCGCCCCGGCACCGGGCTGCACCCGCTGCGCGGTCAAAACAACGTGCAGGGCGCGTCCGATGCGGGGCTGGTGCCGATGTTCCTGCCCGATTACCAGACGGTGACCAGCGATGCCGTGCGCCGCGCCTTTACCGAGGTCTGGCAAAGCGAGGATTTCAGCGCGCAAAAGGGCCTCACCGTGACTGAGATCATGGATGCGGTCCACGAGGGCGCGATCCGGGGCATGTATATCCTCGGCGAAAACCCGGCGATGTCCGACCCGGATGTAGAGCACGCCCGCGACGCGCTCGCCAAGTTGGAACATCTGGTGGTGCAGGACATCTTCCTGACCGAGACGGCCAATTATGCCGATGTGATCCTGCCTGCCTCGGCGTTTTACGAGAAATCCGGCACCGTCACCAACACCAACCGTCAGGTGCAGATTGGCCGCGCCGCTGTCACGCCGCCGGGCGAGGCGCGCGAGGATTGGGCGATCACCGTGGCGCTCGCCAACCGTCTTGGCCTTGGCTGGCACTATGACGGCCCGGCAGATATCTTCGCCGAGATGAAGCACAATATGCGCTCGCTCGACAACATCACATGGGAGCGGCTCGCGCGTGAAAACGCCGTCACCTATCCCTGTCCCGCCCCCGATCATCCCGGCCATGCGGTGGTCTTTGGCGATGGTTTTCCGCGCCCCGAGGGCCGCGCGCGGTTCACCCCCGCCGCGATCATCCCGCCCGACGATGTGCCCGATGCCGATTATCCGATGGTGCTGACCACCGGACGGCAGCTGGAGCATTGGCATACCGGCTCGATGACGCGGCGCGCCAGCGTGCTCGACGCGGTGGAGCCGGAGGCGAATTGCTCGCTGCACCCCTCGACCCTGCGCCGTCTCGGGGTGGTGCCGGGCGGCATGGTGCGGCTGACGACCAAGCGCGGATCGGTCACCGTCATGGCGCGCGCCGACCGGGCGGTTTCGCCCGACATGGTGTTTCTGCCCTTCGCCTATGTCGAGGCGGCGGCGAATATCCTGACCAACCCGGCGCTTGATCCCTACGGCAAGATCCCCGAGTTCAAATACTCGGCCGTGCGTGTCGAGGCAGCAGAGGTCGCGGCAGAATAGCAAAAAGGGCGGCCCGCATGTGGCCGCCCCGCTTCATCTTTCCAGAAATACTCAGGGCCGCTACCGGGGCCACCCTGCCTCAGTTCGGCAGGATCACGATTTCCACCCGGCGGTTCTGGCGCTTGCCCTCGGGGGTGAGGTTCGAGGCCACCGGCTGATCCTCGCCCCGTCCAAAGGCGCGGATGCGCCCGAAAGGCACGCCGCCATTCATCAGCACATCGGCCACGGCATTGGCGCGCCGCTCGGATAGCTGCTGGTTATAGCTCGCGGCACCATCGCTGTCGGTATGGCCGACCACCTGCACCGTGGTGTCGGGATAGCGCTGAAGGCTCGAGGCCACCTTGAACAGATCATCGCGCAGTCCCGGCGCGACGGTAGAGCTGTCGGTGGCAAAGAGGATATCCTGCGGCATGGTCAGGATAAGCCGGTCGCCGGTATTAACGATCTTCACATCGCTGTCGAGTTGCTGGCGCAGTTCGGCCTCTTGCTTGTCGAGCGCGTTGCCGATGGCCGCCCCGCCAAGCGCGCCGATGGCCCCGCCAAGCAGCGCGCCGCCGGCCTTGTTGTCGCTCACGGCCGCGCCGGTCCCGGCACCGATGAGGCCGCCGATGATCGCGCCCTGTCTGGTTTTCTGCCTTGGGTCCTGCCCGGAGACATAGCCCGGATCGGTGCAGGCCGTGACCAGAAGAAGTGCCGCGCCGGAAAGAAGAAAGATCGGAGTTCGTGCCCGGATCATGATAAGTGCCTCGTGTGTTTGATCTGCCCGATACATCGGGATTGACGCATTGATATGCAATATCACGCCCCATCCCAAGCCATATTCGCGGTCAAAGATGCGCGCGCGTGCAGAGTCCCGCCTATCCCTCGGCCTGCGCGCTTTCTCGTGCGAGGATGGCGCGCTTCACGGGCAGGCCCCAGTGATAGCCGCCAAGCGCGCCCGATTTGCGCAGCGCGCGGTGGCAGGGAATGAGCAAGCTCACCGGGTTGCGCCCCACGGCGGTGCCGACGGCGCGCACGGCGCGGGGATGGCCGATGGCGCGGGCGATCTCGGAATAGGTGGTGACATGGCCCGAGGGGATACGCAGCAGCGCCTCCCAGACCTTGATCTGGAACGGCGCGCCGATCATGTGCAGCCGCGCCTCCCCGCGCCCGGCAAAGGCCGACGCGACCCAGGGCGCGACGGCCTCGGGGGATTCGGTGAAATCGGCCTCGGGCCAGCGCGCGCAGAGGTCGCGCATGGCCGCCTCGCGCCCCACCTCACCGGCGAAGGCCAGCCCGCAGAGGCCGCGCCCGGTGCCCATTGCCAACGCCTCGCCAAAGGGGCTTGGGAACCAGCCATAGCTGATGCGCAGCCCCGCCCCGCGCCGGGCGGCCGCGCCGGGGCTCATCGCCTCCCATCGCAGGAACAGATCGTGCAGCCGCCCCGTGCCCGACAGCCCCGCCGCCTCGGCCGCCTCCAGCGTGGTAAAGCGCTGCGCCAGCATCTCCTTGGCGTGGCCCAGCGCCAGATATTGCTGATACCGCTTTGGCGAGACGCCGACCCAAGCCGAGAACAGCCGCTGGAAATGCGCCGCGCTCATCCCCATCTCGCCCGCCAGCTCCTCAAGCGTCAGTCCCTCGCCGCTCGCGTCAATCAGCGCGATGGCGCGGCGCATGACATTGTAATGATAGCTCTGCGACATTGCGGCCCCCGGTGGTTTACCCCAAGATAGGCCGCGCGCGCGCGCCCCGCGACCCGAATGTTGCGCATTCCCCGCTTTCACGCCATAGAAGCGGCATGGCGCGCCAACTCGACTATCACACGATCCGCGAGATCTTTACCCGCTTTCAGGCGGCAGAGCCCGAACCGAAGGGCGAGCTTGACCATGTCAACGCCTTCACCCTGCTGGTGGCGGTGGCGCTTTCGGCGCAGGCCACCGATCTGGGCGTGAACCGCGCCACGCGCGCGCTTTTCCAGATCGCCGATACGCCGGAAAAGATGCTTGCGCTTGGCGAAGAGGCGCTCATCAGCCATATCAAGACCATCGGCCTTTATCGCAACAAGGCCCGAAACGTGCTGAAACTCAGCCGCATCCTTGTCGAGGATTATGGCGGCTGCGTGCCCAATTCCCGCGCCGCGCTGCAATCGCTGCCCGGTGTCGGACGCAAGACCGCCAATGTCGTGCTCAACATGTGGTGGGGTCATCCGGCGCAGGCCGTGGATACGCATATTTTTCGTATCGGCAACCGCACCGGCATCTGCCCCGGCAAGGATGTGGAGGCGGTCGAACGCGCGATCGAGGACCATATCCCGGTTGATTTCCAGCGCCACGCGCATCACTGGCTGATCCTGCATGGCCGCTATACCTGCAAGGCGCGCAAACCCGCCTGCGGCACGTGCCTGATCCGCGATCTCTGCCCCTATGAGGATAAAACCATATGACACAATATCAGGTTGTCGGCATCGGCAACGCCATCGTCGATGTGATCGGGCGCTGCGACGACGCCTTTCTCGCCCGCATGGCAATCGACAAGGGCGTGATGCAACTGATCGAGATCGAGCGCGCCGAATATCTCTACGAGCAGATGCCGGAGCGGCGGCAGATGCCGGGCGGCTCGGTCGCCAATAGCGTGGCCGGGATCGGCGCGCTGGGCCTGTCCACGGCCTTCATCGGGCGGGTGAACGATGACGACCTGGGCCGCTATTACGCCGAAGCAATGCGCGCCGTCGGCACCGAATTCGTCAACCCGCCGCGCGCGGGCGCGCTGCCCACCTCGCGCTCGATGATCTTCGTCTCGCCCGATGGCGAGCGGTCGATGAACACCTATCTGGGAATCTCGACCGACCTTGACGAGGCCGACGTGCCCGACACGGTGGCGGGACAGGCGGGGCTTTTGTTCCTCGAGGGTTATCTCTACGACAAGCCCAAGGGCAAGGCGGCCTTCGAGCGCGCGGCGCAGGCGGCGCGGGCGGGGGGCGGTCGTGCGGGGATCACGCTCTCGGATCCGTTCTGCGTGGAGCGGCACCGCGACGATTTTCGCGCCCTTCTCGGGTCGCTCGATTTCGTTCTCGGTAATGAGCATGAATGGTGCGCGCTCTTCCAGACCGAGGATCTTGGCGCGGCGCTGGAACAGGCGGCCAGCGAGAGCGGGTTGATCGTCTGCACGCGCTCGGGCCATGACGTGGTGATCGTCGAGGGTGACGAGACGGTGAGCGTGCCGGTCAAGCGCGTCGATCCGGTCGACACCACCGGTGCGGGCGATCAATTCGCCGCAGGCTTTCTCTACGGGCTGGCTACGGGCAAGCCGCTTGCGGTGGCGGGGCGGATGGGTTGTATCGCGGCGGCAGAGGTGATCGGCCATTACGGCGCGCGGCCCGAGCGCGACGTGGCCGCGCTCTTTGCCGCCGAGGGGCTGATCTAGCAACGCTGCGTGCGCTTCCGGCGGAGCGGTTTGGGTATTTCAGCCAAGAAGAAACAGCCTAGGTGCGCGCCCGGCGCTGGCATCGGTCGGCCGTTGCCGATGCACGCCAAGGCCGGGCGCGGCTTCTCCTTGGGCGGTCATCGGCTCCCCAGCCTGTACCGCATCCGAAGGCTCGCATATCGCGGTTAACAAACCGTTTCTTCTTCTTGGCTATCAATACCCCGGGGTGAATTGGCCGCAGGCCAAGAGGGGCAGTACCCCTCTCGTGCCCCTTACATGGCAGCGCGGAATAGCTTGGTGAGGTTCTCTTCGGTCAGCGTCACCGGATTGCCGCCGCAAGAGGGATCGGTGATCGCGCCCTTGACCAGTTCGGGAATGGCCGCCTCGGTCACGCCAAGCGCTGCCAGCCCGCGCGGGATGCCGAGCCGGTCGTTGAAGCCCTGCACGAAGGCGCGAAACCCGTCAAAGCCGCCGTCGATCCCGAGATAGCCCGCCGCGCGATCAAAGCGGTCGGCGATGGCGGGGGCGTTGAAATCGAGCACGGCGGGCATGCAGACCGCGTTCGTCGTGCCGTGATGGGTGTTGAAATGCGCCCCCACCGGGTGGCTCATGGCGTGGATCGCGCCAAGCCCCTTCTGGAACGCGGTGGCCCCCATCGCCGCCGCGCTCATCATATGGGCGCGGGCCTCGATATCGTCGGGGGTCTCGAACACGCGGGGCAGGTTGTCGATAACCAACCGCATCCCCTCGAGCGCGATGCCCTGGCTCATCGGGTGGTAATGGGGCGAGGAAAACGCCTCGACACAATGGGCAAACGCGTCAAGCCCGGTGCCTGCGGTGATCGCGCGGGGCATCCCCACGGTCAGTTCCGGGTCGCAGATCACCGTGGCGGGCAGGAATTTGGGGTGAAAGATGATCTTTTTCTCGTGGCTGACGGAATTTGTCAGCACCCCGGCGCGCCCCACCTCCGAGCCGGTCCCGGCGGTGGTGGGCACGGCGATGATCGGAGCGATGGCGTCCGCATCGGCGCGCGTCCACCAATCGCCCACATCCTCGAAATCCCACACGGGCCGGGTCTGCCCGGCCATGAAGGCCACGCATTTGCCCAGATCGAGCCCCGAGCCGCCGCCAAAGGCGATGACCCCGTCATGCCCGCCCGCCTTGTAGGCGGCGACCCCGGCGGCGAGGTTGATCTCGTTGGGGTTGGGGTCGACCTCGGAAAAAAGGCCTGCCTCCAGCCCGCCCGCGCGCAGGATATCGAGCGCGCGCGCGGTGATGGGCAGGGGCGCAAGGCCCTTGTCGGTGACCAGAAGCGGCCGGGTGATGCCGGCGTTGCGGCAGGCCTCGGGCAGCTCAGAAATGCGGCCAGCCCCGAATTTGATCGTGGTCGGATAGGACCAGTTGGCGGTAAGCGTCATGACGTGACCTTCTTCAGGTGATAGGATTTCGGGCGGGTGAGGTTGTGATAGCCGATGACCGAGAGCGCGCCGCCGCGGCCCGTCTGCTTGCAGCCGGTCCAGCACAGGCCGGGATCGAGGTAATCGGCGCGGTTCATGAAGACGGTGCCGGTCTCAAGCGCATCGCCGATCCGCGCCGCGCGGTCGGTATCAGCAGTCCAGAGCGAGGCGGTGAGGCCGAAGGGGCTGTCATTCATGAGCCGCGTTGCCTCATCGTCGCCCTCGACCGGCATGATCCCCACCACGGGGCCGAAACTCTCGTCGCGCATCACGCGCATCTCGTGGCTGACATTGGTGAGGATTTGCGGGGTGAGATAGGTGCCGCCATCGTCCTGCGCGAAACGCGCGATATGCGCCACCGCCCCCATCTCAAGCGCCTCGTCCACTTGCGCGCGCACCTCGGCGGCGAAGCGGGCATTGGCCATCGGCCCCAGCGTCGTCTCGGGGTCAAGCGGGTTGCCGAGGCGATAGCCCTGCACGATCCCGACCGCCCGCGCAACGAAATCCTCGAACAGGCTCTCATGCACGTAAATACGCTCGATCCCGCAGCAGCATTGCCCGGAATTGAACATCGCCCCGTCAATCAGCGTCTCCACCGCCGCATTCAGATCGGCATCCTCCATCACATATCCCGGATCCTTGCCGCCCAGTTCCAGCCCCAGCCCGGTGAAGGTGCCCGCCGCCGCGCGCTCCATCGCCTGCCCGCCTCCCACAGAGCCGGTGAAGTTGATGAAATCGAACGCAGCCTCGGAAATCAGCGCCGAGGTGGTGTCGTGGGTGAGAAAGACATTGCGGAAAACCGCCTCCGGCACCCCCGCCGAATGGAAGGCGCGCGCCATGCGCTCGCCCACCAGAAGCGTCTGCGTGGCGTGTTTGAGCACCACGGCGTTGCCGGCGATCAGCGCGGGGGCCACGGTGTTGATCGCGGTCATGTAGGGGTAGTTCCACGGTGCCACCACGAACACGACGCCATGCGGCACACGCCGGATATAGCGATGAAAACTCGCGTCTTCGCCCACCTCGACCGGGGCCAGCGCCCCCTCGGCAATCGCGGCCATATGGCTTGCGCGCTCGTCAAAGCCGCCGAATTCGCCGCCATAACGCACGGGCCGCCCCATCATATGCGCCAGTTCCGGCACGATCTCGTCATTCATCGCGCCAACCGCCGCGACCCCCGCCATCACCAGCGCGATGCGCTCTTGTAACGGTCGCGCCGCCCATGCCGCCTGCGCCGCGCGGGTCTCGGCCACCGCCGCGCGCACCTCGTCAAGCGCCAGCGCCTCGCGGGTGGCGAAAACCGATCCGTCGATCGGGGAAATGCAGGTCAATGTCGTCATCATCGCATCCTTGATCGCGGGCAGCCCGCCCGCCGCTTCATCTTGCCAAAAATATCCAATTCCGCGCTCGCGGCCCTCACGCCCGCTCGAACCCGCGCGCGATCTCGTAATCGGTCACGGCGCGGTCGAAATCCTCGATCTCCACCTCCGCCGCGCGGGCGTAATGGTCCACCACCTCGTCGCCGAAGGTCGCGCGCATGAAATCCGAACGCATCAGCGCCTCGCGCGCGTCGCGCAACGTCTCGGGGATGCGGCCCGTGTCACCCGCATAGGCATCGCCGCGCGCGGGCGGGGCCAGCTCCAGCCGGTTTTCGATCCCCTTTATCCCCGCCGCCAGCATCGCCGCCATCGCGAGATAAGGGTTGAGGTCCGAGCCGCCCACGCGGCATTCCACCCGCACCGCCTTCGTGCCGCCGCCGCAGAGCCGGAACCCGGCGGTGCGGTTGTCCACCGACCACAGGATGCGGGTGGGCGCGAAGGTGCCTTTCTGGAAGCGCTTGTAGCTGTTGATATAGGGGGCAAGGAAATAGGTGTAATCGGGCGCGTATGTCAGCAGGCCCGCCATGTAGTGTTTCATCACCGTGCTCATGCCCAATTCGTCCTCGGGGTCGAAAAACGCGGGTTTGCCATCCTGCCAGAGCGATTGATGCACATGGCTTGACGAGCCGACGCGCGCCGCGTGCCATTTCGGCAGAAAGCTTGCGGCGTGGCCCTGCTGATGGGCAATCTCCTTGATCGCGTGCTTGGCGATGGTGTGGTAATCGGCCATGTCGAGCGCGGGCGCGTAGCGGATGTTGAGTTCCTCCTGCCCGGCCTCGGCCTCGCCCTTGGTGTTTTCCACCGGGATGCCTGCGGCCACCAGATGATTGCGCAGGGGGCGCATGACATGCTCTTCGCGCGTGGTCTGGAGGATGTTGTAATCCTCGTTATAGCCCGAGATCGGGGTCAGGTCACGATACCCGGATTTGCGGATCTCCTCGAAGCTCTTCTCGAAGAGGAAGAATTCCAGCTCGGTCGCCATCATCGCGTCATAGCCCATCTCGCCAAGCCGCGCGATCTGGCCTTGGAGCATGGCGCGCGGGCTGTGCGGGACGGGCGCGTGGCTATGATGGTCGAGCACATCGCAAAGCACCATCGCCGTGCCGTCGAGCCAGGGCATCAGGCGCAGCGTCGAGAGGTCGGGCCTCATCGTGTAATCACCATAGCCGCGCTCCCAGCTTGTCGCGGCAAAGCCCTCGGGCGTGGTCATTTCCAGGTCGGTCGCCAGCAGGTAGTTGCAGCAATGCGTCTCTTCCCAGGCGCTGGCGAGGAAATGGCTCGCGTGAAACCGCTTGCCCATGAGTCGGCCCTGCATGTCGACAAGGCAGGTGAGCACGGTATCGACCTTGCCTGCGGCGACCAGCGATTTGAGATCTTCGAGACTGAGGGCCATGTCCGCGTCCTTGTTGTGTTCCGGTTATATGTCGTCAAGTCGGGCCTGCCCGGCCCCGGTTGCGCGGGGCCGGGCAGGGCAGTGTTTGGCTCAGCCGTTGGTATAGGGCGGGCCGGCCTGGTTGATGACCTCGTTATATTCGCGGAAGATGCCGATGATCTTTGCCTCGATCTCGCCCTCGGCGGCGATCTCGTTCCAGAAGTTCTTGGCGGCGTTTTCCACCTCTGCCCATTCCGCGGCCGGTATCGTGCGCAGCGCCAGCTTGTCGCCGCGCGCGCGCAGTCGCGCCTCGCCGCCCCAATACCACTGGTTGCGATAGGTATGGCTGGCCTCGGTCGCGGCCATCACCAGTTGCTTGAGGTGGTCGGGCAGATCGCTCCATTGCCGCTGGTTCACGAACCACGAGCCGATCCACGCGCCCGAGATGTTGTTGGTCAGGAAATAGTCGGTCACACTCGCCCAACCCACGGTGTAATCCTCGGTGATCCCGGACCAGGCCATGCCGTCAAGCTCGCCCGTCTGCACCGCCACTTCGGCATCCTCGTAGGGGATGTTGAGCGGCACGACGCCGAACCTCGCGAGGAACCGCCCCGCCGTCGGGAAGGTATAGAGCTTCAGCCCGTCGAGATCGGCGACCGATTTGATTTCCTTCTTGGTGTTGAAGTTGCACGGGTCCTGGCCTGCGGCGGAAATCCACTGGACGCCGACCTTGGCATATTCCTCGCGCCAGATATCGGCGAGGCCGTATTGGTTGAAGAGCACCGGCACGTCGAGGATATGCTTGGTGGCAAAGGGGAAATAGCCGCCGAACTGGCGCAGCGGCGTGGGCGAGGCCATGGAATCGTCGTCCGAGTGCACCGCGTCGATGGTGCCGCGCTGAAGCGCCTGAAACAGCTCGCCGGTGGGCACGATCTGATCGGCGTAGAAAATCTCGATCTCCATTTCGCCATTGGCGGCGTTATTGACGTAATCCACCATCGGCTTGGTCACTTGTTCGCCCAACGCGGCCCCGGCATAGGTCTGAAGCCGCCACTTGATCGGGGCCTGCGCCTTGACGATTGCGGGGCTTGCCAGCGTGGCCGCTGCGCCGACACCGGCGGTGGTGAGGAATTTTCTTCTCGTGGTCATGGTCTTCTCTCCTGTTGTTTGCTCGATTGTGTCCGCTCCGTGGTCGGAGTTCTCGGTTGATTTTCTAGTTGCCATAGACCAGCCCCGGCAGCCAAAGCGCCAGTTCCGGGAAGGTCATGATGAGCGCAAGCGCGACAATCATCACGCCGACAAAGGGGATGATCGAGCGATAGATGTCGCGGAGCGAGATTTCCGGCGGCGCCATCGCCCGCATCAGAAAGAGGTTATAGCCAAAGGGCGGCGTCATATAGGCAATCTGCGTGGTGATCGTATAAAGCACACCATACCATATCAGATCAAACCCAAGCGCGCCCACCAGCGGCACGTAAAGCGGCGCGACGATCACCAGCATCGCGGTGTCATCGAGAAACGTGCCCATCACGATGAAGCTGAGTTGCATCAGGATCAGGATCATCAGCGGCGACAGACCCATCTTTTCGGTGAAGAGGTCGTCGATGGCCTTGACCGCGCCCAGCCCGTCGAACACCGCGCCAAAGGCGAGCGCCGCGAGGATGATCCACATGAACATGCACGATATCGCCAGCGTGCTGCGCACGCTCGTCTCGAACACGGCCCGCGTCATCCGCCCCTTGAGCACGGCGGCGGCAAAGGCCGCGAGCGCGCCGATGGCCGAGCTTTCAACAAGGCTTGTCCAGCCGTTGACGAAGGGCACCATCATCACCGCGAAAATCCCCAACGGCAACAGGCCCGCGCGCAGCAGGCGCAGCTTCTCGGGCAGGGGCACGTTGCGTTCATCCTCGGCCAGCACCGGGCCGAGATGCGGCTGAATCCGGCACCGGATATAGATGTAGATGATGAACATCGCGGCCATCATCAGCCCCGGCACCACCCCTGCGAGCCATAATTGCCCCACCGGCTGCCGCGCGATCATGGCATAGAGCACCAGCACCACCGAGGGCGGCACGAGGATGCCAAGCGACGATCCCGCCTGGATCACGCCCGTGACCATGATCTTGTCGTAATTGCGCTTGAGCAGTTCCGGAAGCGCGATGGTGGCACCAATCGCCATGCCCGCCACCGACAACCCGTTCATCGCCGAAATGAGCACCATCAGCCCGATGGTGCCAATCGCCAGCCCGCCACGCACCGGCCCCATCCAGACATGGAACATCTTGTAAAGGTCGTCGGCGATGCGGCTCTCGCTCAGGACATAGCCCATGAAGATGAACATCGGCAGGGTCAGCAGCGGATACCATTTCATCAGCTTCATCGCCGAGGCAAAGGCGATATCGAACCCGCCCCGATCCCCCCAGAGCGCCAGCGCGGCGATCACGGCAACAAAGCCGATGGCCCCGAACACCCGCTGCCCGGTGAAAAGCAGCACCATCATCGTGGCGAACATCAACAGCGCGATCATCTCATAGGACATCGCCGACCTCCTCGCCGCGCAGGCGCGCGATATCCTTGAAAAGCTCCGCGAGGCATTGCAGCAGCATTAGCGTCACGCCGAGGATCATGACCGCCTTGACCGGCCAGAGCACCGGCCGCCATACGCTGGAACTGCGCTCCATATGGCCCAGCAGCCCCGACACACCCTCGGCTCCGCCGGTGACAAAGGCCAGCGCCAGATCGCGGAAGAACACGAGCGGCTCGGTGCCGAAATAGCCCAGCGCATAGGCCGCCGAACTGATCCCGCCATAAAGAAGCACCCCGAGATAGAACATCAGGAACAGCATCGTGACCACATCCACCGCCGCCTTGCGGCGCAGGCTCCAATCGCCATAGAACAGGTCCATCCGCACATGCGCGCCGATCTGCATCGAATACGGCCCGCCCAGCACGTAATAGGCGACCATCACGAATTGCGCGGTCTCCAGCGTCCACAGCGCCGGATCGAAGAAGGTCTTGGACACCGACGACCACAGCAGCACGCCCATCAGCGCAAAGAGCAGATACATGGCCAGCCGCCCGATACCGCGGTTGAGCCGGTCGATCACCCGGATATAGGCAAGGATCGCCCTAGGCATCGTAACCCTCCCGCAGGCCAAGCGCGGCGAGCGCCGGGCAGAGCAGGCGCAGCACCTCCGCGGCCATCCCGTCCTGCGCGGCAGGGGTGGCGAGCAGGTCGTTGCGCAGCTCTATCATGACATTGGGCAACGCGTTCGCGAGCCCGTGCGCGCGCAGCGTATGCGTCACGCCATCCTCGGGGCCGTAGGGCGCGTTGCGCCGGATGTCGCGGTGCGAAAGCGTGTTTGCCTCGGCCAGCATCGCATCGGCCAGCCGCCTATCGGTATCGTGCAGAATGCCGACTTCCACCGCGCGGGGGGTGCCGAACCATGTCGGGCTGAAACTGTGGATGGTGACAAGCGCGAATGGCGCGCCCTCGGCCTGCCGCCGGGCGATAAGCGCCGACAGCGCGTCGGTGAAGGGCGCATAGACCGCGCGCACCCGCGCCGCGCGCGCGGCGGCGCTCAGCCCGGCATTGCCGGGCACGGCGATGGCCTCGCTTTGGGCGGGCATGGCGCTCGGGTCGTCGGGCGGGCGGTTGCAGTCATAGACCAGCCGCGACACGGTCGCGGCGACCAGCGGCGCATCGAGCGCCTCTGCCAGCCGCCGCGCGACCGGGGCCGCCCCCGGATCCCAGGCCGCGTGGCTCTGGCGCGCGGCGGCGTCGAGGCCAAGATCGCCCCAGGCGGCGGGGATATGATTCGACGCGTGTTCGCACACGATGATGGCCGCGCCGCGCCCCTCTTCGTTCATGATTTCCACGGCTTTGTCGGTGGTATCGGCCATGTGCTCCCCCGATTGTTGGAAAAAGCTTTCCATGCCAAAAGTTTTTCGTCAATATATTTCCAACCAGTTTCACGAGGACATATCGCCGTTGCCCGTCAAAGCGTCAGGAGGAGGGCACCATGTCTGACCCTTCCGATCCTTCCGACCCGTCCGCCCCCAAGCCCGCCGCGCCGACGGTGCGGCAGCTCGTGCGGCGTCATTACGCGCAACTCACCCAGTCCGAGCGCCGCTTTGCCAATGCGCTGATGGAGAATTATCCCGGCGCGGGCCTTGCGACGATCACGGCGGCGGCCGAGGGGGCGGGCGTCTCGGCCCCGGTGGTGGCGCGGCTGGTGCAAAAGCTGGGGTTCAAGGGCTATCCACAGTTTCATCAGGCGCTCTTGGCAGAGCTTCAGGCCAAGGTTTCGGGCCCTGCCGCGCGGCGCGCGGTCTGGGCGGCGGAGGCGCCGGACTCGCATATGCTCAACCGCTTTGCCGGGGCGATGACCTCCAATCTCGCGCAGACCTTCGCCAATATCGACACCGCGCAATTCGACGCGGCGGCGCGGGCGCTGGCGGGGGCACCGGGGCTTTACGTGGTGGGTGGGCGCATCACCCGCTCGCTGGCCGAATACGCCTTTACCCATTTCCAGGCGATCCGCGAGGGGGTGCGGCACCTGACGGCGGCCTCGGCAAGCTGGCCGCATTACGTGATCGACATGGGCGAGGGCGACGCGCTCCTGATTTTCGACATGCGCCGCTACGAGGAGAACCTGTTGCGCCTTGCGCGCATCGCCGCCGGGCGCGGCGTGCGGGTGATCCTGGTCACCGATCAATGGGCCAGCCCGGTGGCGGCGGTGGCCGAGGTCACGTTTAACTGCTGGGGGGAAATCCCGTCCGCGTGGGACAGCAATATCGCCACGCTGTCGGTGGTCGAGGCGCTGATTGCCGCCACCCAGGAGGAACGCTGGCCCGATGCGCGCGACCGGTTTGAGCGGCTTGACCGGCTGTTCGAGATGACGCGGCTCTTTCGCGAGACGTGATCACATATAGCCACGCACGAGGCTTGCGGCGATCAGCGACCAGCCATCGGCGATCACGAAGAACGCCAGCTTGAAGGGCAGCGAGACGATTGCGGGCGGCACCATCATCATGCCCATCGACATCAGCACGGCGGCGATCACCAGGTCGATGATGAGAAACGGCAGGAAGATCAGAAAGCCGATCTGAAAGGCACGCGCGATTTCCGAGAGCATGAAGCTTGGCACCAGCACCGAGAGCGGGGCATCGGGGCCGGGCGAGATCCCCGCGGCATCGGGGCGCAGCGCCGCCATCGCGGCAAAGGTCTCGGCGTCGAGCCGCCCCGCCATGAAGCCGCGAAACGGCGCGATCGCACGGGGCAGGGCCTCGTCAAGGGTGATGTCCTCGGCGACGAGCGGTGCGATCCCGGCCTCCCACGCGGCGTTGAACGTCGGCTCCATCACGAACCAGGTGAGAAAGAGCGCAAGGCTCACCAGCAGCATGTTGGGCGGCGATTGTTGCAGCCCGATCCCCTGCCGCAGGATGGACAGAACGGTGATGATGAACGGGAACGACGTGATCATGATCGCCAGCCCCGGTGCGAGGCTGAGCACGGTGATGAGCGCGATGAGCTGGATCGCGCGGGCCGAGAGCGATCCGCCCTCGCCGAGCGAGACCGAGATATCCTGCGCAAGCGCCGGGGCGGGGTCGAGGATGAGCGCCAGCGCCAGCCCGAGGGCCAGCGCGGGGATGAGCGCGCTCTGTGGGCCTCTCATCCCAGACCGTCCCGCAGGTTGGCCACCTCTGTGAGGCGCACGGCAAGCTGTCCCTCGCTGTCGCCTTCCATCTCTTCGAGTTGGCCGCGCGCGATCAGCCGCTCGCCTATATATAGCTCGACCGCGTCATCGATGCGCCGGTCGAGCGGCAGCACCGCGTCGCGCCCCAGCGACAGCAACTCGCGGATCGCGGGGCGGGCCTTGCCCACGGAGACGGTGATCTCAATGGGCACGGCGGTGAAGGGATTTGCCATGTCCGGATCGCTCCGGGGGGGGCGGGCGGCTGGATCATCGCTCATGTGCTGGCCTTTCCTTGCTGGGTCTGGTCGAAAAAGCCGCGTATCGCGGCGTCGATACCGGCGAGCACCTCGCCGAGGTCGATCTCGTGCTCGGTCTCGCCCAGGCGCAGGTAGACCTGTCCGGGGCCGAGCGTGTCATCCTCGATCAGCGTGGCCTCGATGGCGGGATCGGTCTCGAGCAGGTGGGTGAGCCGTGGCGCATCCTCGGGCGAAATGGTGATCTCGGCCCTCAGGCGGCCCGCGTCGCGCGCCATATCGTGCAGCATCTCTGCAAGGCGGGGGCCGAGGCTGTCTTGCGCGAGCCGGGGCAGGATCGTCGTTGTCATCTGCAAAAGCAGCGGCTTGAGCGCCTGCATCACCGCGCCGTGGGCCTCTTCATAGGTAAAGCGCAGGTCCTGAAGATTCTGCGCGAGATCGGCAGTGATGCGACGGGCGTCGTCGGCCTGTGCCTTGATCGCGTCGTCCCAGCCCGCCTGATAGCCGGTCTCGAAGGCGGTGAGCCGCTCATCCTCGAGCGAGACATCGGTGATGGTCCGCTCGGTCTCGTCCGGCGCCGCGTCGAAATCCTCGAGAAGATGGGTGATCGACATCAGGTTTTTTCCTCTTCGCCTTCAAGCCAGGTGCGCAGGATCTCCACGGTCTCCTCCTGCCGCTCGCCAATGAGGGCGCGCAGGCGGGCGACCGGGTCCTCTGCCCGTGGCCGGGCTGGCCCGAGGGCCGGAGCGGGCGCAGCGGGGGCGCTTTCTTCGCCCGAGACGAGCGACAGGCCGCTGGCGTCGAATTCGCCCTCGTCGATTTCGCCGGTCAGCGGCGCGGGCGTGGCCGCAGGCTCGGGGGCCTCTGCCGCCGCCGCACCCGCGCGCGGCTGTGGCGCGCCAAGCCGCGCAGGGACAGCGGGCGGGCGCATCAGCACCGGGCGCAGCACGAAGAGCCCGAGAACCAGCGCCACGACCGCAAGCACCAGCGCCTGCACAAGCGACATCGTGTCGATGGCAAGCCGGTCAAGCAGCCCCGGTGTGGCCAGCGTTCCCGCCGGGGCAATCGCCTCGAAGGGCAGCGCCCGAAGCGTGAGCACATCGCCGCGCTCGGCATCGAATCCCACGGCCGAGGAAACCAGCGCGCGCAGCGCCTCCAACTCCTCCTCGGGGCGGGGCTGGGGGGCTGTCCCGTCAGTCCCCGTGCCGGGCAGCGTGTTGACGAGCACTGCGACGCTCATCCGCCGGATCGCGCCGGGGCCCTGCACCACCTCGCGCTCGGTGGTGGAGACCTCGTAATTCACCCTCTCGCGCGTTTCCTCGCGGTTGCTGGTGGAAGGCGCGCCCCCGGCATCGCCTTCGGGCAGGTTCGAGGCGACGGTGACGCCGCCGTTCTGGCCGGTGGCGGTATCGCTCAGCTCCTCGGTATCGGTGCTGATCGCCACCCGGCTTTCGGGATCGAATCGGCGCTCGCGGAGCGTTTCGCTGCGCATTTCGGTTTCGAGCGTGACCTCGACCACCGCGTTGCCCATCCCGACATGCGCCTCCAGAAGCCGCAGCGCGCGCAGGCGCAGCGCCTCGGCGCGGTCGTCGGGGGCATTGGCGGGGGCCTCCTCGGCGGCCCCGACCAGCCCGCCCTCGGCGTCGATGATCGCGACATCCTCGGGCGCGAGCCCGGCCACGGCAGAGGCCACGAGAAATTGCAGCGCGCGCGCGTGGCGCGGCGTGAGTTCCTGCCCCCCGGTTGTCACCGATACCGAGGCGGAATGCCGGATATCGCGCTGGAACGGGTTGGTGCCCGACATGCTCAGATGCACGCGCACGGCGCTCACCGCCGGATGCGCAAGGATGGTGCGCGCAAGCTCTCCTTCCTTGGCACGCCAATAGGCGGCGTCGAACATCTGCGATGTGGTGCCGAAGCCCGACAGCCCGTCGAGCAGCTCGTATCCCTTGGAGGAATTGGCCGGAAGCCCCTCTCCGGCCAGCATCATGCGCAGCCCGTCGCGTTCGGGCGCGGGCACGTAGATCGCGTCGCCGCGCACCTCGTGGCCGACCCCGCGCTGATCGAGCGCGGCGATCACCTCGCCCGCCGCCACGGCATCGAGCCCCGCGTAAAGCAGGCTCATCGACGGGCTGGCAGCGATTCGCGCCAGGCCGAGCACGGCGGCGAACATGCCCAGCGTCGCCACCGCCACAATCATGCGCCGCCGCATATCGAGCGCGTTCCACTGACCGAGAATCTGCTGCACGGGTGATGCCTCCTCCGGATCGGCCTTCTGCCGGTCGTTGGGGTCATCCTTCCTGCATCAGGCTTAACATTCGGTTAGTTCCTGACGGGTTATGATGAAATCCATCGCAAGAAAGAGGATCGCATCATGGCCATGACCGAAGAGACGGGGAATAGCGCTGGCCGCGCCGCGCCGTCGCGGCTGCCGCTGGTCATCGGGCTGATTCTGGCGCTGGCCGGTGGCGGGGCCGGGTTCTATGCCGTGTGGGCCGGATTGTTGCCATTCGGCAGGGCGGATCGCGGGGCCGAAGGCGCGGATACGCCCAACGGTGCGCGCTCCGAACATGTCGTCGATTTCAGCAACCTGGTCTACGTGCCGATCGAGCCGCTGATCGTGTCCTTTGCCGATAACGGGCAAAACCGCCACCTGCGGTTTCGCGCCGAGCTTGAAGTGCCCAAAGGCGAGGCGGCTGAGGTCACCCGCGTCATGCCGCGCATCGTCGATGTACTCAACACCTATCTGCGGGCGCTGCGCCTTGCCGATCTGGAGGAAAGCGCCGCGCTGCCGCGATTGCGCGCGCAGATGTTGCGGCGGGTGCAGGCAGTGGTGGGCGCGGCGCGCGTCAACGACCTGCTGGTGATGGAATTCGTGCTCAACTGAAGGGAGGGGATATGGACCTGATTGCCGATATTTTGCTGGTGGCGGGCGCGCTCGGGGCGGGGCTTTACTGTCACGTCCTCGCGCGCAGGCTCAGCCGGTTCAACGATCTCGAAACCGGGGTCGGCGGCGCGGTTGCCGTGCTCTCGGCGCAGGTTGACGATCTCGCACGCACCTTGCAGGCCGCGCAAAAGGCCGCCGGGACGGAGAGCCGCACGCTCGAGGCGCTTACCGAGCGCGCCGAGACGGTGGCCAAGCGGCTGGAGCTTCTGGTCGCGGCGATGCACGATCTGCCCGAGCCCGTGCCAGAGCCACCGTCGCGCCCCGCATCGCCCCCGGCCGAAAGTGAGGCTGGCCCGGTCTTTCGCCGCAGCGCGCCCGCCGACCGCGAGTCCGCGATATGAGCCGCGCGCGGTTCCGGATGCGGATGCGCCCGCGCGGCACGCTCGCGGTGATCGCGGCGCTGCTTTTGGGTTCGGCGCTGGTGCGGCTTGGCGATGGTGTTGGCCAGGCGATGGCGCGCAGCGAGGCGGATGCTGCGCGCGCGCCGGACAGTCCGGCGCAATGCGAAACGCCCGCCGATCTGCAACAGCTTCTCACCGAAATGACGGCGCGCGAATCGCGGCTCTCGGAGGATGAGGCGGCGCTTGCTGATCGGCGCGAGGCGCTGGCCCTCGTCGATGCGCAGATCGCGCGCAAGCTCGAGGAATTGGCCGCAGCCGAGGATTCGCTGCGCCGCACGCTCGCCATCGCCGAGACCGCCGCCGAGGATGACATCGCCCGGCTCACACGGGTCTATGAGACCATGAAACCCAAGCAGGCGGCGGCGCTTTTCGAGCAGATGGATGCAAGCTTTGCCGCCGGTTTCCTCGCCCGGATGCGCCCCGATGCGGCGGCGGAGATCATGGCCGGGCTGTCGCCCGAGGCCGCGCATATGCTCAGCGTGGTGCTTGCCGGGCGCAATGCCGCAAGCGAATGACCGGCACGTGGTGAGGGTTTCTTAACCGGTCGGCGGCATGATGGCGTTGATCTCATCTGGACGGAGAAGGCGATGATCGGCGTCGTTGGCATTGTGGTTGTGTTCGTCATGGTCTTTGGCGGCTATCTCGTCGCCGGGGGCAAGCTTGGTATCATCCTCCACGCCGCCCCGTTCGAGATGATGATGATCGGCGGCGCTGCCATCGGGGCCTTTCTCATCAGCAACGATATCTCCACCATCAAGCACACGTTCAAGGGCCTCGGTCGGGTGTTCAAGGGGCCGCGCTGGAAACCGGACGATTACCGCGATTTGCTGTGCCTTCTCTTCACGCTGATTCGCCTCGCGCGGCAAAACCCGGTCGCCGTCGAGGAGCATATAGAGGCTCCGGCCGAGTCGGATATTTTCAAGCGGTATCCCCGCATCCTCGCCGATCCCGAGGCGGTTTCGCTCATTGGCGATACGCTGCGTTCGGCCTCGATGAACTACGACGATCCCCACCAGGTCGAAGAGGTTCTGGAAAAGCGCATGGAGGCGCATCAACACCACGCCCTGCTTCCCAGCCACGCGCTTCAGACCATGGCCGACGGGTTGCCCGCTCTGGGCATCGTCGCCGCCGTTCTGGGGGTCATCAAGACGATGGCCTCGATCGACCAGCCGCCGGAAATCCTCGGCAAGATGATCGGCGGGGCGCTTGTCGGCACCTTTCTGGGGGTATTTCTCGCCTATGGGTTCGTTGGCCCCTTTGCCACCCGTCTGCGCGACGTGACCGAGGAGGATGCCCATTTCTATCAGCTCATCCGCGAGGTTCTGGTGGCCAACCTGCACAATCACGCGGCCAATATCTGTATCGAGGTGGGGCGACAGAACACCCCGTCGCATAATCGCCCCGGCTTTGGCGATCTCGAAGAGGCGCTCAAGGCCACGAAACAGGATGCGGCATGATCCGGTTATGGCCCGATTCGCGCCGCATGCGCCGCCTTGTCACATGCGCCATCCTGTGGCTGGCGGCGATTGCGGGCGGTGCCGCCGCGCAGACGGTGCCCGTGCGCTCCGGGGCGCATGACGGCTTTGACCGGCTGGTGATCGACCTGCCCGCGCGCACGCCCTGGCAGATCGAGCCGCGCGAGACCGGGGTATCGGTGATCTTCGATGGCACGGGGCTGCGCTTCGATCTTGGGGCGGTATTCGACCGGATCGACCGGCAGCGCCTGCGTGCGATCTCGGCACCAGGGGAGGGGCGGCTCGAGTTGGAATTTGCCTGCGCCTGCGAGGTGTCGCCGTTCTGGCATGGGGGCAACATGCTGGTGCTCGACATCGCCGATCCCCCGCCCGAGCCGCCCGCCCCAACCGCCCGCCTGCGCCCGGTCACGGCCCCGCAACAGGGCAGCCTCGTGTCGGCCGGGCTCGCGGCTCCTGTCACATCCATCGCCGGGGCCGCGTTGGCCGAGCGGTTGGGGCCACGGATCAGCGCGGGGCCGTCTGCACAGGCGGTTGCCCCTTCTGTCGCAGCGCAGGCCGATGACGCGCTCCGGGAAATGCGTTTGGCGCTGAGCCAACAGCTTGGCCGCGCGGCCAGCCAAGGGCTTGTCACGCCGACAGTGAACCAGTCGGCGCAACGCGCGCCGCGCCCCGTCGATGCGGCCCTAGTCCCCCTGCCGCAGGCCACCGATCCGGACCCCGCCATGCCGCCCCCACAAGAGGCCGCGCGCCATATCGCCGTGCCCGGATTGCGCGCGACCACCAGCATGGATCGCGATATCACCGGCGGCGCGCCTCCCGATCTCCCCGCGCGGACCTGCCCGCAAGCGGCGCATATTGATGTGGCCGCATGGGGTGGCGCGGGCCCGTTTGCCTCCGAGGTCGGGCGGCTCAACAGCATGCTTTTCGGGGAGTTCGATAGCGTGGACGAGGCCAGCGCCCTGCGACTTGCACGCCTCTATATCCATCATGGGTTTGGGATCGAGGCGCGGCAAGTTCTTGGCTGGCTCGACGCCAGATCACCCGAGGTTGCGGCCGCGCGGGAGTTGGCCGCGCTTGTCGAGACCGGGTCTGTTCCCGACGGGTCGCGCATCGCGGGCGCGCTCGGCTGTGGCGAGCCGGGGGTGCTCTGGGCGATCCTTGCGATGCCGCGCCTGCCCGATGAGGCCGTGTTCGACCATCGCGCGCTTCAACGCAGCTTCGTCGCGTTGCCCGATGGCGTGCGGCGCGCCGTGGGCCCGGCGCTCGTGCAGCGGCTGACCAGCGCCGGGCACCACGCAACCGCCGATGCCCTCTTGCGGCAGATGCCCGGCGGCGACGCGCCCTCCGATGCTGAGGAGGGTTTGGCGCGCGCCGCGCTCGCCCGCGAGACCGGCAAGCCCGAGACCGCGCAAACCACCCTGCGCGAGATCACCCGCACCAATTCGGAGCAGACAGGGATAGCGCTGGCCGAGACGATCGAAAGCGCCCTCGCCCGCGAGGCCCCGGTTGGCTTTGACGATGCGCAACTGGCCGGAGCGCTGGCGTTCGAGCATCGTGGTACGCCGCTCGGTGAGCGGCTTACCCTGGGATATCTTTCGGCGCTTGCGGCATCGGGGGCCTTTGATGAGGCGATGACCGAGTTCGATCGGTTGCGCCCCTCGGTCGGGGCCGCCGCGGTGCCACGGGTCGCGTCGGTTCTGGCGACGTATCTGGTGACCTACGGCGATGACATCACCTTCTTGCGCGCCATCATCGCGGATCGGATCGCGCCGCCGGGCACCCTCGATGCGCCGGTGTCTCTTGCCGTCGCGCGCCGTCTGCTCGATCTGGGCTTCCCGGCGCAGGCGGCCCGCCATGTCGCGCCGATCCAGGGAGCGGAGACCGGGGCAGACCGCAAGGCGCGCAAGTTGGTGCGCGCGCGGATTGCACTGGCGCAGGATCGCCCGGCCGAAGCCTTGCGCGAACTTCTGGGATTGTCGGGGGATGAGGTCGACCTGCTGCGCGCCGAAGCGTTTGCCGCACGCGGCGATCACACCGGTGCGCTAAAGCTCTTTGCCGCGCATGACGTTGACCGGCGCGCGGATCGAGCCGCCTTGCATGTCGGCCAAGCTGCGATCTTGGCGCAGGCGGCAGATCCGCAGATCCGTGAGATTGGCGAGATCATGGCTGCGGATGCAGATATTGCCGAGGCGGGAGAGGAGGCCGGGGTGGCTGCGCATCGCGCGCTTCTGGAGCGCAGCACCGCCCTTCGTGGCGCGATGCAGCGCCTGCTTGCGGCCCCGCCGCCAGAGCCTGCCCGGCAATGACTCCGTATCATGGCTAACCGAATCTCAACCATCATCGCGCAGGGTTCAGGCACGACCCAATCGTCGGTCGGCACAGCCAAGGACAATTCATGCCCAGCAACAGACCGCTTTCGCCCATAGCCCGCGCCGGGGATCGTCTGGCGGGTGCGCGCATGACCGCCTCGCCCCTCGCGTCACCTCCCGTCGCGGAGGTAAGCCGATGCCGCGCCTGACCCGCGCGCAGATATTTCAGCCCACGGTGCTTATGGCGCTGGTTCTCATGGCGATCATTGTCATGATGATCCTGCCGGTGCCGTCGTGGATGCTCGATATCGGGCTCGCGGCGTCGTTCGCGCTGGCGATCCTGATCTTCACCGTCACGCTCTTCATAGAGCGCCCGCTCGATTTCTCGTCTTTCCCGACGATCCTTCTGGCGTCGCTGATGCTGCGCCTGTCGCTCAACGTGTCGTCAACCAAGCTCATCATCGGCGAGGGTCATAGCGGCACCGGTGCCGCCGGCCACGTGATCGAGGGGTTTGCCAATTTCGTCATGGGGGGTAGCGTGTTTCTGGGGCTGGTCGTCTTTGGCGTGCTGCTGATCGTCAATTTCCTGGTCATCACCAAGGGGGCCACGCGCATGGCCGAGGTGGGCGCACGTTTCGCGCTCGACGCCATGCCGGGCAAGCAGATGGCGATCGACAGCGATCTTTCGGCCGGGGCGATCTCGCACGAGGAGGCGCGCGAGCGGCGTCTGCGCGAACAACAGGAAACCACGTTTTTCGGCTCGCTAGACGGGGCGTCGAAATTCGTCAAGGGCGATGCCATTGCCGGGTTGCTCATCACCCTTCTCAACCTCGTGATGGGGCTGGTCATGGGCACGCTGGTCCATGACATGCGGCTTGGCGAGGCGTTCGAGACCTATGCCATCCTCACCGTGGGGGACGGGCTGGTGACGCAGATCCCAGCGGTGGTCATTTCCATCGCCTCGGCGCTTTTGCTGGCGCGCGGCGGCACGCTTGGGGCCACCGACACCGCGATCGCGAGCCAGATCGTGCGCCATCCTGCGGCTTTGGCCACCGTCGCGGTGCTTATGGTGCTGTTCGCGCTGGTGCCAGGGCTGCCGTTCGTGCCTTTTATCCTTGGCGGGCTGGCGCTTGGCGGGGTCGCTCTTTACGGCGCGCGCGCGCCAGTGGCCGTGCCGCAGGCGGATGAGACAACGGCGGGGGCGCCCGCGCCCGAGCCGACGATGGGCGATATCCTGGAGCTTGATGATATCCACGTCGAATTCGCGCCCGACCTCATCAACATGGTGCTCGATCCCGGCGAGGGGCTTGACGCGCGCATCGCCAACATGCGCCGCCATATCGCGACGCGCTACGGGCTGATCCTGTCCGAGATACGCCTGACCGACGATCCCGCCCTCGACGCGGGCAGCTATACGATCCGCATTCAAGGCGTGGAGCAGGCCCGCGCGAGCCTGCGCGCCGATCATCTTCTGGTGCTCGATCCCGAGAGCCATCCTGATCTGCCGCCCGGAGAGTCCGTGCGCGAGCCGGTCTATCAAGCGCCCGCGCGCTGGATTGCGGCGGCGGCGCGCGACCGGGCAGCGCTGGGCGGCGCGACGGTGGTTTCTCCCGGCGAGATTCTGGCGACGCATCTGCTGGAGGTCATCCGCCGCAATCTCAGCCGCCTTCTGACCATGAAGGCGATGCGCCGCCTGCTCGACGAGATGGTCAACCTTGCCGATCGCGACCGCGCCGAGGCCAACCGCAAGCTGCTCGAAGAGATGATCCCCGACCGCATCGCGCCGGACCTGCTTCACGGCGTGCTGCGGCTCTTGCTGGCCGAGCAGGTCTCGATCCGCAACCTGCCGCTTATCATCGAGGCGGCGGCGGAGGGGCGGCAAGGTGCCGCGGGGGCCGAGGCGGTTTGTGAACATGTGCGCCAGCGGCTTGGCTTTCAGCTCGTGGCCGAACTGATGCGCCCCGACGGCACGCTGCCGCTCATTCAACTCGCGCCGGAATGGGAGGAGCGGTTCCTCTCCCACCAGGTCGAGGCCGAGCGCGGCCGCCCCGACGTGGCACTGCCGCCGGAGTTATTCAATACGCTCACCACGGGCATTGCAGAGCAGGTCAGCACCGCGCTCGAGCGCGGGATCACGCCGGCGGTTATCACCTCGGGCCAGCGGCGGCGCTTCTTGCGCACGGCGCTCGCGGCCCGGCGGATCCGCGCGCCGGTCCTGTCGTTCGAGGAGATCGGCGTCGAGGCGCAACCGGCGTTGGTGGGGGTGGTGGCGGCATGACCGGGATCGAGGCGCTGATTGCATTTTCGCAGGATATGCTCTGGCTGCACGCGCTCGTGTTTTTTCGGGTCGCCCCGATGGTTGCGCTCTTTCCCGGTTTCGGCGAGGCCACGGTGCCGATGCGTATCAAGCTGGGCCTCGCGCTCGCGCTTTCGGCCATCACCGCGCCTGCGCTCGCGCCCGAGCTTGGCGCGCTGGCGCGGCCTGGCCCCACTATCCTCGGCTTCATCGTGATCGAGACTGCCATCGGCCTGATGCTTGGCCTCGGTATCCGCCTCTTCGTGCTGGCCTTGCAGACCGCCGGGGCGATCGCCGCGCAATCAACCTCGCTGTCGCAGATCCTCGGCGGGGCCAGCATCACGCCGATGCCCGCCATCGGGCACCTGTTGATGAGTGGGGCGCTGGCGCTGGCGATGATCCTGGGCCTGCATCTGCGGCTTGCCGAGTTTGCCATCGAGAGCTACCGGCTGTTCCCGCCGGGCCTTGCGCCGCCGGCGGCGGGGGTGGCGGAATGGGGCGTCGCGCGCGTGGCCCATGCCTTTGGTCTGGCGTTTACGCTTGCCGCGCCGTTTGTGATCGCCTCGATGCTCTACAACCTCACGCTTGGCGTCATCAACCGGGCCATGCCGCAGCTCATGGTGGTGTTTGTCGGCGCGCCCGCGATCACGGCGGCGGGGCTTGTCCTGCTGTTTTTGCTCGCGCCGATGATGATCTCCATCTGGGCCAGCGGTCTGGGCGGGTTTCTCGCCGATCCCGTCGGGGGGCGCTGATGGCCGGGGAGCAGGATGACAGCGACAAGACCCATGAGGCCACCGAGCACAAGCTTGCACAGGCGCGCGAGAAGGGCGAATTCGCGCGCTCCGCTGATCTCAATACCGCCGGGTCCTATGCGGGTTTTCTGCTTGCGTCGCTCGCGGTGGGGGCGGGGTCGGTCGATGCGGCGGGATCGTGGATGATGCGCCTGCTGGATCAGCCCGACCGCCTCGCGCCGCTGGTCTTCTCGGGCGGTGCGGGGATGGCGGCGCTGGGCGGGCTTCTGGCGGGGGTGGCGGGGGCGCTCGCGGCGTTCTTCGTGCTGCCGGGCGGGGTGGCGCTTCTGTCGGTGGTGGCGCAGCGCAGCCTTGTCTTCGCTCCGGCCAAGCTCGAGCCGAAACTGTCGCGCATCAACCCGATCGAGAATGCCAAGAACAAGTTCGGGCCGACCGGGCTTTTCGAATTTGCCAAGAGCACCGTGAAGCTGATCGCCTTCAGCGCGCTGCTCGGGGTGTTTCTCGCCGGACAATTGCCACGCATGGCCGCCGCGCTCCATGCCGAGCCGGGGCAGATCGGGGCGGTGATGGCGCGCATGTCGATCGCGTTTCTGGCCGTGGTGATGGTGCTCGCGCTGCTGATCGGCGTGGCGGATTTCTTCTGGCAGCGGTTCGATCATGCCCGTCGGCAGCGGATGTCGCACAAGGAGATGCGCGACGAGCACAAGGATCACGAGGGCGATCCGCAGATGAAACAGCAACGCCGTCAGCGGGCATTGGAAATCGCCTCGGGGCGGATGATGGAGGATGTGCCCAAGGCCGATGTGGTGATCGTCAACCCGACCCATTACGCCGTGGCGCTGCGCTGGAGCCGGGCACCGGGCGCGGCCCCGGTTTGCGTGGCCAAGGGGGTCGATCATATCGCGCTGCGCATCCGCACGCTGGCGCATGAAAACGGTGTGCCGGTGCATCACGATCCGCCGGTGGCGCGCGCGCTCCACGCCGAGACCGACATCGGCCAGGAGATCGACCCGCGTCACTATCGCGCGGTGGCGGCGTCGATCCGCTTTGCCGATGCCATGCGCCGCAAGGCGAGGCATTTCGGATGAGGCGAGACGACCATGCCGCGCTATGCGACCTGACCGATGCGCTTTTTGAGCGCGAGGCGGCGCGGTTGCGCGCGTTGCGCGACGAGGAGGCGCGGCTGCGCATGGCGCTGGCGCGGCTCGATGCGCAGGCCCATGACGCGCGCCGATTGCCCGAGGATACGTTGCGCGGGGTGCGCGAAATCGGGGCCGATCTGGCCTGGCAGGGATGGCTTGCACGGCACCGGGCGACGCTTCGGGATGCGCTGGCGCAGGTGCTGGCGCGCAAGGAACACGCCATGCCCGCGCAGCGCCGCGCCTTTGGCCGCGCCGAGGCGGCGCGCGCGCTGCACGCGCGGTCACTGGCAGAGGCGCGGGCCCGGCAGGATGGGCAGCAGGCCGCGCTGCTCGAGGGGCTTGGGGTGATGATGCGGATGCGGCGGGATGGCGGGCCGGATCAGGTATCCTGACGCGCGATCTCGGTGATGAGAACCCCGTGCGCCACCGGGCCAAGCAGATCATGCGCCACCTGCGCCAGCATCCGGCGCAGCACATCCATGCTGTTGGCATTGGTAAAAGCGCCGTCAAAGCCGCCCCGGTTGGCATGGTCGAACAACACCTGGAGGAACCCGTCGCGCAGTTTCGGCTCGAGCGCATACACGGTCTGGGCATTGCCCGCCGTCACCTCGATGCTGAGCGACAGCACCACCATCGCGCCGATGCGCCCGTCTTCGACGATCGGCACCACGAACTGGTTGTTGAGGCGCACGAAATCGCGTGTCACGGCCTCGGAGCCGGGCGCGGCAGGGGCCGCTTCCTCGCCCTGCGCCTGCGGCGCTTGCGCGTCTGTCGCGGCGTCTTCGGTGGGGACGGGTGCGAAGAAAAGCCCCGCGCCGACCCCCGCGCCGGTGCCGATGAGCGCCATCAGGACGGGAAGCAGTTTGCGGATCATCTCGGGCTCTCCTTGCTGGGCTGTCAGAATGGCAGGATCGCGTCGAGCACTTGCTGGCCGATGCGTGGTTGCTGAACATCGGTGATCTGCCCGCGCCCGCCATAGGAAATCCGCGCGGCGGCGATCTTGTCATGGCTGATCTCGTTCTGGCGCGAGATGTCCTCGGGCCGCACAAAACCGCTCACCAGAAGCTCGCGCAGCTCGAAATTCACCCGCACCTCCTGCGATCCGCTGATTTCGAGGACGCCATTCGGCAGCACCCCGGTCACCGTTGCCGCGACCCGCAGGGTCAGCTCTTCGCTGCGGCTTACAGAGCCGTCGCCGCCGGAGCTGCTCGACGAATCGATCCCGACCGCGCGGTCGAGGGTAGCCCCCTCGGGCAGGGTCTTGTCGATGCGCTGCGGGATGCCGAAGAGATCGGGAATGGACAGGTTTTCCGCACCGGTGCGGCGGCGCGACGTGGCGTTGGAAATCTCCGCCTCCTCGTCGATCTCGATCACCACGGTGAGAATATCACCGCGCCGCGCCGCCCGCCGGTCGCCCAGAAGAGAGCGCCGCCCCGCACTCCAGAGCGAGGCCTCCTGCACGGGCGTGCGGTTGACCGACTCCGACGGAAGGCCGGGATCGAGCATGGCGAGCTGCTCGCTTGCATTCATCGTGGGCGTGAGGCTTGGCGGTTTGCCGATATGATCCAGCCGACCGCACCCGGCGAGGCCAAGGGCGAAAACGAAAGCGCATATGATCACTATCCTGAGCATTATCTCACCTATCGTGACACTTCGATTCGCCCGGATGCGGTGACGCGTCCGATCACGGTGGCGCGTGACGAAAGGTTCATCACGCGCACATATTCCCCCGCGCCCGCCCGCGCCATCGCGCGCCCCTCGGTCTTGATCCGGAGTCCACCATGCATGTAGACAAGCGGCACCAACTGGTTGCGCTCGATCACGGCGGGCGTGCCGATATCGCCCGCGCGGATCGCGCGGCCGGGATAGAGCGCGACGCGCGCCTCGCGTCCGATCACCTCGTCGAGCGCGAGGCGTCCGGCAGGCGGCCCCTCGCGCAGGATCACGTCCTCGGGGGCGATGATTTCCTGCGGTCGGATCACGCGCACCGGCTCTACCCGGTCGGCCCGCGCAGGCAACGCCACCATGAGGGTGAGAAGAAGGAGCGCGGCCCGCATCACCGCACCTGCGTCGTCGCGGCGAGCATCTGGTCGGCGGCGGTGATGACCTTGGCGTTGAGCTCATAGCCCCGCTGCGCCTCGATCAACTCGGTGATCTCGCGCACCGGATCGACCGAGCTATCCTCGAGATAGCCGTGCCGCAAGGTGCCGAGCCCGTCCTCGCCGGCGGTGGTGACATTGGGCGGCCCCGAGGCCTCGGTCTCCTGGAAGAGGTTGCCGCCGAGCGCCTCGAGCCCCTTGGTATTGGCAAAACCGACGAGGTTGAGCTGGCCGATGGATTGCGCCTCGGCGGTATCGTCGAAAAACACAAAGACTTCGCCCTCGGGATTGATCGACAGGCTGCGCGCATCGTCGGGGATGGTGATCTCGGGGGCCAGGGGAAAGCCATCTGAGGTCACGATCAGCCCATCCGCCGAGCGCTTGAGCCCGCCATCGCGGGTATAGGCGGCCTCGCCCGAGGGCAGCGTCACTTCGAGGAACCCGGCACCGTCAATGGCCACGTCGAGATCGCCGCCGGTCGCGCGCAGCGGGCCTTGCGAGAGGGTCACGGAAATTGCCGAAGGCCGGACGCCAAGGCCAAGCTGCACGCCGGTGGGCAGGACCGAGCCGTCGGAGGCGCTGATCGTGCCCGCGCGCGTGACCTGCTGGTAATGCAGGTCCGAGAATTCGGCGCGGCGGGCATTATAGCCGGTGGTGGACATGTTGGCGAGGTTGTTGGAGATCGTTTCCACACGCATCTGCTGGGCGGCCATGCCCGTCGCGGCGATCTTGAGAATGCGCATATCGTGGCTCCTTTGGGTTAGCGGGTGAAGGTGTCAATCGCGTCTCTCACGCGCTCGTTTTCGGTATCGAGAAAGCTCTGGCCCATCTCGTAGGCGCGCTGCACCTCGATCAGGCGGGCGATCTGGGCCATCGGATCGACGTTCGAGCCTTCGAGAAATCCTTGCAATATCTGCCCCTCAACCACCGGCTCGACCCCGGCGGGGGACTCGTAGAGATTGCCGCCCACGCGCGTGAGCGCGCCATCGCCCACCGGGCGAAACAGGCCAAGCTGTGCCAGCGGGCGCCCATCGCCGCTCAGCGTGCCGTCGGGGGCAAGCCCCGGCTCGCCGATATCGGGCGGCACGAAAACCGGCGCGCCGCCCGCGTCGAGCACGCGAAACCCGTCGGCGGTCACCAGATCGCCATTGGCCGAGAGGGAGAAGGCCCCGGCGCGGGTCAGCCGCTCGCCCTCGGGCGTCTCGATCAGAAAGAAGCCCTCGCCCTCGATGGCGAAATCGAACCGCCCGCCGGTGGCGGCGAGCGGGCCCTGCGCGCGCGAGGTCACGGGGATATTGCCGCGCGCCATCGACAGCGACGGCCCGCCGTCTGTGCGGCGCACGAATTCGGAGAATACCAGCCCCTCGGCGCGGTAGCCGGTGGTCGCGGTATTGGCGATGTTGTTGGCCACGATCTGCATTTCGCGCATCAGCCCCGTCTGCCGGGTGAGCGTGGTGTATCCTGTGGCTTCCATTGCTTAGCCTCCGATGATGAGCGGCACGAGCCGGTCCTGGAAAAAGGTCACGAGCGTCTGGGTCATGAACCCCATGCTGAGCCAGAAGGTGAGGACGATCGCGCCAAGCTTGGGGACAAAGGTGAGCGTCAGCTCCTGGATCGAGGTCAGCGCCTGGAACAGCCCGACAAGCAGTCCGGCGACAAGCGCCACCACAAGGATCGGAAACGACACGATCACCGAGACCCAGAGCCCCTCGCGCAGCGTGTCGTAGAAGAGGAGTTCCTGTTCCATCGCCTCAGACCGGCATCCGCAGGATTTCCTGATAGGCCTCGACCACGCGGTCGCGCACGGTCACGGCGGTCTCGACGGCAAGCTCGGTCTGCACCAGCGCCTGCACGAGCGCGTGCGGGTCGGCCTCGCCGGTCATGGCGGCGATGGCGGTATCCTCGCCCTCCTGCAAGGTGGCGGCAAAATCGCGCGCCAGCGCGGCAAGGCCCGGCGCTGTCTGTTCTGCGGGCTCTGACCGGGTGGCACCACGAAGGCCGGAATAGCCCTGCAATGCGGTGAGTGTGGTCATATCCATTCTGGATTTCCTCTCATTATGGTTAAGGTCGCGTCATCATCGGCGCAGCAGGTCCATCAGGCCCGAGGACATCTGGCGCGCCTGGTCGAACATCTTGAGATTGGCCTCGTAGCTGCGCTGCGCCTCGCGGGCGTCGGCCATCTCGATCATCAGGTTCACGTTCGAGGCGTCGTAATGGCCGGTCTCGTCGGCGAGCGGGTGCGAGGGGTCATAGACCCGTTGCAAGGCCCCACGGTCGAGCCGGACCGGGCCGGGGATCACCCCGCCTGCGTCGCTGTCGCGCGCGGCCTCGAAAGAAACGGTCTTGCGGCGATAGCCGGGCGTGTCGGCATTGGCGATATTCTCTGCCACGTGGCGCAGCCGCTGCGCCTGCGCCTTCAGCCCGCTGGACGAGACCGACAGGGCGTTGGAAAAATCGCTCATTTCCTGCCCTCCTAGTTGCGGCCGATGGCCGTGCGCAGCACGTTCAGGCCGGCGCGATAGAGCGCGAGGGCGCGGTCATGCTGGCGCTTGGCCTCGACACCGCGCAGCATCTCGGTTTCGAGCGCCACGGAATTGCCATTGGGATCACGGACGGCATCGCGCTCGATCCGCGCTTCGAATTCGTGGCCGGGCGCGGGGCCTGCGAGGTGGCCGGGCCGTGTCGCGCGCGCAACAAATCCGGGCCCGTCCCCGAGATGGGCGGCAAAGGGCGCGATGTCGCGCGCGCCGTAGCCGGGCGTGTCAGCATTGGCCATGTTCTGCGCCACGACCGCCTGGCGGGCCCCGGCGTGGCGCGCCATCGCGTGTGACAGGCGAAACAGGTCGATTTCTTCAAGCATCGGGCTTCTCCCTCGCTGGTTTCAATCAAGGCTTAACCCTGATTCGTTTAGAAATGGTTCTCGGGACATGAGGAGAGCGCACGGATGAGCGAAAACGCGATCAGGGGGATGCAGGCCGAGATTTGCGCGCTCAGCGCGGCGCATGCGGTGGGCCGGGTGGTCGCGGTGCAGGGTGGCGTGCTGCGGGTAAGCGGGCTTTCGGGGGCGGCGCGTCTCGGCGACCGGGTGCGCGTGTCGTTGCGCGGCGGCGACGTGCTCACCGGCGAGGTGCTGCAACTCGATGCCGCCTCGATCCTCGTGCTGCCCGATGCCGCCGCCGAAGGGGTGGCGCTTGGCGATCGGGTCCGGCTTCTTGGCGCGGCCCGGATCGCGCCCTCGGAGGGGTGGATCGGGCGGGTGATCGACCCGTTCGGCGCGCCGCTCGATGGCCGCCCGCTGTTGCGCGGCCCCATCCCGCGCCCGCTGCGCGCGCCGCCCCCCGATCCGGCCACGCGCCGTCCGCTCGGGCCCCGGCTCGAAACCGGGATGGCGGCGTTCAACACGCTGCTGCCCCTGGTGCGCGGTCAGCGGATGGGGCTCTTTGCCGGGTCGGGCGTGGGCAAATCCATGCTGCTGGGCCATCTCGCACGCCATGTGCAGGCCGATGTCGTGGTGGTCGCGTTGATTGGCGAGCGCGGGCGCGAGCTTGGGGAATTCATACGCGACGTGCTGGGCCCCGAGGGGATGCGCCGCGCGGTGATCGTTGCGGCCACCTCGGACCGCTCGCCGCTGGTGCGGCGGCGCTGCGCCTGGACGGCGATGGCCGTGGCCGAGCATTTCCGCGATGCCGGTCAGCATGTGCTGTTGCTGGCCGATTCGATCACCCGCTTTGCCGAGGCGCATCGCGAGGTGGCCACTGCGGCAGGCGAGATGCCCGCGTTGCGCGGTTTCCCGGCCTCGACCTCGCATGCGATCATGTCCTTGTGCGAACGCGCGGGGCCGGGCGGCGGGCCGTCGGCGGGCGACATCACCGCGCTCTTTACCGTGCTGGTCGCGGGATCGGATATGGACGAGCCGGTGGCCGATATCCTGCGCGGGGTGCTTGACGGGCATGTCGTGCTCTCCCGCGATATTGCCGAGCGCGGGCGCTACCCGGCGATCGACGCGCTGCGGTCGGTCTCGCGAAGCCTGCCAAGGGCGGCGAGTGCGGAGGAAAACGCGCTCATTGCCCGCGCGCGCGACCTTCTGGGGCGGTATGCGCGGTCCGAGACGATGCTGCGTGCCGGGCTTTACGCCGAGGGCAGCGATCCGGGCCTCGATCAGGCGATCCGGGTCTGGCCCGATCTCGACGGGTTTCTCGCGGCATCCGAGCCGGGCGATGCCGCCAACAGTTTCGCGCGCCTGGCGGTCATCCTGCGGCGGGCGGGTGGGCAGACAGCCGGGCAGGGAGGTCGGCCTGCCCTGCCCGGCGGGGCAGGATCGCCCTGAGCGGTGGCGTTCTATAGCCTGTCGGGGGTTCTGGCGGCGGGCAGGGGCGGGAGGCTGCCGCGCGTCGGCGTCAGAACAGGCGCGGGGCCGATTGCAGCAGCGTCAGCGCGATGGATTGCGAGGAGTTGACGGTAAACGACGCGAGTTGATCGCGGAGCAGGAATTGCCGGATCAACCCCTCGCGCAGGTCATCGCTGGCGAGATCCCTGGGCGAGGAAATATCGAGGCGCCGTGCCGCAAGCGACCGGATATCCTGAAGCTGCCGGTCAAGATCGAGCTGGGCAAAGCTCTGTGGCAATCCCAGCGCCACCTCGAAAACCTCGCGCAGCGGCGGTGTTCCGAGGATACGAAACCAAAGCGCGTTGTCGGAGCTGTCTTCGGCCGCGAGTGCTGCGAATTCGCGGTCTGCATTGAGCGCGAGGCGTAGCCCGGCGTCCTGTTCGCCAACAGCGGTCTCGAATTCGCGTTGCCGGAACTGATTGATGATGCGGTCGGCGAAATCCGGGGGGGGCGGCTCATTCGACGGCCCCGCAAGAAAGCCGAAGGCGTTTGCAAGACCGCGGTAGCGGTCATCCGCCAGCCGGTTGGCGAGCGCATCGCGGGCTTGCGTCCCCTGCTCGATGATGGCCCGGATAAAGGCGCGGCTGTCGATATCCTCCTGAAGGCCGAAGGCCCCCAGCGCCACGCGCAAAAGCCGCCGATCCGAGACGAGGTCTGCGGCGGTTTTCACCTCGGCGATGGCCTCGCGAAAATGGTCGGTATCGCGTTGCAGGGCCGGGGCCGCCGAGAAGAGCGCGCTTTGCCGCTCAATCGTGCGATTGAGCAAGGTCCAGCCTGGCAGGCCACCGATGGGGATGACCGGCGTGAACATCAGGCGCTCTTGCGGTGTGCGAGCAGGCGATCCTCGCGCGGCAGCAGCGCCCGCAACGCCTTGAGGCAGCGATAATGTTCCGCCTCGATAAGGGCGGTGCCGGCCTGCGCGAGCAGGGCGCGACTGTCGGGGTCGCGCAACACCTGGCTGAGTTCCTCGATCCGGTGCAGAAGCTGGTGATGCATGTCCTCAGGCGCGGCATCGCCCGAAAGAATGAGTTGCGCGGCATAGCAGGCGCGCCGCACCGGCGTTGTTGCCTCTGTCGGGTGGATCGCATCGCGCAGCCGCAGGATACGCGCGTCCGGCGTCATGATCGACAGGCGCGACCGGCGGTCGCCATTCTCGATCACGGCACCATTCACAAGAACCCGCTCGCGCGGGCCGAGTTTGAGAACCAGGCCGCTCATGTCGTGCCACCGGTTCCGGCCAGCCCGCGCATCACGGCGATGTTGACCTCGATGAGCGGGTCGGGCGATGCGCCCTCGCGCAGGACCTTGCCGCTATGGATGCGTGTGAATTCGGCGAGAGAGACAAGCTGTGCCCGCAGCGCGACGGGAAGGGGATTGGCCGGTTGGGCGACATCGGCCGCGAGAATCGTCCACAGCCGCCGATTATCGTGGATCGCGGCGGCAAGGGCCGGCATGTCACGACCGTTCGCGACCGCAGATTTGAGCCGATGCGTGATCCGCGCGAAGGCGCGGTATTCGGTGGCGCGCGGTGTGTTTATGGCACCGCTCTCGGCGGTGTAGGCCGCGCGCGCCTGCAAGGTGGTGTTCACGACGTATCCTTTCTTTGGGGAAAGCTGCCCGACGGCGGATCAGGGGCGCCTTGAGAAGACGCCCCTGCCCTGGATTATCTGAACAGCGACAAGATCGCCTGCGGGGCCTGGTTGGCGATCGACAGCGATTGTGTCGCCAACTGCTGCTGCACCTGCAGGGCCTGAAGCCGCGCCGAGGCTTCCTCGAGATTGGCATCGACGAGCGAGCCGATACCCGCCGTGAGCGAATCGGTCAGTTTGCCGACGAAATCGGATTGCGTTGCGATCCGCCCTTCGGTCGAGCCGAAGGCCGCGGCGGCGTCGACCGAGGTCTGGATCAGATCCTCGATTGCGTTGAGCGCCCCCGTGGCCCCGGCATTCGTGGTCACGTCGATGGTTTGCAGCGCCCCCAGACCACCGCTCGCGGCGGAGGAGCCGGGCGTGCCGCCGGTCTGGGCGCGCAGGCCGATATCGAGGGCGGCGTTGGTCGTCGTTCCATCGCCGTTGGTGATCGTGATCTCGTTGCCGCTCACCGTGGCCGAGAGCTTCAGCGAGGAATCGGTCGCAGCCTCGAAGAAGGCGTTGATCTGATTGGCGAGGTTGCTGGCGACATCCGCTGTGCCATCGTTTGCGCCGGCCACGAACTGGAAGGTGCGTTCACCGGTTGCGGTGCCGCCGCCCGCCACGTTCACCGGGACGTTGCCAAGATCGATCTGGAAGCTGTCGCCCGCAGCCACCTGCCCGATGGTGATAACCTCGTTGGCGGCATTGGCGACCGCGACGTTCGACGTGCCGCCATCGATCGTTGCGGCGTCGCCTTCGATAGTGGTCGAGTTGGCACTGTCGATCAGGGCCTCCGCCGCAGCCGTATTGGCAAGATCGGTGGTGCCGAAGGCCTGCGCCGTGACCGGCGTAGTCACCGACAGGTTCTGGCGCGTGACCTCGATCTGGCTTGCGGTCACGTTGCCCGAGGCATCCCTGTCGAGCGACGAAAGGATGTTCACCGGGTCGGTGCTGCTGCCATCGACGAGGTTGAGCCCGTTGAACTGTGCCGCGCCCACGACCGAGCCGATCTGCTTGGTCAACTCGTCGATATCGGTCTGGATCTTGGCGCGGTCGACGTTTTCCTCCTGCGCCGCGACGATCTTGCCCTTGACGTCGTTGAGCAGGTCCGTGACCGTTTCTGCGGCTTGACGGCCGACCGCCACGGTGGATTCACCCAGCGACAGGCTGTCGGAGATCGCCTTGAACCCGGTGACATCGGATTCCATCACCTTGGAGATCGCAAAGACGGCGGCATTGTCCTTGGCCGAACTCACCTGTTTGCCGGTCGAGATCACATCCTGCGTCTTGGCGAGGTTGGCATTGACGGATTTCAGCGTTTGGAGCGCGACCATCGCGCTGTTGTTGGTCAGGATACTTGACATGGTTGTTCACCTCATGGCTGCGGCGCTGTCGCGCCGGTTGGAAACCGCCCTCGGGGGCGGTTGGCTGTGTCGTTCTGACGTTTGCGGCCGCCCCGATAGCGGGGTTCGGCTGCGCCATCTCGTGCTGAGTGCCCGTGTAGGTTTGCCAGCCAACTGCTAATGGAGTGCTAATCCCGCCCGGCGATTTCCCTCGCATTTGAGACAAACCGCTCAGGCCCGGCGTTCGACCTTGTGCGCCAGGATACCGGCGATGGTCGTCTTGCGGCCCTGCGGGTCGTAGGTTTCCATCGCGCCGTGCAGTCGGCGATAGGCCGAAAGCCGCGCCGCCGCGAGGCGTATCCCCTGAAGTGCCCCATCAAGCAGCGCCTGGTTGCGCCGCGCTGCCTCGCCAAGGCTTTGCGTCGCGGCAAGCGCCTCGGGCCCGAGGCTTTTGAGCTGCGCGGCAAGCGCCTCTTTCTCCCCGGCCAGCGCGCCCACCGCGTGCAGATCACCGGACAAAAGCGCCGCCCGCTCGCGCGCGAGCAGGGCGCTGAGTCGCCGGTGAAGATCGTCGGGATCATGCGATGTCATCTTGGGTCTCCTTCATTGCGGCCTCGATTACCTTGGCAAGGCCGATCCCGCCCTTGCGCACGATCTCGGCGGCGATCGCCTCGCGGTGGAACGAGGCAAACTGGCTCTCGCCCGCGCTGCCGGTGAAGCTGTTTTCTTGTTCCCCAAGCCCGGTGGCCTTGAGCATCTCGGCCAGAAAACTGGCCTCGAGCGCCTGAGCGGCGGCGGCGCGGGTTTGCGCGCGCGTTGGCGGTGTCGGGTGGGACGCATCGGCGCGGGTGATCGGGAGCGACGGGGGCGAAAGCATGGCGTTACCTCGAATTGTTGGAATTTGACGCCATGAAACCGCAAAGCAGTAAAGAACCGGTAACCGAATTCTGCGACTCTGCGATGCGAAGCGGATGGAATGGCGGAAAGAGACGCATGATTACTCTCACCGGGCATCACGACGGCCCCCCGGCACCGGGCACGGCAACTGTTGGCGGACAACCGGCATCGGCCCCGGCAAAGCCCGTGCCGGGCGGGACGTTTGCCACGTTCCTCGCCGCGCCGATGAAGGAGGGCGCGGGAATTGCCGAGGCAGTCGCAACAGAGGCCGAACCGGGGGAGACCGTGTCTCTCACCGGGGTGGACCCTGCCGGTACGACCCCGGTAAATGCCTTGGAGCGACAAGCTGGCGCTGCGGGGAAGGGGATGGAGGCAACCGCCGAAACGGGGGTTGCTCCGCCGCCCAAGGATACAACAGAGTCGCCTGTTGCCGTGGCGCTTGCGGGGGTTGAGGGTGTTTTGCCCCCGTCGCCCGTCGCTCCGGGGCAGGCCTCAGCGACGGCGCGGTCCTCGTCCCAGCCGGGGCCGGACACTCTGCAGGACGCCCCGCCCATGGATGCGATTGCGCGCGGTGATGCGGTGTCGGCCCGCCCGTTTGAGAGCGCGCAGGGGCAAAGTGGCGGGACCGCTGGGGCCGCCGAGGTCTTGGCCGCGCCCCCCCACGCCATTGCGCGCGAGGTGGCCTTGGCTCCCGTGTCGGGGCCGCAATCCATGCCGTTGACCGTGGCACCCATCGTGGCGCAGTCCGGGGATGGGCCCGCGTCTACGACCGCCGTGCCAGTAGCCGCCGTGCCGATGCAGGTAATGGCTGCCTTGTACGCCGCAGATCGACCCGCCGCCACCCCCCGGCTCAACATGCCCGCGTCCGGGACGGGCGTTCTGCCATCGGCGTTGACATCCCCGATCGTCCCGGCACTACGCGCCGCCCCGCCTGCCGTTCATCTGTCCGCCGCGCTCGCCGCTGCGATGGGCACGGCTGCCGATCCTGCGGGCCTCGCGGAGTCGGCCCCCGGCCTGAACGAGTTGCGCGCCTCGACCGCGCTTCCATCGCTGTCTGTGCCTGCGTCGATTTCTGCCACGGCGGGCCCGGATATCCCGCGCCAGATCGCGGTGCAGATCGCCCATGCGGCAGAGGCGGGGGGCGGGGCGCGCGGCACGATCGAGTTGAGCCTCAGCCCCGAAGAGCTTGGCCGCGTGCGCCTGCGCCTGCACCCGTCCGAGGCCGGGCTCAGCGTGACAATCACCGCCGACCGCCCCGAGACACTCGATCTCATGCGCCGCAACATCGACCTTCTGGCGCGCGAGTTCGTTCAGATCGGATACGAGGGGACACAATTCGATTTCACCCAGGGAGGGCAGGGCACTGATCAGGACCACGCACTGCCCCTTGATGCCGCAGCACCCGCACGCGCCGCCGCGCCGCCTGATATCACGCCGCTTGCGCCCGGTGCGCTGCTCGTGTTGGGCGACCGGCTCGATATCAGGCTCTGAGTTATGGATTTCGCATGTTCGAGACGCTCAAATCTGCTTCCCGGTTTTGAGCCACGCTTTGGAAAGGAGACATCATGGATACGTTGACAGGTATCGCCACCGGCCCTGCCGCGACCGCCCCGGTGGCGCTTGCTGCCGGGGGCGCACCCGGCCCCGGAACCACCGGCGCGCTCAGTTCGGATTTCGAGACATTCCTCAAGATGCTCACCACACAGATGCGCAATCAGGATCCACTCAACCCCGTCGAATCAGCCGATTTCGCGGTGCAACTCGCCACGTTTTCCTCCGTCGAGCAACAGGTGCGGACCAACGAGTTGCTGACCGGACTTGGCGCGCAGATGGCGACGCTTGGCATGGGCGAGTTTCCCGGCTGGATCGGACTCGAGGCCGAGGTGCGCGCGCCGGTGCGCTTTGCCGGTGAGCGCGTGCAGATCGAGGCGGTGGTCGATCCGCGCGCGGATGCCGCCGAACTGGTTGTTTCTGACGCTACGGGGGCGGTGGTGGCGCGGTCTGCCCTGCCCGCCGAGAGCGGCCCGGTCCTGTGGGCGGGGCGCGACGCGCAAGGCCAGACGCTACCGCCGGGCAGCTATACGCTCTCGGTGCTGTCGCAATCGGCTGGAGAGACCATCGCCCGCCACGAGGCCCACATGCGCAGCCGCGTGATCGAGACGCGGCTCGAGGGCGGCGAGGTCCGGCTCGGGCTTGGCAATGGACAGAGCGTCACCCCCGCCGAGGTGATCGGCCTGCGCCCGCCGCCGCCAGAGTGAGCGTTAGATGAGCGCCAGCACGCCGAACGCAATCCCCGCGCCCGCCGCAAGCCCGCCCGTGGCCCAGAGCGCACGCTCGCGCCAGCGGCGGGGCGGCGGGGCGGGCGCCGGGGCCGCCTGCCGGATCAGCGCCGCCTCGACAAGGCCGGGCAGGCGCGGGCCATAGCGCGAGAGCACCAGCGCCGTGCGCCCCAGATCGCGCAGCGCCGCGCGCGGCCCCATCGTGCGGCGGATGTAATCCTCCACCACCGGGCGGGCCACCTGCCAGATGTTGATCTGCGGATCGAGCGAGCGCGCCACCCCCTCGACCACCACCATCGTGCGCTGCAACAGGATCAGCTCGGTGCGTGTTTCCATCCCGAATTGCTCGGTCACCTCGAAAAGATAGCTCAGCAGGTTGCCCATCGAGATGCGGCTGGCATCCATGCCGAAGATCGGCTCTCCCACCGCGCGCAGCGCGCGTGCAAAAGCAACCACATCGCGGTCGCGCGGCACATAGCCCGCCTCGAAATGCACCTCGGCAACACGAGCATAATCGCGCTTGATGAAACCATAGAGGATCTCGGCATAGACGCGCCGGGTGTATTCGTCGATATGGCCCATGATCCCGAAATCATAGGCGAGGATATCGCCATCGGCGGCCACCTTGAGGTTGCCCTGGTGCATGTCGGCGTGAAAATACCCGTCGCGCAGCGCATGGCTGAGGAAAAGCTGCAACACCCGCGCGCCCAGCACCACCCGGTCATGGCCCGCCGCGTCAATGGCGGCATTGTCGCCCATCGGCACGCCATCGGCCCATTCCATCGTCATCACGCGCCGCGACGACAGGTGCCAATGCACCGATGGCAGGCGAAACCCCTCGTCGCCTTGGGTGTTGGCGGCGAATTCCGAGGCCGAGGCGGCCTCCAGCCGCAGGTCCAGCTCGCCCAGAACCACGCCTTCGAAATGCGCGATCACATCGGTGGGCCGAAGCCGCCGCGCGCCGGGGGCCAGCACCTCGACCATGCGCGCGGCGAAATAGAAGGCGTCGATATCGCGGCGAAAGGCGCGCTCGATACCGGGCCGCAGCACCTTGATCGCGACCGTCTCGCCGGTCTCGCGCAGCCGCGCCTTGTGGACCTGCGCAATTGAGGCCGCGGCCACCGGCGGGCTGAAATCGTCGTATATCTCTTCTACCGGGCGGCCAAGCTCGGCGGCGATCGAGGCCTTGGCGGTGTCGATGGAAAACGGCGGCAGCTTGTCTTGCAGCACGCGCAACTGCCCGGCCAGTTCCTCGCCCACCAGATCGGGCCGGGTCGAGAGAATCTGCCCGAACTTGATATAGGCGGGGCCAAGCGCCGTCAGCGCGCGCACCGCCGGTGGCGTGGTCGGGTCGCCCCGGTCGCCCAGCCATTGAAACGGCCAGGCGAGCGCGCGCATCGTCGCGCGCACCAGCGGCGGCGCCTCGAACGCCTCCATGATGAGGCCCATCGCGCCGGTGCGCTCGAGCGTGGCCCCGGTTCGGATCAGGCGGATGAGGTTATGCGGGCCCCTCAAATCTTCCACCCTGAGTGCAGGCAGGCGATGCCCATAGACAGGTTGCGGTATTTGGCGTTCTCGAAGCCCGCCGCGCGCACCATGTCGAGGAATGTTTCCTGATCGGGAAAGCGGCGGATCGATTCCACCAGGTATTGATAGCTGTCGCGGTCATTCGCGATTGCCTGGCCAAGGCGCGGGATGATGTTGAAGGAATAGAGATCATAGACCTTTTGCATCAACTCGTTGGGAATCTGGCTGAATTCCAGCACCATCAGCCGCCCGCCGGGCCGCAGGACGCGGAACGCCTCGTTCAGCGCCTCTTGCGGGCGGGTCACGTTGCGGATGCCGAAACTGATCGTGTAGGTATCGAAACTCGCATCCTCGAACGGCAGCGCCATCGCGTCGCCGACCACCCAATCGAGGCTCTGGGCCAGCGCCTCGGCCTCGGCGCGCTTGCGGCCCTCGATCAGCATCGGCTCGGTCAGGTCGAGCACGGTGGCGTGGCCGTGGCCTGCACGGCGCAGAAAGCGGAACGCGATATCGCCGGTGCCGCCTGCCACGTCGAGCAGGCGCTGACCGGCGCGCGGGGCGAGCCAATCCATCATCGCATCCTTCCAGATGCGGTGGACGCCAAAGGACATGGCGTCGTTCATCACGTCGTATTTCGATGCCACGCTGCCAAAGACGCCGCGCACGCGGCCTGCCTTTTCCGATTCGGGCACGTCCTGAAATCCGAAATGGGTGGTTTTCTCGCTCATGCCCTGCCCCGGCCCTTGTCGTTTCTAACGCGTCCCCTTCTTATAGGGTGCCAAACGGGGGTGACAATGCGCCCCTTTCACGCGCCGAGGTCGACGATGCCCGAATTGCCAGAGGTCGAAACCGTGCGGCGCGGCCTTGCGCCCGTTATGGAGGGGCAGGTGATCGCGCGCGCGACGCTCAACCGCCCCGATCTGCGCTGGCCGTTTCCGCCCGGCATGGCGGAGCGGTTGACTGGGGCGCGGGTGCTGGCGCTGCGGCGGCGCTCGAAATACCTGTTGGCCGATCTCGACCGGGGCGAGACGCTGCTGGTGCATCTGGGCATGTCGGGGCGGATGCTGGTCTCGGGGGCGCTGGTGGGGCAATTCGTGCATGACCACCCCGCGCCCGAGAAACACGATCATGTGATCCTCGACATGGCGGGCGGCGCGCGTATCACCTTCAATGATCCGCGCCGGTTCGGGGCGATGGACCTGATGGAAACCGCCAGCGCCGAGGCGCATCCGCTGCTGGCGCGGATCGGGCCAGAGCCGCTTGGCAACGGCTTTCACGAGGGTCATCTTGCCGCGCGGCTCGCGGGGCGGCGCACCTCCGTCAAGGCCGCGCTGCTGGATCAGCGGATCGTGGCGGGCCTGGGCAATATCTATGTCTGCGAGGCGCTTTACCGGGCGGGCATTTCGCCGCGCAGGCAGGCGGGGAACCTCGGGCCGCGCCGCATCGCGCGGCTTGTTCCGGCGATTCGCGACGTTCTGACCGATGCCATTGCGGCGGGCGGCTCGTCCTTGCGCGACTACCGGCAGGCGGATGGCGAGTTGGGCTATTTCCAGCACGCTTTTGATGTCTACGGGCGCGAGGGCGCGCCCTGCCGAACCGCCGCCTGCGAGGCCCGGATTACCCGCATCGTGCAATCCGCGCGGTCGAGCTTCTACTGCCCACGCTGCCAAAGATAGGTTGATCGGGCGCGCCAGAATGGTAATGACTCGGCCTGATATACCTGTCGCAACCACCGAAAGCGAAATTCATGGCCTATGAGACGATCATCGTCGAAGTGGAAGACCACGTCGCCCTTATCAAGCTGAACCGCCCCGACGCGCTCAACGCGCTCAACGATCAGTTGATGACCGAACTGGCCCGCGCGCTTGCCGAGGCACAGACCAACGACAAGGTGCGCTGCATCGTGCTCACAGGCTCGGACAAGGCATTCGCCGCCGGGGCCGATATCAAGATGATGAGCGGCAAGAGCTTTGTCGATGTCTTCACCGAAGACCTCTTTACCGCCGACAGCGATGCCATCATGCGCATCCGCAAGCCGATCATCGCCGCCGTGTCGGGCTATGCGCTGGGTGGCGGGTGCGAATTGGCGATGATGTGCGATTTCATCATCTGCTCGGATACCGCGAAATTCGGCCAGCCCGAGATCAACCTTGGCGTCATCGCGGGGCTTGGCGGCACGCAGCGTCTGACCCGCGCCATCGGCAAGGCCAAGGCGATGGACATGAACCTGACGGGCCGGTTCATGGATGCCGAAGAGGCCGAGCGCGCGGGGCTGGTAAGCCGCATCGTGCCCGCCAAGAAGCTGATGGACGAGGCGATGTCGGCGGCGCAAAAGATCGCCGAGAAATCGCAGATCACCGTGATGGCGGCCAAGGAGGCGGTCAACCGCTCGTTCGAGACGACACTGCGCGAGGGGCTCTTGTTCGAGCGGCGCGTGTTTCACTCGCTCTTTGCCACCGACGACCAGAAAGAGGGCATGGCGGCCTTTGCCGAGAAGCGCGAGGCGCAGTTCCGCGACAAGTGAGCGCCGCGCTCAGCCCTCGGGGATGAGGATGTGCCGCGCGCCTTCCTCGAACCCGCCAAGGGTAAAGGGCCAGCGCAGGCCGGGCCATAAAAGCTCCATCCGCCCGGCGCGCGGGCGGTAGGCGGCGGTATAAAGCGTGCCGAACCCGGCGCCGAATGCCGTCGAATAGAGCGGCGGGCGCAGGAACGCGTCGATGAACCGCTCCTGCCGGTCGGGATGCAGCGTCAGCCGCGACAAGAGGAACCGCTCGCGCTCGACCGTGGCGGTAAAGCGCGCGTGCTGCGCCCATTCCACGCGCTCCTGATGGTTGGTCGCGACCGGGGTGCCGGTCACGATCGCCTCGCGGTCCGGGGTCAGGTAGACGGTGGCGAAATCGCGCGCGTGATCCAGCACCGTGACGTTATAGCTCATGTGGCAGGGCACCCGCGACAGGGTGGCGCAGGCCTCTGCCGCTGTCTCGCAGGTCTGGAGCACGTAGCGCAGGATCAGCGGCACGCCGAAGCCCTCGCCCACCTCGCGCCGCCCGCCGAATGTCAGCGACACCGCCAGCCCGGCATCGTTGACCCCGTCGAGAAGCCCCCAAAGCCCGTCGGCCATGCCCATCACCCGCCGCCCCTGCCAGCCGGTATGCAGCACCACCGCGTCAAACGCCTTGGCGCTGTAATCGTAATTGCGCACCAAGAGCGGCTCGTCACCCTGCCAGATCGCCTGGGAACAGCCCGAGAGGTATTTCGGCGGGCAGTAGAGGCTCAGGAACCGCGCCGCGCTGTCGCTGCCGCCTGCCAGTTCGGCCAGCGTGTCGTATAGCGCCAGCATCTCGGGCATATGCGTGGCGATGGTGCGGCGGCATTCCATGTAGGTGGGGCGCGCGACATAGCCCTCGCTCGCCCACCAGCGGTGATAGGCGGGCCAGAACTCGCGAAACAGCCCGGCCAGTTTCGGGCCGGGCTGTTCCTCGCGCAGGGCACGGAAAATCAGGGCCATGCGCCGCCTTACATGATCTTGAACGCCGGCTCTTCGAACGCCTGCGCCGAGGGCAGCGGGCGGGTCGAGAACGCGCTCTTGATCCCGTGGATCCATTTCTTTGACCGGTCGGTAAGCCGGAACCCGCCCGTCATCGACCGCCCGCGCGTCACCAGGATGCCAAGGTCGGCCCCCTCGTAGCGGTAATCGCCGGGCTTGAGGATGCGCAGGAAAAACGCCTCGTTCTCGCCCACCGCGCGGCGGTGATAATCGAAGCGGTCGAACACCACCCGGCCATCGTCGAGCATCCGGTAGATGCCCGATTGCGGCGCGTCGGTGACGATATCGACGCTGTCATCAGTGTGTTTGATGACCATCTGCGACCAACTGTCGATCATGTCGGGATCGGCCCAGCGGGCATTGATTTCCTCGACATCGAGCTTGAACGGCTTCTTGGAGAATTCCAGCAGGTGGAACAGGAAGAGCGGCGCATCGGCATGGGCAAAGGCGGCATGGTTGGTCATCGAGCTTGCCCCGGTGATGCGCGGGTTCAACTCGCCCAGCCACAGCTCGCCGGTCTTCTTGTCGATCAGGAAATCGAGTTCGAAATAGCCGCGATAGCCCTCCTTGCGCAACTGCTCGCCGAATTGAAAGGTCAGCTCGCGCGCCCTCTGCCGCGCCTTGGGCGGAAAGGCGGTGGCGAAGATCTCGTTCCCGCACCAGCCGCCGCGATAGGGGGTCAACTCGTTGAAACCCACAAGCTCGGTCATCAGCGGGCCGACGATAGTGCCCTCCTTGGTGGCGCAGGCCTCGATCGCCGATCCGCGGCAGTCGATCCGCTTCATGATCTTGATCTCGCCCTCGCCCACGATCTCGTGCTCGTGCTTGCGGAAATCGGCCTCGGACTTGATGAAAAACGTGGTGTGCCCCGAATCGCCGAACGCCGATTGCAGCACCAGATCATGCCCCAGCCCGGCCTTGTCGCACAGCTCGCGCAGGTGCTTGTAGTTCTTGACCACGCTGAGCGTGTTAGGCACCGAGGGCACGCCGGCCTTGTCGCCGATGCGCACCGTCTCGATCTTGTTGTCGCAGCGCGTGCGCAGTTTCGCCTTGGGAAACCACAGATCGCCGCCCAGATCCTTGACCAGCTTTTCGGTGGTCTCGTCGAACATCAGGAACACGAATTTCGGCTTGCCGCCGCGCCGCTTCACGAGGTCCACCACGTCCTTGTGCTGAAGCAAATAGTTGTTGATGTCCTCGATCGACTGAAATTCGTCATGGGGCATCTCGTCGGGCACGAACACGTTGGGGTGGCGCCCGTCGAAACAGTCCATGTAGCAGATATACATGAAATTCTTTACCCATTCGTCGAGGCCGAGCAGGTTGAAATTGGTGGCCGAGACGAAATAGACCGGATCCTTGTTGGTGTGAAAGAACCGGCGGATTTCCGAGATGTTCTTGAGGACCTTCTTGGGCATGTCGTGTCACCTCCCTTGGTGGATTGCCTGTTGGTTTATGTGTTGCGAACGCCCTTGAGGGCCTTCGGGGTAAAGACGCGCAGGCCCAGATCGGGCCGGAATCCGTGGATTTCGCTCACGTCCAGCGCGCGCATGAATTTCACGATCTCGGTGCTGATGACCTGCCCCGGCACGAGGATCGGAAAGCCGGGCGGGTAGGGGATGATGAACGAGGCAGAAACCAGTTCCTCGCCCGCCTCCAGCCGCGTCACCAGCGCCTCGTCGAGATCGACGTAATCGCAATTATCCTCGTCATAGGCGAGAAAGAAGGCGACGCGGATATTGCCCTCGGGGGTTGATCCCTCGCTGCGGAACGCATCGTGAAAGCGGCTGAAATCCGGCAGTGGCGGGACGTTCTCGACAAGGTTCGCCACCCGCTTGTCAAAGCCGATGCGCTCCATCTTCGAGGCGTCGTCAAGCAGGTCGTCAAGGTCGCGCGCGATTTCCACCAGCACCTCGATCAGGTAGGCGACCGAGGATCGCGTGGTGCCGATATTGGTCATGAACAGGACCGTGTTGCGCGAGGTCTTGTTGATCTGGATGCCGTATTTATCCATCAATATCTTGGTCTTGAACGTATCGCCGTCCCAGCCGGTATTGCCCACCAGAAGCGTGACGCGCGTGGGATCAAGCACGAATTCGTCGCTGGCCCAGCATTCCCAGATATCGGTCCAGCCCTGCTGGCTGTCGTAATAGCTGGTCACGCCGCTCTCGCGGCACTGCTCGGGGATCATGTCGCCCGCCGCCAGCACGCGGAAATATTTGGACAAGAGCGGATGATCGGCCACCGCCCGGCGGATCGCCATCGCGCTTTCCACCTGCCGCTGGACAAAGTCGAACCCCTCAAGCTCTACCTGCCTGCGACCCACATCGAGCGAGGCGATGATCTGGTAATTCGGGCTGGTCGATGTGTGGGTCATGTAGGCCTCGTGAAACGCCTCCTCGACCTCGCCCTTGAATCCCTGATCGTTGACATGGATCATCGAGCCCTGCCGCAGCGATGTCAGCGTCTTGTGCGTGGATTGCGTGGCATAGACCCGCACCCGCGCATCGGGCGGCGCGATGAGCCGCGTCTCCAGCCATGTCTCGTCGGGCGCATCCTTGAGCGCCTCTTGCTGCGCGGCATGGGCTTTTGCGTGCTCGGGCGTGCGCAGCGAGTGGCGCAGCACCCCCGCCGCGTGCATCGCCGTGCGCTGGCGGTAGGTCGGCTCGAACCGGGCAAAGGCAAACCACGCCTCGTCCCACAGGAACACGAGGTCGCGCTTGATGGCGAGGCATTCCTCCATCACCCGCTGCACGTTATAGACGATCCCGTCAAAGGTGCAGTTGGTAAGCAGCACCATCCGCACCTTGTCGAGCTTGCCCGCCGCGCGCAGTTCCAGCAGCTTGCGCTTGATCTCCGAGATCGGCACCGCGCCATACATCGAGTATTGGTGCAGCGGGTAGCTCTCCATATAGACGACATGCGCGCCCGCCAGAACCATCCCGTAATGGTGCGACTTGTGGCAATCGCGGTCCACCAGCACGATATCGCCGGGCCGCACCAACGCCTGCACCACGATCTTGTTGCAGGTCGAGGTGCCGTTGGTGGCAAAGAAGGTCTGTTTCGAGCCGAACGCCCGCGCGGCGGCCTCCTGCGCCTCCTTGATCGGGCCGCGCGGCTCGAGCAGGCTGTCGAGTCCGCCCGAGGTGGCCGAGGTCTCGGCCAGAAAGATGTTGGGGCCGTAGAACGCGCCCATGTCCTGGATCCAGTGCGAGCGCGAGATCGACTTGCCCCGGCTGATCGGCATGGCGTGAAACACGCCGGTGGGCTGCTTGGAATATTCCTTGAGCGCGGTAAAGAACGGCGTCTTGTAGCGCCGGTTGACGCCGCGCAGGATGTTGAGGTGCAGCTCCTGGAAATCCTCCTGATTGTAGAACACCCGCCGGCATAGCCCCAGATCGAGGCCCGCGATATCCTCGGCGGAGCGGTCGGTGACAAGATAGGCGTCAAGCTCGGGGCGCAGCCGCGCGATCAGGCGGCAGGTTTCGGGGCCATAATCCGACGGGCGCAGCGCGTCCACGTCCTCGTCGCTCACCCGGTTGAGGTAGCGCTTGAGAATATCGAGCGCGTTATGCGACTTGAGCACAAGGCCCGGCCGCACGATCACCGCCTGGATATTGGGGTTGAGCAGGATCGCGATGAGCGCATCCTCGATCGAGGGCACGATCACCGTCTCGTAGATGAATGAATCCTCGTCGCGGCGCATCCGGTGCAGGTTCTGGCGCAGGAACCGGCCCTGATGCTCGTTGACTTGATCGACGATCAACACCTCGAAATAGGCCCGCCCCAGCGCCCGCGCCTCGGGGGAAAGGGCGGTCTCGTCCTCGAACTCGTCATCGCCATCCTCGGCGATGAGCGGGATGTGACGGCGCCGGTAGGCCCCCGAGGTCAGCGCCCGCCCCGCGCGGCGCACCGCCTGGCTCAGATCCTCCAGGTTGCGCTGATCCAGAAGCCGCCGCAGGTGATCGAAGGCCGCCGCGCCGGGAAAGGCGAAATAGGCCTCGATCGGGGCGAGCGCATCAAGCAGATTGCGCACCAGCGCCAGCGCCTTTTCGCCGCGCGCCCCTTCTGCCCCCTGCCGCCAAAGCGCCTCGCTCACCTCGCGCAGGGCGCTCCAGCGGTCGGCGCGCAACTGCGCGGCGCTGTAATAATCCGCGACCGAGGGTAGCCCCGGCACGTTGTTTTGTTTGTTCATTATGCCGGCCTCCCGTGCTGGCTGCGGCTTTTGCCGTCATTTGTGGGTCGTTGGTCTCGTCTATTCGGTGCCGGTCATCCCCTTGAACGCGTGGATATTCACCGCCTCCGGCACATCCCCTCCGGCATGGCCAAGCGCCTGCCGCGGATCTTGTGCCGAAAGCCCGGCCGTGTCGCCGCGCGTCGGAATCCTGAGCGCGCCCAGCGTGTTGAGATAGGCATCCGCGCCGCTTGCGCGGTCATAGACCGGGAAATCAACCTCGCGGTCGCGAAAGCTCTTGAGCACCTGGCCCAGACCCCGAAGCCCGGTTTCGCGCTGCCGCCGCACCAGATCGAGATCGACCTCGACGGGAAAGAGGTCTTCCTGTCCCTGGCTCTGGTGCAGCACCATCGCCGACGGATCGACCACGATCGACCGCCCCACGCCGCCGCTGCCCAGCCCGTTGACCGCGAACACGTAGCATTGGAATTGCGCCGCCGTGGCCCGCGCGATGGCCAGTTCCGCATCGCGGTCGGTGGTGCCGGTCAGAACCGGGTTGAGCAGGATCTCCACGCCCTGGCTGGTGAGGTGGCGGGTGGTCTCGGGGAACCAGATATCATAGCAGATCGACAGGCCGAACCGGCCCACATCGGGCACGTCGAACACGCAGAATTCGGTGCCAGCCGAGATCCCGGCCTCGTAGGGCCGAAACGGAAACATCTTGGAGTATTTGGCGATGATCGTGCCCTCGGGGTCGATCACCACGGCGGTGTTGAAGATGCGCCCATCCTCGCGTTTCTCGAACATCGAGCCGGGCAGAAGCCATACGCCATAGCGCCGCGCCGCGTCCTGAAAAATGGCCAGCGTGTCGTTGGGAAAGGGCTGCGCATAGCGATCAAGCGGCCCGAACGGTGCCAGTTCGCTGAACACCACCATCTGCGTCCAGGGAAACCGGGCCATGAGGATGTCGAGCCGGTGGAGCATCGCCTCCACGTTGGAATGAACGGCTGCGACATGCATCTGCACGCCAGCGATCGCAAAAGGTGTCATGTAAACTATCCTGCTCCGTATGGTTTGCGTTGTCGAGTGTTTTCGGGCCGGGGGCGCATCTCAGAAGGTCGGCGGCGTGCAGGCGCTCACGATCACGCAGTCGCCCGGCCCGATATTTCGAAACCGGTGGGGCAGGGTGCTGTCGAAGAGGTATCCATCGCCGGGGTTGAGCACCCGCACCTGATCGGCCACCGTCACCTCGATGATCCCCGAGATCACCACGCCCGCCTCTTCGCCCGCGTGGCGCAGCATTTCCGGCCCGGTATCGGCACCGGGCGGATAGACCTCGTGCAGCATCTGGATGGTGTGGCTGCTGGCATTGCCCAACTGCCGCAGCGACACCCTTGCCGCGCCCGCGCCAAGCCCCGCCTCCTGCGGTGACAATTCGGTGAATTCACCGGGGGAGTAGAAATATTTGGGTGCCGCCTGCTCCTCGACATCGGCAAAGAACTCCGACAGCGGCATCGGCAGCGCGTCGAGCAGGCTCTTGAGCGATGCGACCGAGGGGCTGGTCTTGTTCTGCTCGATCATCGAGATGGTGCCATTGGTCAGCCCGGCGCGCCCGGCAAGCTCGCGCTGCGACAGCCCCCGCGCCTCGCGCACGGCCCGCAGCCGGGTTCCGATATCCAGTGTCATGGCCTGTTGCGTCTCCCGTCTCGTGCGTGTTGAATTTATTGAACACGCTCTCGATGAAATACACAACATGTCAAATGCATGACGGCTGAAAGCCTCCGTAAACCTGCTGAATACGTAGGCAGCGTTGACAGTATTCTAAAATCATGATTGAAATATCAACCACAGTGAGGCGCATGGCGTCCCCTGTCATGCCCAAAGCCCCAGCAAAACGGATCACATCATGGTAACCGCGACCGCCAAGCCGAAACGCAAACCGGCCACCCGTAAGCCCGCCGCCGCTGCGCCCGCGCCCAGTAGTGCCACCAACGCCGCCCTTCTCGCCCGCCGCGAGGCCGCCGTGGCGCGCGGTGTCGCCTCTGCCGCGCCGATCTTTGCCGACCGCGCCGAAAACGCCGAGCTTTGGGATGTCGAGGGCCGCCGCTATATCGACTTTGCCGGTGGCATTGCAGTGCTCAACACCGGCCACCGCCACCCGGCGGTTGTCGCCGCCGCCAAGGCGCAAGAGGACCGCTTTACCCATACCTCGTTTCAGGTTGTCCCCTACGAGCCCTATATAGCCCTCGCCGAGCGGCTCAACGCGCTTGCGCCGGGCGATGCGCCAAAAAAGACGCTGCTTGTGACCACCGGGGCCGAAGCGGTTGAAAACGCGGTCAAGATCGCGCGCACGGCCACCGGTCGCCCCGGCGTCATCGCCTTCAACAGCAGCTATCACGGCCGCACCCTGCTGACCCTTGGCCTGACTGGCAAGATCACCCCCTACAAGAAGGACGCAGGCCCCTTTCCACCCGATATCTTCCGCGCACCGATGCCCGATACGCGCGCCGGGATCACGGTGGATGATGCCCTTCGCGCGCTGGAGACGCTGTTTCTCACCGATGCCCAGCCCGACCGCATTGCCGCCATCATCATCGAGCCGGTGCAGGGCGAGGGCGGCTATATCCCGGTGCCGTTCGAGATGCTGCGCGCCCTGCGCGCGATCTGCGACCGCCACGGTATCCTGCTCATCGCCGACGAGATCCAGTCCGGGTTCGGGCGCACGGGCGCATGGTTTGCGATCGAGCATTCCGGCGTGGTGCCCGATCTCATCACCGTGGCCAAGTCGATGGCGGGCGGCTATCCGCTTGCGGGCGTGATCGGTCGTGCGGATGTGATGGACGCGATAGCCCCCGGCGGGCTTGGCGGCACTTATGGTGGCAACCCGGTGGCCTGCGCCGCAGCGCTTGCGGCCATTGATGCGCTCGAGGGCGAGGGGCTGCTTGCCCGCTCCACCGCGATGGGCGAGATGCAGCGCGCCCGCCTTGCCGAGATCGGCGCGCGCACGGCCCCCTATCGCATGTGGGATATCCGCGGCCTTGGCGCGATGCTCGCGGTCGAGTTCGTGACCGATTTCGACACCGCACAGCCCGATGCCGCGCTGACCAAATCGGTGATCGCCCATGCGCTCAAACGCGGGCTTATCCTGCTCGGCTGCGGGATGCACGGCAACGCGCTGCGCATCATGGTGCCGCTCACGGCGTCTGACGCGCTCATCGAAGAAGGTCTCGCTATCCTCGAAGCCGCGCTCGCGGATGCCATCGCTACCGAGGGCCACACCGCCTGAGCCGTCTTGCCGGCGCGCCTAAACCAAGGGGCCGGGGAAGTTCCCCCGGCCTCAGTTCAGCCGACAGAGCGCGCCGCCGCGCAGGATCGAGGTGACATAGGCCCCCTCGGCATCGTCGCGAATGGCAAACCCATAGCCGCGCAGCCGGTGCCGCCACTCGCGCTCTGATACGGCCTTGACGCGCTCGCCCATCACGAAATCGCGGATCTCATCGGTGTTTTCCAGTCCCATCGTTTCCGTCCTTGATACGGTTGCTCGATGGTTCACTGATATCGTCGCTCCGTGGCAACAATCGTGCCGGATTGTGGCCCGCGCGTGGAAATACCGGGGCCGTATCGCCCCGCCTGCCGTCATTACCCACGGTTTTCCTTGATCCCCTCCCATGCTGCGGGCAAGAGATCGCGCAACGCGTCACCGGCGTAAAAGGGGCAAGGGATGAACGGGCAGCCAGGTTCCTATTCACGGCGCAGCCTGCCTGTGGTTCGCGCCGGTCATGCAGATCGCGTGCAGCGCGTGATCCACCACAAGGGAGCAGTGCCCGCGCCATGACCGATGCGCTCGTCATCGGGGCCGGGCCTGCGGGCCTCATGGCGGCAGGCGAGTTGGCCCGCGCCGGGCTGCGGGTTACGCTGGCCGAGGCCAAGCCCTCGGTCGGGCGAAAATTCCTGATGGCTGGGAAATCCGGGCTGAACCTCACCAAATCCGAGCCGTTCGAGGATTTCCTTGCCGCCTATGGTGCGCGCGCCGAGGCCCTGCGCCCGATGCTGGCCGCCTTTGGCCCGGACGCCGTGCAGGACTGGGCGCGCAGCCACGGTCAGACGCTGTTCACCGGCTCCACCGGCCGGGTGTTTCCGCATGTGATGAAAGCCTCGCCGCTTCTGCGCAGCGTGCTGGCCGAATTGCGTGGTCTTGGCGTCGATATCCGCCCCCGCTGGCGCTGGGCGGGGTGGGATGGCGCGCAGGTTCTTTTCGACACGCCCCAAGGGCGGCAATGCCTCAGCCCCGCCGTCACCGTGCTGGCCTGCGGCGGTGCAAGCTGGGCGCGGCTTGGCTCTGACGGGGCATGGGCGCAGGCCTTTGACGCGACAGTGCTTGCCCCGTTCCGCCCCGCCAATATGGGATTTCTGGTAAACTGGTCGCCGCATATGGAAGCGCATTTCGGCAAGCCGGTAAAGGGCGTGGAATTGCGCGCAGGCCCGGCCCGCTCGCGCGGGGAATGCGTGATCTCGGCCACTGGCCTCGAGGGCGGCGGCGTCTACGAGGTGAGCGCCGCCCTGCGCGATGGTGCGCCGCTTGTCCTTGATCTGCTGCCAAACCTGAGCGCAGAGGACATCGCCGCAAGGCTGGCCCGCGCCCGCCCCCGCGACAGCCTCGGCAATCGCCTGCGCAAGGCGCTGCGCCTCGATCCCGTCAAATGCGCGCTGGTCATGGAATGCGCCCGCACCGCCCCCGACCTCGCACGCGCGCTCAAGGCCCTGCCGATCCCCATCATCGGCCCCCGCCCGATGGACGAGGCGATTTCCACCGCGGGCGGGCTGCGGTTTGAGGCACTCGACGATACCCTCATGCTGCGCGCCCGCCCCGGCACCTTCGCCGCCGGGGAAATGCTGGATTGGGAAGCCCCCACCGGCGGCTACCTGCTCACCGCCTGCCTCGCCACCGGGCTCTGGGCCGGACGGCACGCCGCCGCCCATGCGCTGAACATCTGATTCCGCCCTCAGGGCAGCGCCGCCGCGCGCTGAAACGCGGGTCGCGCCATCATCATCGCCAGATACTCCGCCAGCCGCGCGGGTGGCGCGGCAAACCCGGCCTTGCCCGCCCACATCAGGCAATGCGCCAGCAGCAGATCGGCGATGGTCATGCTCTCGCCCTGGAGGAACGGCCCCTCGAACGCCGCCTCCAGCCCGGTGATATTGCGTTCATATTCCCATTTTAGAGAGTCCTTGACCGCCGCCACCCGGTGTTCCTCGGGCAGCACGAAGGAATGCCGCGCCGCCGTCCACAAGATCGCGTCCACCTCGTCAAGCACCCGGTGCGTGAGCGCATCCTGCGCGGCGCGTTCATGGCTGCCGGGGGCATGGGTGAACTGCCCGTGCCGGTCGGCGAGAAAGGTCATGATCGCGACCGAATCGGTCAGCACCGCATCGCCATCGCGCAGCGCCGGTATCTTGCCCGAAGGGTTGACCGCCAGCGCCTCCGCCGAGCGCGGCGCGACCGGCAGATGGTTATAGTCCAGCCCCAATTCCTCGAGCAGCCAAAGCACCCGAAAGGCCCGGCTCGCCCGCGACCCGATCACGTCATACATGGTGGTCTCCCCTATTCCTGATGTTGCAGCCTCGCCCGGTCATGCGGCGGGCGCAATGGCGGATGCAACGGGCGGTGAGACAAACCGCGCGCCACCCCACCCCGCACTCACGGGGTGCCCCGCCGTCACTCAGGGCCCTGCAACGCCGCCTGATAGTCCCGCGCCACATCCCGCGCCGTGCGGGCGGCGAATTCGATCAGATGGCTGCGCGGCTCGGCCACCCATGAGGCGGTGAAGCGCAGCGGCGGCGGCACCCAGCCGGGATCAAATTCGCGGATGCGCCCTGCTGCCACGTAATCGGCCCCCAGCGCGCGGGGCAGGGCGGCGATGCCGAGATCGGCCTCGACCAGCCGGAAACAGGCCGAAAGCGACGAGGAGGGAAAGATCGACACATCGGGGCCGACATGCTCATAGAGCAATTCGCGCAATTCGCGATAGGGCCGCGTGTTGCGCGCATAGGTCAGCACCGGGCGGGTCTGGCAGGCCGTCGCATCGCCCCCGACCGGGGCAGAGGCGGCGACATACCACGCCAGATCAAAGCCCGGCAGCTCGATATTATCCACGGTATATTCCGAAATCGGCCCCAGCAGGATCGCGAGGTCGATCTCGCGGCCCATCAGCCGCTCGCGCAGGTCGAGCGAGATATCGACGTTGAATTCAATCTCCAGCCGGGGAAAGCGGCGGTGCAGGCGGGCGATGAATTCGGGCAGCCAGCATTGCGCGATGGTCTCGGAGACGCCGATCCGCAGGTGACGCTCCAGCCCCTCGGGGTTGATCACGTCCTTCTCTATCATCTCCTGCAAGCGCTCGAATTTCTCGGCATAGACCAGCAGGCGCTCGCCCTGCCGGGTGAGGGTCATGCCGCCGGCCGCGCGGTCGAACAGCGCGCCGCCAAGGCTGTCCTCGAGGTTGCGGATCCGCGCGGTGATGGCGGGCTGCGTGAGGTTGAGGCTGGTGGCGGCACGACGCACCCCGCCGGTGCGCACGACGGCAAGGAAGGTGTGCAGGTTGGCGAGGTTGATCGGGGTCATGGGCGATTCTCGGATGCGGGGCGGATGCCCGTAGTATTCACCAAGGTGTGCCGGTTGCCCAATGGTGATATGGGCGGGGCGGGCTTCGCCCTTTATTCCGCGCGGGATACGGGGGCGACCGTCCGCAGCACGCTACACCCCGGCCCCCTCAGGCGCGGGAGATCAGCGCATAGCCGGGTGGTGCCAGCGCCGTCACGCAGGTGATCGGGGCCGTGCCCAGCCATGTGCAGCGCTCGATGACGAAAAGCGCGTCGCCCGCGCGCGCGCCCAGCAATTCGGCCTGCGCCGCCGTCGCATTTGCCGCCGAAAAGCGCAGCGTGTAATGGCTGTAGGGGCGGTGCGCGAGCAGCCATTCATTGGCGCTCTCGACGGCAAGATCGACCCCGGCGATCTCGGGCACGGTGGCGAGGCTGATCCAGCGATCCTCGAACATGAAGGGCCGCCGGTCGGCCAGATGCAGCGCCTGCGCGCGCAGCATCCGTTCGGGGGCCGACAGCCCCATCGCGGCAGTCACCGAATGCGGCGATGGGGCGATCTCGCGCGCCACCAGTTGATAGCCATAGGCGCGGCCCGTCGCCTTGACCTCTTCGCGCGCCACGGGGATGTCGAATGTCGCGCGGGTGACGGGGCGCGCAAGCACCCGCGTGCCGCCCTTGCGCTTGCGCTCGATCAGCCCCTCATCGGCGAGCGCGCGCATGGCGCGCTGCACCGTGGTGCGGGCGCAGCCCAGCTCCATCGCCAGATCGGCATCGCGCGGCAGGCGCGCGCCGGGGCCGTAGGTGCCGTCAAGTATACGCTGGTGTATGGTGTTGCGCAGCGCGCGCCAGCCGGTGGGATCGGGAGCGGTCATACAGTGGCCTCCAGCGCCGTCATCGCCGCGCGAAAGCGCGCGCGGATGGCGTCGCGGTGGATGTGGCGGCCCTCTTGCACGACATGGCGTCCGGCGCTCCAGACATCGCTGATGCACGCCTGCCCGTGGCCGCCGAAAATCGCGGTATCGAGCGCCGCATCGCCGTGCCGGTCACAGAGCCAGGCGTTATCGGTAGCGATCCCAAGCAGATCGGCCCAGGCCCCCGCCTCGATCCGCCCCGCGTCGCGCCCGCCTGCCTGCGCGCCGCCCGCGAGGGCCATCTCGAATAGCCGCCGCCCGGTGGGGGCGGTCGGCGTGGCAAGCGCCGCGCGGCTGCGATCGCGCAGGCGTTGGGAATATTCGAGCGTGCGCAACTCGTCGAAAAGGGCAATATGCACGTTGGAATCAGAGCCGATCCCGGCGCGCCCGTTTGCGCCGAGATAGCGCACCCCGTCGAAAATCCCGTCGCCGAGGTTCGATTCGGTGATCGGGCAAAGCCCCGCCACCGCGCCGGTGGCGGCAAGGCGGGCGGTTTCCTGCGGGGTCATCTGCGTGCAATGGATGAGGCACCAGCGCGCATCCACATCGTGAGTGTCGAGCAGCCAAGTCACGGGCCGCGCGCCGTGATGGGCCATGACCTCCTCGACCTCGGCCACCTGCTCGGCGAGGTGCATGTGAACCGGGCTTTCGGGACAAAGCGCCAGCGCCGCGTCAAGGCCCTCTGCATCCACCGCGCGCAGCGAATGCGGGGCCACGCCCAGCCGGTCGTCGGCGTGGCCATGGTCGCGCAGGTGCCGCGTCGCGCCCGCGTGCAGCCGCGCGAAACTGTCCGGGTCGGTGCCGAACCGCCGCTGCCCGCCCGCCAGCACCCGCCTGTCGCAGCCGCCCCATTGGTAGAGCACCGGCAAGAGCGTGAGACCGATCCCCGCGATCTGCGCGGCGGCGATGATGCGCGCCGACATCTCGGCGGGGTCGTCATGGGGCTGCCCCTGCGCGGCGTGGTGGAGATAGTGAAACTCCGCCACCGCGCCATAGCCCGCCTCGAGCATTTCCATGAACACCATCGCCGTGATCGCCTCGACCTGATCGGCATCGAGCCGGTCGAGAAAGCGATACATCTGCTGCCGCCATGTCCAGAACGTATCCGCCGGGTCGGGGCCGCGCGCCTCGGTCAGCCCGGCGATGGCGCGCTGAAAGGCGTGGCTGTGCAGGTTGAGCGGCGCGGGCAAAAGCATGTCGAGATGATGCGCCGCGCGGGTGGTCATCGGGCCGACCTCAGCGATTCGGCCATCGGCGGCGATGCGGATCTCCACGTCGCTTTGCCAGCCTTCGGGCATAAGGGCCTGACTGGCCGTGATAATTTGCATGGCACGACTCCGTTGACAAAATAAGTGCATACATATTATCGTTAACAGCACTGATAATCAAGGACAGACCATGACCGCGCCCCTGCTTCTGACCGATCTTTGCGCCGCCACCATGTCGCCGGGCGGGGGGGCCTATGGCCTCGTCGACGGGGCCGCCATCGCCATCGAGGGCGGCGCGATCCGCTGGGTGGGTGCCGCGTGTGACCTGCCCGGCGATCTGGCCGGTTGGCCCCGGCGCAGCCTCGACGGGCGGCTGGTCACGCCCGCGCTGATCGACTGTCACACCCATCTGGTGCATGGCGGCAACCGCGCCCGCGAATTCGAGATGCGGCTTGAGGGGGCGGGCTATGAGGAGATCGCGCGCGCCGGTGGCGGCATCGTCTCGACCGTGAGCGCCACGCGGGCAGAGGACGAGGCGGGGCTGCTGCGCGCGGCGCTGGGCCGCGTCGATGCGTTCATTGCCGAGGGGGTGGGCACCATCGAGATCAAGTCGGGCTATGGCCTCGACCACGACACCGAATTGCGGATGCTGCGGGTGGCGCGGCGGATCGGTGAAATGCGGCCCGTCACCGTGGTCACAAGTTTTCTGGGCGCGCACGCGGTGCCCGGCGGCGAGGATGCCGACAGCTATATCGACGAGACCTGCCTGCCCGCGCTGGAGGCGGCTCACGCCGAGGGGCTGGTGGATGCGGTGGACGGGTTTTGCGAGGGGATCGCATTTGACACCGCGCAGATCGCGCGGGTGTTTGACCGCGCCCGCGCGCTTGGCCTGCCGGTCAAACTCCATGCCGAGCAGTTGAGCCATATCGGCGGCACGGCGCTGGCGGCGCGGTATGGGGCGCTCTCGGCGGATCATGTGGAATATGCGGGTGACGCGGATGCCGCCGCGCTGGCACAGGCGGGCACGGTCGCGGTGCTGTTGCCGGGTGCGTTCTACACCTTGCGCGAGACACAGGCCCCGCCGGTGCAGGCGTTCCGCGAGGCGGGCGTGGCGATGGCGGTGGCCACCGATCTCAACCCCGGATCGTCGCCCTTGGGCTCGCTTCTGCTGGCGATGAACATGGCCTGCACGCTGTTTCGCCTGACCCCGGAGGAGGCGCTGGCGGGCACCACCCGCCACGCCGCGCGGGCGCTGGGCTTGGCGGATCGCGGCGAGATCCGCGCCGGGCTGCGCGCCGATCTTGCGGTGTGGGATGTCGAGACGCCCGCCGAGCTTGCCTATCGCATCGGCACCAACCCGCTTTACACCCGCATATTCGGAGGACAGGCATGACCGAGACGCTGACACCCGGAGCGGCAACGCTCGATCAACTGGAGACGCTGTGGCGCGGCACGGGGGACGTGCGCCTCGATCCGGCGGCGCGGGACGGGATCGACCGGGCGGCGGCGCTGGTCAAACAGGCGGCGCAGGGCGAGGCGGCGGTTTACGGCGTCAATACCGGCTTTGGCAAGCTCGCCTCGGTCAAGATCGCCGCCGACGACACCGAGCAATTGCAGCGCAACCTGATCCTGTCGCATTGCTGCGGCGTGGGCGAGGCATTGGACGGCCCCACCACCCGGCTGATGATGGCGCTCAAGCTCTTGTCCCTCGGGCGCGGGGCGTCGGGCGTGCGCTGGGAGATTTGCGCGCAGATCGAGGCGATGCTGGCCGCCGGTGTCGTGCCGGTGATCCCGGCGCAAGGCTCTGTCGGAGCGTCGGGCGATCTGGCCCCGCTGGCGCATATGGCCGCCGTGATGATCGGCGAGGGGCAGGCGGTGTATCGGGGCGAGACGCTGCCCGGCGGGGAGGCATTGCGGCGCGCGGGGCTGTCGCCGGTGGTGCTCGGCCCCAAGGAGGGGCTGGCGCTCATCAACGGCACGCAGTTTTCCACCGCCTGCGCGCTGGGCGGGCTGTTCGACGCGATGGTGCTGTTGCGCGGGGCGGTGGTGACCTCGGCGCTCAGCACGGATGCGATCATGGGTTCGACCGCGCCCTTGCACCCGATGATCCACGGCTTGCGCGGGCATCAGGGGCAGATCGACGTGGCGGCTGCGATGGCCGCGCTGATGGCGGGCAGCGTCATCCGCGAGAGCCACCGCGACGGCGATACCCGCGTGCAAGACCCCTATTGCATCCGCTGTCAGCCGCAGGTGACGGGGGCTGCGCTCGACCTGATCCGCTGGGCCGCGCGCACGCTGGAGGTGGAGGCCAACGCGGTGACCGATAACCCGCTGGTGCTGGTCGAGGATGGCGCGATCCTGTCGGGCGGGAATTTCCATGCCGAGCCGGTGGGCTTTGCCGCCGACACGATGGCGATGGCAATCTCCGAGCTGGGGGCCATTGCGCAACGGCGGGTGGCGCTGATGGTCGATCCGACGCTGTCGTTTGACCTGCCGCCTTTTCTCACGCCCGATCCGGGGCTGAATTCTGGGCTGATGATCGCCGAGGTGACGACCGCCGCATTGATGAGCGAAAACAAGCATATGGCGCATCCCTGCACCATCGACAGCACGCCCACCTCCGCCAATCAGGAGGACCATGTGAGCATGGCCGCGCATGCCGCCTACCGGTTGCGGCGGATGGTGGCGAACCTGTCGGTGATCCTTGGCGTCGAGGCGATCTGCGCCGCCCAAGGCATCGAGGCGCGCGCGCCGCTGGAGACCTCGGCGGCCTTGCGCGATGCGGTGGCCTGCCTGCGCGAGAGGGTGCCGAGCCTCGGGGCCGATCGCTACATGGCCCCCGATCTGGAGGCCGCCGCCGCGCTGATGCGCGATGGCGCGCTGGTGCGCGCGGCTGGGCTGGAGCTTGTGCTATGATCGAGGTGACGCAGGGCGATGGCCCGCTGGTGCTGGGCCTGCCGCATACGGGGGTGTATGTGCCGCCGGAAATCGCGGCGCGGCTGAACGAGACGGGCCGCGCGCTGGCCGATACCGATTGGCATATAGAGCGGCTTTATGCCGGGTTGATCGACGGCGTGACCACGGTGCGCACGCGCGTGCATCGCTACGTGATCGACGTGAACCGCGCGCCGGGTGGCGAGAGCCTTTATCCGGGGCAGAACACCACCGGGCTGGTGCCGCTGACCGATTTCGACGGGGTGTCGATCTGGCGCGATGGGCAGGCGCCCGATGCCGAGGAGGTGGAGGCCCGCCGCGCCGCCTATCACGCGCCCTATCACGCCGCGCTGGCGGCGGAGATGGCGCGGGTACGCGAACGGCACGGTTTTGCGATCCTTTACGATCGTCACTCCATACGCTCGCGTATTCCATTCCTCTTCGACGGCACGCTGCCCGATCTGAATATCGGCACCAATGGCGGCGCGACCTGCGCGCCGGGGATTGCGGCGACGGTGGGGGATGCCTGCGCGGCGAGCGGATACAGCACCGTCACCGATGGCCGCTTCAAGGGCGGTTGGACCACGCGGCACTATGGCCGCCCCGGCGAGGGGCTGCACGCGATACAGATGGAGCTTGCGCAATCCACCTACCTCGCCGCCGAGGCCCCGCCCTGGAGCTATGACAAGACCCGCGCGGAACGCCTGCGCGCCACGCTGCGCGCCATCCTTGAAACCCTGTCGGACTGGAGACCGTGATGACCGATCCCCGCAAGAACACCCGCGATGTCTATCCCCCCACCGGGCCGGAACTGAATGCCAAGAGCTGGCTGACCGAGGCCCCGCTTAGGATGCTGATGAACAACCTGCACCCCGACGTGGCCGAGAACCCGCACGAATTGGTGGTCTATGGCGGTATCGGGCGGGCGGCGCGGACATGGGCGGATTTCGATTGCATCGTCGAGAGCCTCAAGGATCTGGAGGCGGACGAGACGCTGGTGGTGCAGTCGGGCAAGCCGATTGCCATCGTCAAGACGCACGCGGACGCCCCCCGCGTGCTGATCGCCAACTCAAACCTCGTGCCGCATTGGGCCAATTGGGACCATTTCAGCGAGTTGGATCGCAAGGGCCTGATGATGTATGGCCAAATGACCGCCGGATCGTGGATCTATATCGGCTCTCAGGGGATCGTGCAGGGCACCTATGAGACCTTTGCCGAGGCCGGGCGGCAGCATTATGGCGGCGACCTGACGGGCAAGTGGATACTCACCGGCGGGCTTGGCGGCATGGGCGGGGCGCAGCCCTTGGCCGCCGTGATGGCGGGCGCATGTTGCCTCGCGGTGGAGTGCAACCCCGACAGCATAGAGTTCCGCCTGCGCACACGTTACGTCGATGAGAAGGCGGATAATCTTGATGAGGCGCTCGCGATGATCGAGCGGTGGACCAGGGCGGGCGAGGCGAAATCCGTGGGCCTGTTGGGCAATGCCGCTGATATCTTTCCCGAGATTTACCGGCGCGGCATAAGGCCCGATATCGTCACCGACCAGACCAGCGCGCATGACCCGGTGAACGGCTACCTGCCGCAGGGCTGGAGCATGGCGGAATGGCGCGAGAAGCGCGAGTCTGACCCCAAGGCGGTGGAGCGCGCGGCGCGGGCGTCGATGAAAACCCATGTCGCGGCGATGGTGGATTTCTGGAACGCGGGCGTGCCGACGCTCGATTACGGCAACAATATCCGGCAGGTGGCGCTGGATGAGGGGCTGGAGAACGCCTTTGCCTTTCCCGGTTTTGTCCCTGCCTATATCCGGCCGCTCTTTTGCCGGGGCGTGGGGCCGTTTCGCTGGTGCGCGCTGTCGGGCGACCCCGAGGATATCTATCGCACCGATGCGGCGATGAAGGAGCTGTTTCCCGACAACACCCACCTGCACACATGGCTTGACATGGCGCGCGAGCGGATCGCCTTTCAGGGCCTGCCCGCGCGGATATGCTGGATCGGGCTGGGGGACCGGCACCGCGCCGGGCTGCGGTTCAACGAGATGGTGGCCAGCGGTGAATTGAAGGCGCCGGTGGTGATCGGGCGCGATCACCTCGACAGCGGCTCGGTCGCCAGCCCCAACCGCGAGACCGAGGCGATGAAGGACGGCAGCGACGCCGTGAGCGACTGGCCGCTGCTGAATGCGCTGGTCAATACCGCCTCGGGGGCGACATGGGTGAGCCTGCATCACGGCGGCGGCGTCGGCATGGGATTCTCGCAGCACGCGGGCATGGTGGTGGTGGCCGATGGCACGCCCGAGGCCGCCAAACGGCTGGAGCGGGTGCTGTGGAACGATCCGGCAAGCGGCGTCTGGCGGCACGCGGATGCGGGATACGAGGAGGCGCTGGATTGCGCGCGCGAACACGGGCTGCGGCTGCCGCGTATCCTCGGGTGAGGCGGTCGCTTATCGCTTCAGCGCATCCGAGCCTTGAACGATCATATCTACGACCTCTGGCCTTGCTGTTTTCCTGTGGGAGTTAACAGGGTTTGCGAATAGCGAGGCAAAAGTAGGCTCGTTCGAGACGATCACATTTGTAAGTGACACATTCAGTTTCGGGTCAAGGTAGGATGTGGTCAGCGGATAGCCAAACATATCGTTGGGGTCGTAGTAAACCACCAAGGATAACGGAGGGTCGCCGCGTGACGTGTCTCCTGCCCCGGTCAAAACCTGAAGGGCATGATTGAGCGCGGTCTCGCCCTCGAGGCGGTCCTCGGATCGAATCGCACGGTTTGCACGCACGTAAGACCCTCGATCATGTACCTTCTCCGCGTTTTCCGAGCCACCCTGCGCCGTGTCAAGTAAAGGCAGTTGATGAGTGGCGAGATGAATTGCCTTCACCGGGCCGAGCGCCCGAGCCTTGCGCGCCCCGCCTTCGCCGTCATCGAGCGCGAGAAATGCATCGAGAACGACCTTGGCACCGAGACTCTCTGGCACGATCATGACGGGCGTCTTCGGAGCCGGGGGCAGGCCGACACATTTGACGGTCTCGGACGATGCCCCGGTATTGCGCCCTGAAATCGTGCCGTCCATCAATTCACACAGCGCGGCGCGCATATTCTTGCGAACAACATCGCCGCGCGGTCCGGTATAGGCGACTGCATCCACGAAACATTCATTCATGAGAGTGTCTTTTAGAGCGGCGTTCAACCGCGCGCGTTTCGGGGGTTGACCCGTTGAATCGTCAATCTGGACAAGGTCAATCTCGTCACGGGCATCGTCGAAAGTGTCTCCCCAGAGCAGAAACGACATATCATAGGTAAACCCATTGTCACCTGTTAACGTCATATCGACCCGCTGTACTGCGCTCCTCGTGCCCGAGGTGTCGGGATATTGCTTCGTGGGGGGGATATAATCGCGTGGCGTAAAGTTTGTGTTGCCGATACTTTTTGCGACCAGCTGTGCGCGTTGCGCCACCCAATTGTTATTACCGTAATACTTGTGAGATCCCGAGCACATTCCATGCGACATCACCACACGCACCCTGTTTTCCCCGGATTGGCTTGCCAGCGTCATCGCACCGGGAAAGGATTTGCTACCGACTACATCGGGTGGGTCATAAGGGGATGTACATCCCGCGAGCAGAACCGCGATGGATACAATATAAAAATACCTCATTCAGGCACCTTTTATCTGAATTATCTGAAAACTGTTTTACCTCGCATTAATCTACAACTCCGCCCATGAGTTCAACCCGAAATTGAGCGCCAAGGTCGCAGTGGCTCCGTTCATCGTAGAGCCGTTCGTTCAAAAAAACGGAGCTGGTTATGAATGATCCGCACATGCCAAGACAAACATTGGGATCGGGCCGCGTCAACGCGAATGAACACGCCCCGCTGGACGCGCCGCTTTCTCGCGCGACGTATGCAAGTGACTGCTACGATGATCGAATATCGCTTGTGGAGCCGCTGTGGTGTCACACTGCGCATCGTGCCATCGTAATCCTGCGCGTGACGACCATCCTCATTACCGCGCCTGAGCGCGATTGTGTCGCCGCCCGCGTTGGCCTAGGACAGGACCATAGGCGGAGGGTGGGCAATGCTCTGGATTCATATCGGGATGCCCAAGACGGGCACGACGGCGCTGCAATCGTGGCTTCATGCCCATGCCGATTTCCTGGCCGCGCGCGGCTTGCGCTACGTTGTGGCAGGGCGCGACCGGGGCACGGGGCGGGCGCGGCTGATTTGTCACAACGCGATGGCCGTCGCGATGAGCCGGGGCTGGCGCGGCACGCCCGAGGCACAGGCCGAGGCGCTGGCCGAGGAATGCCGCGCACATGAGGGCGGCCACGCCATCGTGTCGAGCGAGATGTTCTTTGGCCGCGACCTCACCCCGCTGCAAGAGCGGTTCCTGTCGCGGATCAAGGCACCGGTGCGGATCGTCGTCTACCTGCGCCGTTTCGATGATTTCATCGAGGCAGATTACAAGCAGCGCGCCAAGAACGGCCTGCCCACCGGCGGCGCGGCGGCGTTTGTCGCCGACCGGCTGGCAAAGATCGCCGCCGATCCCGATTACATGAACCTCGAAACCGCCTTTGCACGCATCCGCGCGCAGGTGCCGGGGGCCGAGATCATCCCGCATCTTTACCTGCGCGAGGAAATGGCGGGCCATGACATCACCACCGATTTCCTGTCACTTTTCGGTGTGCCCCCCGAGGAAGTGCCGCGCCCCGAGCGCGCCGCCAACCGCACGCTGTCGCGGGTGACAAGCGAGGCGCTGGGGCTGTTCGACGACAAGGCGGGCTATGACAAGAAGGCGCGGCGGCGGCTGGGGCGGGTGCTGCAAACCTGTGGCGATACGCGGCTCTATGGCAGCGGCGACGTGCTGACGCCCGAGGAGCGCGCCGAGGTCAACGCCGCCTTCGAGACGCGCAACGCAGGCCTGCGCGCCGCCTTTTTTCCCGAACGCGAGCGGCTGTTCCCGCCCGCCGATCCGGGCGCGGCGCGCCCGCGCGGTCATGCGGGCGAGTTGGCGGAGTTTCAGCACGCGGTGCGCATGATCCTGCGGCTTGCGCGCGGGTAGGCGTGTGGTTGGTGGCTGGCATCGTGAAAGGCCTGAGGTGGACGTTGACGGTTTGAGATGAGCCGCGCGGTGCCTGTCCGCCGGGTGGGCGCTGCAACAGATTTGACTGGCAGTTTATGCCCGCCAAATACTTCATCGTTATCAAGGAACTGCATCGTTGCAAAATCGCCCGCCCGAGGGGGCGGACGGGCGCTGCGCGGCGGGCTGCGCCCTTGACTCCGCGCAAAGGGGGCTTCGATTTGAACGTCCCCTCCACGCCAGAAACCGTCCCCCGCGCAGCTTCGGGTGCTCTGTATCAGGCCTCAAACACCCACCCGCATCACGCGCTGTTGCGCATCAGCCGCGCGCGGCGCTTGGCATAGCGTTGCTGGTTGGGGGCGATGTCGGCGGCGCGCTCAAGCGCCGCCGCCGCCGCCGCCTCGTCGCCTGCCTCGCGGCACATATCGGCGAGGTGCGCGTGCAATTCGGCGGTGCTGTCATCCATCGCGCTGGCGCGCGCCATCGCGGCGCGGGCGCCCTGCGGATCGCCTGCGGCGAGGTGGATGCACCCGGTGAGATAGTGCCAGAAGGCATGATCGGGGGCCATCGCGCGGCAGGCTTCCATTTCGCGCAGCGCGCCCGCGTGATCGCCCCGGAGCATGAGGATTTCCGCCTGCCGCTTGGCAATCAGGGGTTCGCCGGGCTGTGCCGTGCGGGCCTCTGAATTGCGCGCCAGCGCCGCGTCGAGTTGCCCCGCGCGCGCGTCGAGCAGGGCGCAGAAACTGTCGGGCAGGGTGCCGGGGGCAAAGCCCGGCGCCGCCTCGATCCGGTCGCGCAGCGCCAAGAGCTCGCGCGGGCTGCCGAGCAGCCGCGCCACCTTGCCGTCGATGGCGAAATCCGGCCACTCGATGGCGATGGTCGAGAGGTCCGAGGCGCGGCGGCGCAGGATGCGCGCCTGTTGCACAAGGATATTGGTCTGCTGATAGCGGATCGGCAGCATCAGCACCGTGTCGCGATCGAACGGCAGCACCGCGCCGGGGCGCAGCCGCCGCCGCTTTATCATGAAGGTGCCGATCACCGTCACATCGGGCAGCATCGGTTTCTGCCAGAAGGCGCGCAGGAAGGCGCGGCGCGCGCGGTGCCGCTGGCCAAGCGCGCCCCGGATATGCGCCTCGACGGCAAGCGCGGTGATATAGTTTTCCTGCCATTGATGGGGATGGGCCAGCGCCGCCGCGACATGGGCGCGCGCCTCCTCCCAGCGGTTGAGATAGATCCCGCAGATCGCCTGCATCAGCGGCATGAAGGCATTGTCGGCCCCGGCCCTCAGGATCGCCTCGCCGATCTCCCACGCGGCCTCGTCGCGGCCGGTTTCCTGCAAACGGCGAGCGAGCTTGACATAGACATGGGCGGCCTCGCTGGGGGTGATGAAGCCGCCGATCCCGGCTTGAAACCGCGCCAGCAGCCGCTCATAGGCGGCCTCGCGCTCGGGGACGCTCATCACCTCGTGAAAGCATTTGCGCTCCTGCCCGCTGAGGCGCGCGGCGGCGCGGCTGAAGGCGCTGATCGGCGGGGCGACGATCTCGGAGGCGCGCGACATGGCGAACAGTTCCAGAAAATCGCGCTGCACCGGCTTGCACCCCGACAGGTCCACCAGATCGTCGATCCGCGCCACCTTTGGATGGGCGGCGGTAAAGCGGGCGATGCTCTCGGGCTGATCGGAAAAGACCAGCGCACCGGCATCGGCGTTCTTTTCCAGGTAGGCGGAATAAAGCTCGTCCGGTTCGATCTTGGCGGGCCATTCCTTGTGCGTCCACGGCTCCTCGTTGAGGATGTCGCCGCGCCGGATGTGATAGGCGATGGTGCGCCCGCCCTGAGCGGCCATCGCCGCCTCGATCGCCGCCATGTGGCGTGCCACGCCTGGGTGAAACCCGATCCGGCGGATAAAGCCGCGAAATCGCCCGCGCAGCGCCTCGGCATCCTCCCACGGGAATTCGACGATCTCGAACCCCTCGTCGAGCAGGACATGCCCGCCCCCCGCGAGATGCGCCTCAAGCCGCTCGGGCGTGCGGTCCTTGAGGAAGGCCCAGAGCGGTTTGGTGCGGGCATCGAGCGCCTCGAAATCGGCGTTGTCGATGAAATGGCGGGTGATGAACTCGGCGGCGAAGAGGTCGGACGGCGTATCAAGCTTCGGTGCCATCGCCCCGCGCGGGAACCAGTTGATGCGGAAATCGGTGGCGTAATCCTCGGCCAGGCGAATGCTGTTGAGCATCATCAGAAGCCGCGCGCCAAGCTGATCCTTGCGCAAACCGATGAACAGACCCCGGCCCTGATCGGGAGCATTCGACATAAAACTACCTTTTCCCGTTGAGGGAAAGTCTATACACTCAATGGAAACAGTCGCAAGCGCTCCCGCTGCCGGGCAGTGGCGAAGGAGTAACCGGTTCATGACAGCAGGGTCCAAGCTGTTGCTGAGCACCCATCTGGTGCGTCCCACCTCTGCGTTCGTTGAATGGCTGGCCTGGCATCGCCTGATCGGGGCGGGCTGCGTCAACGTGCTGATCGACCGCAGGCAGGCCACGGCGCATCCGCTTTTGACGGCGCTGGCGGCGGCGGGCATGGTGCGCATCGTGCCGGTGGGCGTCGATCCCGACATGAAGGAAGAGCCGCATAATTCCGCCCTGCGCGTCGGCGCGATGGAGCACGACGAGAGCGGCGGATATGGCCTGTTTCTGGGGCCGGACGAGTATTTTCGTATCCATTGCGCGGCAGGGGATATCGCGGGCCTGATGCGCGGGGCCGGCGGGGCGGATGTGCTCTCGGTGCCGGTCTGCGAGGCCGGAACCGGCGGGCATGAGCGCCACGCGCCCGGCCCGGTGCTGCACATGGCGCGCCCGGTGGCGGCACCGGCGGGGGCGTTGCGCAGCGTGGTGCGGCTGGGGCTGTTCGGCGCGCGCACGCCCGAGGTGCCGGTGGGGCCGGTGGCGGGCAAGGCGGCGGTCAAATGGGTGGATGGGAGCGGCGCACCGCTGCCCGCACCGCAGAGCCGCGTGGCCTGGGCGCGGGCGGGCCTGGGCCTTGACATGGCGCGGGCCTCGGTGCTGCGCATCGCGGCGCCGGCAAGCGACACCTATATCCTGCGCCAGCACCACCTGCCGAAAAAGCAGCAGCCCGCCCCCGAGACGGTGCTGGCGCGGCTGGCCGATCTGGCGGCGATCACCGGACCGATGCACGGGATCGGCGCGCGCGCGCCCGCGCTCGACGCGGCGATGGCCGAACTGATGGCGCTGCCCGGCGTGGCCGAGGCGCAGGCGGCGCTTGAGGCCGATGAGCGCGAGACGCTGGCGCGGCTCCTGCCCGAGGCTGCCCCTGCCCCGGTCGAGACCGCCGAAGAAGAGACCGAAACCGACGGGCTGGACGAGGACACCCCCACCGCCACCCTGCCTGACTGGTTCGCCGAGATCCACACCGGCGGCGCAAGGCAGGGTTTTTACACCCGGCTCGAAAATCATGCGGTCGCTTGCATTTACCGCGATCCCGCGCGGCTTGTGGTGAGCTTCGACAACCTTTCCAACGTCAATGATCTGTCGCCGGGGCGCGAGCCATGGGCCTATAAATTCCTGCGCGACAATGGCGTTTCGCACCTTTCCGTCATGGCGCGGCGCAAGGACTGGTATCGCTGCCCGCAACTGATCGCCTATCTGCAAAAGCTGGCGGCGGACGGCACCTTTGCCGCCTTTGACAAGGTGTTTTTCACCGGCACCTCGATGGGCGGGTTCGCCGCGCTCGCCTTCGCCTCGCTCGCCCCCGGTGCCACGGTCATCAGCTTCAACCCGCAAACCACGCTCGACGCGACGCTGGTGCCCTGGGAAGAGCGGTTCGGCATGGGACGCGCGCGCGACTGGTCGCTGCCGCATTCCGATTGCGCCTATGAGATCGACGATGTGGACAAGGCATTCGTGTTTTACGATCCGTTTTTCACGCCCGACCGTCGCCATGTCGACCGGCTGGAGGGCGAGAACGTGATCCGGCTCAAGACCTGGTGTTCGGGGCATTTCGCGCCGCCATTCCTGCGCCGGGCGGGGCTTTTGAAACCGATCATGCAGCACGCGATTGACGGCACGCTGTCGGCGGCGGTGTTCTACAGCCTTTACCGCGAGCGCCGCGCGCTGCCGTGGTATCGCAAAGCGCTTCAGAGCAATTTGCAGGCGCGCGGGCATGACAAGCTTGCCCGTATCGTAAGCCCCGCCTTTCGCAGGCTCAGACGCGAGGCCGCCGAATGACCGCCCCGCAGGAGTTTGCCGCCGCCCTTCCCGTGCCCGCGCTGGGCGGCAGCCATGTTATCATGACCACGATGAAGAACGAGGGGCCGTTCATGCTTGAATGGGTGGCCTACAACCTTGCCATCGGCTTTACCGGTTTCGTGATTTTCACCAATAATTGCGACGACGGCACCGATCTGATCGCCGACCGGCTGACCGAGTTGGGCTATGCCAGCCACCGGCCCAACGATGTCTCGGACGGATCGCCACCGCAGCACAAGGCGCTGCGGCGCGCCACCGCGCATCCGTGGATCAAGGATGCCGAATGGCTCATGTGCCTCGATGTCGATGAGTTCATCAACCTGCGCGAGGGCGTGACCACCCTGCCCGAGATGATCGCCACCATGGGCGATTGCGATGCGGTGTCCTTCGTGTGGAAGCTGTTCGGTTGCGGCGCGGTCGAGGGATACGAGGACCGCCCCGTGACCGAGCAGTTCTTTCTTGCCGATGCCGAGGACGATCCGGCCAACGGGCGCGCCACCGGGTTCAAGACGATGTTTCGCAATAACGGGCTTTTTCGCAAGTTCAACCCGCACCGCCCCAAAGGCGTGCCCGAGGGGCGCGAGGGGGATGTGCGCTGGTCCGATTGCGGCGGCAACCTGCGGCCCATGGAACAGGTGACATGGCGCGGCTGGCCGGGGTTCAGCCACCGCTATGCGCGGCTGCATCATTATTCGGTGCGCTCCATCGACAGTTTTCTGGTCAAGCGCGACCGGGGTCGCACCAACCACATTGCCCGCGAGCAGACCGAGCATTACTGGTCCGACATGAACGTGAACCGGGTCGAGGACCGCTCGATCCTGCCCCATGCCGCGCGGATGCGACCCATATATGAGGCGCTCCGGGCCGATCCGGTGCTTGGGATGCTGCATGAGCGGGCGGTGAACTGGCACCGCGCCAAGATCGCCGAGTTGCGCGCGCGCCCCGGCTGGGACGAATTCCGCGACTGGCTGCGCGCCAACGCGATCGAGACCACCGCGACCATCACGCAAAAGGATTATTGAGGCCCCGCCCTCACCCGCCAAGGACATGCCATGACCACCGAAACCATCCGTCAGCCCATGCGCAAGCACCGCGATCAGATCATCGCGGGCGGCGGCCCGGTGGCCGCGCTGGCGCGGCTGTCGCGATATTCCGAGCGGCGCGGCGCTGTTCTGGATGTGGGCGTCAATCGCGGCACCGTCGCGCTCAAGCTGGCGCGGCTTTACTGCGACCTGCCGATTCACCTGATCGAGCCGATCCCGGAACAATGCCGCTTTCTCGAAGAGCGGTTCGCGCGGTTTCCCACGCTCAACGTGCATCAGATGGCGCTCTCGGACCGCAACGGCACCGCCGATTTCCACATCGCCGATCATGTCGGCTCTTCGTCGCTTTTCACAAACGCGGGCGAGGAGGCGGCGCGCCATTCCACCCATGCCACCGCGCAGACGATCACCGTCGATCTCGCGCGGCTCGATGACTGGGCCGCAGCACGGGGCATCAGCCATATCGCCTGCATGAAGATCGACGCGCAGGGCAGCGAATTCAGCATCCTGCAAGGAGCCGAGCGGCTGCTGTCGGCGCAGGCCATCGACATGCTGATGCTCGAATGGTTCACGCTGCCGCATTATGACGGCGTGCCGCTGCTCGATGAAATTCTGGGGCTGATGCGCGGGCATGGCTATTGGCTCTATGACATCTTCCCGTCCAAGCGGCTGAAAAACGGGCAATTGCGCTTTGGCGATGCGGTGTTCATATCGGACCGGTTTCGCACCGAGTGCCTGCCCGCCCCCGACGCGGCGTGACCGGACGATGAAAGGACACAACGCATGAGCCTTGCCACCATCGCCATGTTCTGGGACGGCCCGCCGCTCGGGTTCATCGAGCGCCTTTGCGTGCAATCCTTCGTCGATGCCGGGCATCCGGTGGTGATGTTTTCCTATGGCGCGGTCGAGGGCCTGCCCGCCGGGGTCGAGGCTGCGCCCGCCTCGGACATCCTGCCCAACCCCGCCACGATGATCCGCCACGAACGCACCGGCAGCCCCGCGCCCTATTCGGACAAGTTCCGCTATCACCTGCTGGCGCGGCATGATGGGATCGTCTGGGCCGATACGGATGCGTATTGTTTGCGCCCCTTCGTGCCGCAGGACGGCTATTTCTTTGGCCGCGAGAATGATGACGTGGTGGCCAGCGGGGTTCTGGCTCTGCCTGCGACCTCGCCCACGCTTGCCTCGCTGATCGCGTTTTGCGAGGATGAATACGCGCAACCGCGCTGGATGCGCCCGGTTCATCAGGCCGAGATCGCGCAGCGGGCGGCGGCGGGCGATCCGATGCATGTCTCGGAAATGCCCTGGGGGGTCTGGGGGCCGCGGGCGCTGTCCTATTTCCTCAAGGAACATGAGGAGTTTCGCCACGCGCTACCGCCGCATGTGCTCTACCCGGTCTCCTTCGCCGATCGTCGTCTCTATTTCCGGCCCGCTGTGCGGACATGGCAACGCGTGAAAGAGGATACAGTGTCGATCCATTTCTACGGGCGGCGCTGTCGCGCACGGCTCAGGGTCGTGCATGATGGCGTGCCGCCCGAGGGCTCTATCCTCGCGGAACTGGCAGAGCGGCACGGGGTGGCCGCCTGAGGCGGGGAGGGGGACGCATGGAACGCTTTGTCATTGTCACACCGATGAAGAATGAGGGGCCGTTCATCCTCGAATGGGTGGCGCATAACCTCGCCATCGGGGCGGATGTGATCGCGATCTTTTCCAACGATTGCTCTGACGGCTCGGACGCGCTCCTTGACCGGCTGGATGCGATGGGAAAGGTCCGGCATTTCGACAACAGCTCGAAACAGCCCGCGCCGCAGCGCCGCGCCTATCGCCGGTTTCTCAAGATGGATCTCGCCGCCCCCGAGGATTGGGTGATCCCGATCGACGCCGACGAATATATCAACGTGCATTGCGGCGATCATTCATTGCCCGCGCTCACCGCCGCCGTGCCGCAGGCGCGCACGCTCTCGATGACATGGCGGCTTTTCGGCAATGGCGGCGTGGTGGATTACCGCGAGGGGTTTCTCACCGATCAGTTCACCCGCGCCGCCGCCGACATGACCCGCCGCCCGCCGCAGGCCTGGGGCCTCAAGACCATGTTCCAGCGCGGGTTGTGGGAGCATATCGGCGTGCACCGGCCCAAGCGCCCCACGGTCGAGGCGTTCGCCGATCTGCACTGGTATAACGGCTCGGGCCAGCCGATGCCCGAACGCTATATGCGCGGGTCGTGGCGGTCGGGGCCGGATTCGCTGGGCTATGATCTGGTGCAGCTCAATCACTACGCGCTCAAATCCTGCGAATCCTACCTGGTGAAAAAGGCGCGCGGTCGCGCGCATCACGGCGGCGAGGCGCTTGGCCTGGAGTATTGGCAAAAGATGAACCACACCCGCATCGAGGATCGCAGCATCGACGCCATCCGCCCGGCCAAGGCCGAGATTTTCGCGGGCCTGCTGGCCGATCCCGAATTGCGCCGCCTGCACGAGGCGTGCTGCGCGCGCCACCGCGAGATGATCGCCGAGTTGAAGGCGCAGGCGGATTTCGACACGCTGCTGGAAAGGCTGGCAGGCTGATGGCGGCGCGCGGGGAATTTCATTTCGTCACCCCCATCGGCCCCGGCCTTGTGGCCAAGGGCAAGGGCCCGGCCAATGTCTTGCGGCAGATGACCCGGATGCTGGAAAAACAGGGCATCAAGAGCGAGGTTCTGACCTCGGAGGAATTGATCGCGCGCGGCCCGGCGCGGCACCGGCCTGCGCACGCGCTGATGCATTTCAACGAGTTGAAATACATCCAGAACGGCGAGCCGCCCGCGCTTGCCTGCATCGAGGCGGAGCTTGAGGGCCTTGGCTACACGCTCCACAACCGGGCAGAGGTGGCGCGGGTGATCGGCGACAAACGCCGCCAGAACGCGATGCTTTCGGCCGCCGGGGTGCCGATGCCGCAATTGATCCACGGGCGCTCGGAGCATCACACCGTGTTTTCCAACCAGGCGGTCAACGCCCATGTCGCCGTCGATGTGCTGCCGCCGGGCAGCGCGCTCGACGATGCGCGCTACAATACCGAGATGATCGACACGGTGCATCGCGCCGCCGGGCGCGATTATCATGTCAGCCTGCGGGCGCTGTGCTTTGGCGGGCGGGTGATCTTTTCCTGGGTGCGATGCCGCGACGTGGCCGAGGGTGATCCCAGCGTGCACAACGCCGACACCCCCGCCGATCTGGCCGTAATCGCGGAATTGCACGACCGGCTCGTGATCCCCAACCGGCGGCAGATCACCCGTATCGCGCGGGGGGTCGCGGGCGCGCTTGGCTGCAATTTCTACGCGCATGACCTGCTGCCCTGCGCGCGCACCGGAAAGCTTTTCATGTGCGAGACCAACCTCAAGATCTACGATGGCCGCTATCGCTGGCAGATGCTGCCGATCAGCACGGCGCATCCCGTGGCCGAGATGCTCAACGGCAAGTCCTTCGCGCGCCGCGCCGCCCGTGTGATCGTGTCGGAACTGTTCGCGGAACCTGCCCCCGCCTGAGCCTCAGAGCAAGTCGCGTTCATTGGCATTCACGCGCCCTGCTCAAACCTGTTGATTTCGCATGTTCGAGGAGCTCAAAACCGGTTCCCACTTTTGAGCAACATGCTCAGCCGCCGCGCCACCGCTCTGGCAGCGCCAGCGCCGGGCGCTTGGGGTTGTGCCGCCGATCGAGCGGGTGCGGCAGGTCGCGCGCGGGACGCAGGCCATGGGCGCGGTCGCGGCGCAAGAGCGTGGCCTCGACCACGCGGGGGATCATCTGTCCCTCGATCTCGACGCTGCCCGAAACGTTGTTGGGGTGCAGATGCACGGTCACGAAATCCTCGTGCAGCTTCTCGGCCACCGCGAGCGCGGGGGCCATGAAGCGCGGCTTGGTCAGCACCGAGGGCAGGTGGTGCCACTCGATCACGATCATGCGGAACCGGTGCAGCAAGTCGCGGGGTGCGGCGGCGAGCGTGGCGTATTCCGCCCCCTCGATATCCATCTGCAACAGAAGATCGGCCTCGGGGTCGGGATCGGTCGCCGCCACCCAGGAGGCCAGCGTCATGAACTGGCCCTCGTCCTTGTCGCCCAGAAACTTGCGCACGAATTGCGCGCCGGGCACGTTTAGCGGCGGCCGTTCGACCGAGGCATCGGCCATGAAGGACGCAATCCCGCGCTTGGCCATGTCCATCTCGAAGCTTGCCTGTTCCGACACACCCGGCGAATAGCAGGCCGCGATCCCGCGCAGATCGTCGGGCACCAGATAGCCGCCATCGCCGAAATCGCCCAGCCGGATCAGCGGCGTGTCGGTTTCCTGCGGGGTCATGAAGGCGTCGATCACCGCGGCGGCCTCGGCGTCGATCACGGTGCGGGGGATGGGATTGGTCACGGTCATGGCGCTTTCTAGCATATCCATGGATCATGGGCAGGGGGAATTGGCGCTCAGCCGCCCCGCCGATAGCGAAACACGCCGGTTCCCGTGGCGATGAGCGTGCCCAGATCGTCGCGCACGCTGCCCTCGGCAAAGAACGTGCTCTTGCCGCCACCCGTGCGCCGCGCCTCGGCAATGAGCCGCGCGCCCTGCGCCTGCCCGAGGTAATTGACCGTCAAGGATAGCGTGAGCGCCATCTGCCGCCGCGCAGGATCGCCGGTATGGCAACCCGCGAACCCCATCACCGTATCCAGCAATGTGGCGTGCAGCCCGCCATGCGGCAGGCCCTGCCGGTTCATCAGGTGAGCGCCAAGCGGCATCTCCACCCGCGCGAAATCGCTCTCCCATGTGATCAGGCGATAGCCCAGATGCGTTTGCAGCCCCGAGGGCGGCTCGTTCCAATCTGTCATTCCCGGCCCTCTGCTGCCTTTAATCCCGCGCGCGCGAATTCAGGCACATGCGCGCCCAGCCGCAACCCGCGCGCGGGATCGGCGGCATTGCCATCAAGCGCCCGCCGCTTCACCCCTTGCAGGATCGCGGCCATGCGGAAATAGGCGAAGGCTAGGTAAAAGCCGAAATCCGCGATGGGCGCAATCCCTCGCCGCTCGCAATAGCGCGCGACAAACGCCTCGTCGGACCAGAGGCCCAGCGCGGCCCGGTCCACCCCGGCCAGCCCGCGCCCCTCGGCGGTGGCGGGCATCGACCATTGCATGAGCACGGCGGCCAGATCGGCATAGGGGTGGCCGGTGGTGGACAATTCCCAATCGAGCACGGCGCGCACCTCCGGCGTCTCGGCATCAAAAATCAGGTTGTCGAGCCGGTAATCGCCATGAACGAGGCAACGCTGTCCGTCGTCATCAGGCAGGTTATCGGCAAGCCAGCGAATGAGCGCCTCCATCTCGGGCAGGTCTTCGGTGGCGGTGGCGTGGTATTGCGTGCTCCAGCGGGCGCATTGGCGGGCATAGTAATTGCCCGAGGGGCCATAATCGTCTAGCCCGGTGGCCGCCAGATCGACATCATGGATCGCCGCCAGCACCCGGTTCATCGCGTCGATGATGGCGTGACGCTCGGGCGGCGCAAGGCCGGGCAGCGACGGCGCGTCAAAGATGCGGCCCGCCACCTCCTCCATGATGTAGAAGGGCGTGCCGATCACGCTTGCATCCTCGCAGAGCACATGGACCTTTGCCACCGGCACCTCCGTTCCGGCAAGCGCGCGCTGCACGCGGAATTCCCGCTCGACGGCATGGGCGGATTTCAAGAGCACGCCGGGCGGTTTGCGGCGCAACACGAAGCGCCCGTTTGGCGTGACCAACCGATAGGTCGGGTTCGACTGCCCGCCGCTGAATTTCTCGGCCTTGACCGGCCCCGTGACCCCCGGCAGGTGCTGCGCGAGCCATGCCGTGAGCGCGGTCAGGTCCAGATCGCTCATGCCGCGCCTCCGCGCAACTCGGGCAGAACGTAGTCACCCATACTCTGCCGTAGGGTGAGCTTGGATATCTTACCGGTCGCCGTGTGCGGTAGCGCCTCGACCCAGACCAGATCATCGGGCAATTGCCAGCGCGCGAAATGCGGGGCCATATGCGCCTGCACCTCCTCCAGCGTGGGCCGCGCCGCGCCTGCGGCCACCGCCACCAGAACGGGCCGCTCGTCCCATTTCGGATGCGGCATCGCCACCACGGCGCAGGCGGCAATGGCGGGATGCGACAGCGCCGCGTTCTCCAGATCAATCGAGCTGATCCACTCGCCGCCCGATTTCACCAGATCCTTGGCCCGGTCACGAATCACCAGCCGCCCCTCGGGATCGACCGAGGCGACATCGCCGGTGCCGAACCAGCCCTCGGCATCCATCGCCGCGCGCGTCGCCTCGGGGTTCTCGAAATAGCCGGAAATCACGGTATTGCCGCGCACGTAAAGCTCTCCCACCGCCGCGCCGTCATGGGGCTGGGGGCGGCTCTCATCATCCACGATCTTGAATTCCAGCCCGAAAAGCCGCCGCCCGGCGCAGCATTTGGCGGCGATGCGCTCGGCCTCGGGGGCATCGTCGTAGCGCGGCGGCAGCACGCCATGCGTGCCGATGGGGCTCATCTCTGTCATGCCCCAGGCCTGCGCGACGTTGACGCCGCGCGCCTCATAGGCCTCGATCATCACGCGCGGCGCGGCGGACCCGCCCACCACGATATCGCCGAAACCTTGGGGGATGCGCCCCTGCGCCTCGATCTCGGCCAGAAGCCCGGCCCAGACCGTGGGCACCCCCCAGGCGGAATAGACGCCCTCGGCGTCCATCAGGCGAAAGAGGCTCGGCCCGTCAAGATGCGGCCCCGGCATCACCAGCGTCATGCCGGTGAGAGGCGCGGTATAGGGCAGGCCCCAGGCGTTGACGTGGAACATCGGCACCACCGGCAGGATGCGCGCCCCGGCGCGAAAACTGCTGGTCTGGCTGATGGGCACCTGAAGCGCGTGCAGCACGGTGGAGCGATGCGAATAGAGCGCGCCCTTGGGGTGGCCGGTGGTGCCAGAGGTGTAGCAGAGGCCAGAGGCGGTGTCCTCGGGCAGGTCGGGCCACGCAAACTCACCGGGCTGCGCGGCAAGCATCTCCTCGTAGCAGAGCGCCCCCGGTGCCGTCTCGGGCATATGCGCGCGGTCGGTGAGGATCACGAGGCGCAGGCCCTCGGGCAGGTCGGGCCAAAGCCCCTCGACCAGCGGCATGAGATCGGCATCGACGCACAGAACCCGGTCGCCGGCATGGGCGATGATGTAGAGCAGTTGCTCGCGCGAGAGGCGCGGGTTGATCGTATGACAGACGGCACCCATGCCCGAGACGGCATAGTAAAGCTCCACATGGCGGTGGCCGTTCCACGCCAGCGTGCCCACCCGGTCGCCGGCCCTGATCCCGAGGCCGTTCAGCGCATGGGCAAGCTGGGCGGCGCGCGCCAGCGTTTCGCCATAGCTTTGGCGGTGCAGATCGCCCTCGACCCGCGCCGAGACGATGCCCGCCTCGGGATGGGCCTCCGCCGCATGGCGCAGGATGTCGATGATCCTCAGTGGCCGGTGCATCATTTGGCCTTGCATCGCGCTCCTCCCTGTTTTCGATTTTCACGGACGGTTGCACGAAAGGCGGGAGGGATCAATCGCGTGCCCCGTCATCCTCGGGCCTGATCCGAGGATGACGGGAACTGTTAGGGGATGACGGCGCAAGGGCGGCAACCCTTGACCTTCGCGGCCCGAGCGCGCATTTCCATCCCATCCCCCCCCCGCGAGGAGAGCCGCCATGCGCCCCGACCGTTCCATCAAGATCGCCCCCTCCATCCTCTCGGCCGATTTCGCCGATTTCGGGCAAGAGATAGAGGCCATCGAGGCGCAGGGCGCCGATTGGGTCCATGTCGATGTGATGGACGGGCATTTCGTGCCGAACCTGACCTTTGGCCCGCCCGCCATCGCCGCCTTTCGCCGCCATGTCACGACGGTGATGGATGTGCACCTGATGATCGCGCCGGTCGATCCCTATATCGACGCCTTCGCGCGGGCGGGGGCGGATGTGCTCACTGCGCATCTCGAGGCCGGGCCGCATATCCACCGCACGTTGCAGGCGATTCGCGGCGCAGGGTGCAAGGCGGGGCTGGCGCTCAACCCCGGTACCGGGATTGACGGGGTGGAAAACCTGCTCGACATGGTGGACCTCGTTTGCGTGATGACGGTCAATCCCGGCTTTGGCGGACAGAAATTCATCCATAGCCAGATCGACAAGGTGAAGCGGCTGCGCGCCCTGATCGGCGACCGGCCCATCCATATCGAGATCGACGGCGGCATCACGCCCGAGACCGCGCCGCTGATGGCGGCGGCCGGGGCCGATGTGCTGGTCGCCGGATCGGCGGTCTTCAAGGGCGGCAGCGTGGAGAACCCCGCGCCTTACGGCGAGAATATCCGCGCGATTCGGGCAGCCGCCGAGGCGGCGACGGGCGTCATGGCATGAGCCGCGCCGTCGTCTTTGATCTGGACGGCACATTGATCGACAGCGCGCCGGATATTCACGCCGCCGCCAACACCCTGATGGACCGGCACGGGTTTGCCCGCTTCGCGCCCGAGGAGACCCGCAGCTTCATCGGCAGCGGCGTGCCGCATTTCATCACCTGTTGCCTGCGCGCGCGGGGGCGTCCGGGCGACGCCGCGCTGCGTGCGCAATTGATCGCGGAGTTCATTGACCTTTACGAGACGGCGGTGACGCTGACGCGGGTTTATCCCGGCGTGGTCGAGGCGCTGGTGGCGCTGGCCTCTACGCCATATGCGCTTGGCCTGTGCACCAACAAGCCCGTCATGCCTGCGCGCGCCGTTCTGGCGCATCTCGGGCTCGATGCGCATTTCCCTGTTGTGATCGGCGGCGATAGCTTGAGTGTGCGCAAGCCCGATCCCGCGCCGCTCAGGGCGGTATTGGCGGGGTTGGGCACGCGCGCCGTGGTCTATGTGGGCGACAGCGAGGTGGATGCCGAGACGGCGGAGCGGGCGGGCGTGCCCTTTGCGCTTTATACCAAGGGCTATCGCAAGGGGCCGGTGGATGCGATGCCGCACGCGCGCGCGTTTGACGATTTTGCCGATCTGCCGGGGATCGTGGCGGAGTTGCTGGCATGAAAACGCGGCTTACCGAGGCGTTCGGGCTGGCGCACCCCATCGTGCTCGCGCCGATGGCAAAGGCGGCGGGGGGCAGGCTTGCGGCGGCGGTGAGCCATGGCGGGGGGCTTGGCCTGATCGGCGGCGGCTATGGCGATGCGGCGTGGATCGAGGGGGCGTTTGCCGAGGCCGGGAATACGCGGGTGGGCTGCGGTTTCATCACCTGGAAGCTGGCGGAAAACCCCGAGGTTCTGGAGGCGGTGCTGGCGCGCCAGCCTGCGGCGCTGTGCCTGTCTTTCGGCGATCCCGCGCCCTTTGCCGCGCGCATCCATGACGCGGGCGTGCCGCTGATTTGCCAGGTGCAGAGCTTGTGTGATGCGCAACGGGCGGCGGAATGCGGCGCGCGGGTGATCGTGGCGCAAGGCTCCGAGGCAGGCGGGCATGGCGAGCGGCGCGGCACCATCACGCTGGTGCCCGAGCTGGCCGACTGGCTGGCGGGCCACAGCTCCGACACGCTCTTGCTGGCGGCGGGCGGGATCGCCGACGGGCGGGGCTTGGCGGCAGCGCTGATGCTGGGGGCCGATGGCGTGCTCATGGGCTCGCGGCTCTGGGCCTCGGCAGAGGCAGAGGTGAGCCACGCCATGACCGATGCCGCGATTGCCGCCACCGGCGATGCCACCATCCGCTCCACCGTGATGGATGCCGCACGGGGCCTGCGCTGGCCTGCGCGCTATACCGCGCGGGTGCTGCGCAACAAGGTGACGGAGCGTTGGCACGACGATCCCGAGGGCCTGCGCGCCGACCCGGCGGCGCGGGCGGAGTGGGTGGCGGGCTGGGACGCGGGCGATCCTGCGCGCGCCAATACATTTGTGGGTGAGGCGGCGGGCCTGATCCATGATCGCCCGCCGGTGGCCGATCTGCTTGCGCGGATCAGCGGTGAGGCCGAGGCGCTTTTGGCGGGGGCTGCGGGGTGAAGGGGGGCGTTAATGGCCTTAAGGGGACGTTCGCAGTTTCAGAGATGAGCCGCGCGGTGCCCGCCCGTCCGGGCGGTCGGGCGCTGCGCGGCGGCGTGCAAGCACGCCTCGAATCCGCGCGGGGACAAGACGCGAATGGCGGCTCGAGGCCACGAACGTCCCGTGCACAGAACCGGGCACGGTGTGCGAAGTGTCGAACACTGAGTATAAGAATATCCTATCGAAATAATCCGAAAAGAGAATTTTACCTAATTCAAACGATTTGTTAGAACAGTTCCAGATTCGCGCGAGGCGCGGTATTCGCCCGGCGACCGACACAACCTGAACCGGAGGACGAGATGGACGGCAACGACATGGCAAAATGCCCCGTGATGCATGGCGGGCAGACCGAGAGCGGCAAGAGCGTCACCGATTGGTGGCCGAAAATGCTCAACCTCGACATCCTGCACCAGCACGACACCAAGACCGACCCGCTGGGCGCGGAATTCGACTATCGCGAGGCCGTGCGCGGCCTCGATGTCGAGGCGCTCAAGGAGGATCTTAAGGCGCTGATGACCGACAGCCAGGAGTGGTGGCCCGCCGATTGGGGCCATTACGGCGGCCTCATGATCCGGCTCGCCTGGCACGCGGCGGGCACCTATCGCCTCGCCGACGGGCGCGGCGGCGGCGGCACCGGCAATATCCGCTTTGCCCCGCTCAATAGCTGGCCCGACAATGGCAACCTCGACAAGGCGCGCCGCATCCTTTGGCCGATCAAGAAGAAATACGGCAACCGGCTGAGCTGGGCCGACCTGATCCTGCTCGCGGGCAACATGGCTTACGAATCGATGGGGCTGAAGACCTTCGGCTTTTCCTTCGGGCGCGCCGATATCTGGCACCCGGAAAAGGATGTCTACTGGGGGGCAGAGCGCGAATGGCTGGCCCCGTCGGACACCCGTTATGACGATGTGAGCAAGCCCGACACGATGGAAAACCCGCTGGCCGCCGTGCAGATGGGCCTCATCTACGTCAATCCCGAGGGCGTCAACGGCCAGCCCGACCCGATCAAGACCGCCGCACAGGTGCGCGAGACCTTCGCGCGCATGGCGATGGATGACGAGGAAACCGCCGCGCTTACCTGTGGCGGGCACACCGTCGGCAAGGCGCATGGCAACGGCAATGCCGACGCGCTCGGGGCAGAGCCCGAGGGCTCGGATGTCGAGACGCAGGGCCTTGGCTGGATCAACCCCAACCTCGACGGCAAGGCCACCAACGCCGTCACCTCGGGTGTCGAGGGCGCGTGGACGACCAACCCGACGCAATGGGACATGGGCTATTTCAAGCTGCTGTTCGGCTATGAGTGGGAACTGACCAAATCGCCTGCCGGTGCGAACCAGTGGCAGCCGGTGGATATCCGCGAAGAGGATATGCCGGTGGATACCACCGATCCCTCCAAGCGCGTCATGCCGATGATGACCGATGCCGACATGGCGATGAAGATGGACCCGGCCTATCGCGCCATCTGCGAGCGCTTCATGGCCGATGAGGCGTATTTCTCGGATACCTTCGCGCGCGCGTGGTTCAAGCTCACGCATCGCGATCTCGGGCCGCAGGCGCGCTATATCGGTCCCGACGCCCCGGAAGAAGAGCTGATCTGGCAGGATCCGGTGCCCGCCGGGCATACCGAATACGATATCGGCAAGGCCAAGCGCCTGATCGCCAACAGCGATCTGTCGGTGGCCGATATGGTCGCCACCGCCTGGGATTCGGCGCGCACCTTCCGCCAGTCGGATCATCGCGGCGGAGCCAATGGCGCGCGCATCCGCCTTGCCCCGCAAAAGGATTGGGAGGGCAATGAGCCCGAGCGCCTTGCCCGCGTGCTGGGCGTGCTGGAGCCGATCGCGGCCGAGGTGGGCGCGAGCGTGGCCGATATCATCGTGCTGGCGGGCAATGTCGGCGTCGAGCACGCCGCCCGCGCCGCAGGCCATGACATCGAGGTGCCGTTTGCCCCCGGTCGTGGCGACGCCAGTGACGAGATGACCGATGCGGCCTCTTTCTCGGTGCTGGAGCCGCTTGCCGACGGGTTCCGCAACTGGCTCAAGAAGGATTACATCGTCACCTCCGAGGAGATGCTTCTTGACCGGGCGCAACTCATGGGCCTCACCGGGCCGGAAATGACCTGCCTTCTGGGGGGCATGCGCGTGCTGGGCACCAATCACGGCGGCACGGCGCATGGTGTCTTTACCGACCGGGTTGGCGCGCTCTCGACCGATTTCTTCACCACGCTGACCGACATGGCCTATAAATGGGAGCCGAAGGGCGGCGGGCTTTACGATATCGTCGATCGCAAGACCGGCGAGACGGCCTATACCGCAACCCGCGTTGATCTGGTGTTCGGCTCCAACTCGATCCTGCGCGCCTATGCAGAGGTCTACGCGCAGGACGATGCGGGCGAGCGCTTCGTCTATGATTTCGTGAGCGCCTGGACCAAGGTCATGGAGGCCGACCGCTACGATCTCGGCTGATCGTCGGACGGAACTGGAAATTCGAGCGGCACCGGGGTGACCCGGTGCCGCTTTAGTGGGGACCCGGCGCGCGGCTCAGGTTACTGGAATGCCGAGGTATTTCTGCGCGTTCTGACGCATGACGCGATCCGGGATTCCCGTTCTCGAGAAATGCGGGTCGTCGAAGAACTCATAGAACACGTTCAGGAACGAGCGGGTCTTGCCAATGATCTGGGCATGGACCAATCGGTTCCGAAGATAAGCTTGTCCGCGATGTGATACTTGCCGTCCCCCGGCGACGTCAGGACGTCCCTCAGGCGGTCAAGAACGCAGTCGCGATTGCTTGTCTCCAACAGCGGGATGAGATAGCCCAGCCCCATGTAGACATTCGGGTAGCGCTGGCACATCAGGATTCCACGATAGGCCATTGTCCTTTTCCAGTCCTCCTCCGTCTCGGCGAGCCAGCCGCCAAAATCGACCTCGGTCGCGCCGCCGCCATGGCCGAGGCAAAGCCGAAGGTTCATCGCGCCATATCGTTCCATCGCGGAGGCCCACCAGGCGGGGTGGCAATTGCTCCCGAAGCCTTTCTTCGCTTCGAACCCCAAGGGCGTGCAATGGGTGAAAAGACGCAGGTCGTTTTCCACGGCATACGAGATCACCTCTCCCATGACCCGTTCGGTCAAGGGATCGTTGGCGACCTTCAGGTTATCGAAATAGGCCTCGTACTTCTTTTCCTGTGACAACTCGATCGGTGCAAAGAGCGGATCGGTTGGCGAGGCGGGCAGCGTGCTGATCGGCTTGAACCCCATCGGCGGGTATATCTTGAACCCGGTAATCCCGATGCCCTGCGCATTGCGGACATTGTCGATCCAGCCGTCGCCGCGAAACGGATCGACGGTGCCGAAGGGGATCAGCACCCCGTCCGATTCGCGTGCCAGCGCCGCCCCCCGCGCGACCTGATCGCGGGCGCGGTAATAGGGCGGTCTGAGACGTCTGCTGACCGCGAGTTCGAAGGCGCGGCGCATGTCCGGCAGCAGGGTGACCATGTGCATAGGGTCGTGGCCGTCGGCTGGCTTGCCCCTGGCATAGTCCCGCTGCAAGGCCTTGTAGCGATTGCGCTCGGACAGGAACATGCTGAGGACGAAGATCAGAATCTGCAACACGGTCCCGGCCTGCTGCGCGGGGAACGCCTCGTTGCCGAACGGGGCGGATGTCTCGTCATGGGTGTGGTCCGGTTCTGCTCCGCCATGGCTGAGCTCCGCGAAATACCCGTTGCCCTCGGCACCTCGTGCCGCATCGACAAGGGTGGGCATCATGATCCTGTCGAGGTCACTCAGCAGCGCTGAAGGCGTGTCATCCTCGGGGGCCAAAGTTGCCGTCATGGTCTCGAAGTAGTCCGGGGTCAGCTTGAATTTCTGCTCCTCGTCAACGAATTGCGCGTAAAGCGCCGATAGGGCCTCGGTCATCTCTTCGAGTGTCTCGCGGTCTGACCGTTCATCTGCGGCGGTCTTGGCCGTCGATAACAGTTTCTTTCCCAGCCGCTTCAGCAGCGTTCCGTAAGAGCGGTTGATCCTGCCTTCCGCCAGCGCGTCTAGGATATCGGTTTGGTCGGCATCGGCGCGACGGCCGGAGGCGAACCGGCTCTTGCCGACCAGCGGCACAAGAAGGACCGAAAGAGCCCATGCGGTTATTCTAGGAATGCCCCATGATCGCAATATGCCGTGCAGCGGCAGGTAGCGCCCGTTGAACAGGTGCGTGTGAATGTCGATGAAAGGAATTTGGCGTGCCATCAATTCACTCCTCGAGACAATAAAACACAACACTAACACGACACGGCACAATCACGGAAGAGACGACCCGGTCCCATCTCAAGCGGGGTGGCGGAAGACATCGAAGACCGGGTGGCACCGGGGCGATCCGGTGCCGCTTTCCCGTGTCAGGTTGGCTCGTGGCTTTCGGCCTTGTCCTCATCCACCGCGAGATCCGAGAGGATCGGGCAATCGGGGCGGTGATCGCCCGCGCAGGCGTCAACCAGGTGCGAGAGCGTGGCGCGCATGGCGTCAAGCTCGGCGATCTTGGCGTCGATCCGCGCCAGATGCGCGGCGGCGATGCGCTTGACATCGGCGCTTGCGCGGCCTGCATCCTCGTAAAGGGCAAGCAGCCCGCGGCAATCCTCGATGGAAAACCCGAGCGAGCGGGCGCGGCCCAGAAAGCCCAGCTTGTGAACGTCGCTCTCGCGGAACCGGCGATAGCCGTTGGTCTCGCGCAGCGGGCGCACGAGGCCGATCTCCTCGTAATAGCGGATGGTCTTGGCGGGCAGGCCCGTGCGCTGTGCGACATCGCCGATATTCATCTTCGCCCCCCGCCTTATTCCGCCGGGACGGGGCGCGCGGCCCCGGCCTCAGCGCGCGCGGCGGGCCGCGTCTCCATCACCGGGCGCAGGTGCCGCAGCCGCAGCGCGTTCGACACCACGAAGACCGAACTCAGCGCCATCGCCCCTGCCGCCAGCACCGGCGACAACAGCACCCCGAAGACCGGGTAGAGCACCCCCGCCGCCACCGGGATCAGCGCCACGTTATAGCCGAAGGCCCAGGCCAGGTTCTGCCGGATGTTGCGCATGGTCGCGCGCGAGACCTCGACGGCGTTGACCACGCCGGTCAGGTCGCCCGACATCAGCACCACATCGGCGCTCTCGATCGCCACATCCGTGCCGGTGCCGATGGCAATGCCCACATCCGCCCTTGCCAGCGCCGGCGCATCGTTGATGCCGTCCCCGACAAAGACCACCGGGCCATGCGCGCGCAGCCGGTCGATCGCGTCGATCTTGCCCTCGGGCAGGACGCCCGCCACCACCTCGTCGATGCCGGTCTCGCGGGCGATGGCCAGCGCCGTCTCGCGCTTGTCGCCGGTGATCATCGCCACCCGCAGGCCGGCCTTGCGCAGCGCGGCGATGGCGGTGGCGCTCGATGGTTTCACCGGGTCGGCCACGGCGATGACGGCGGCCAGCCGCCCGTCGATGGCGGCAAAGAGCGCGGTGCGCCCGCGCGCTGCCAGATCGGTCTCGGTTCCGGCAAGAGGGCCGATGTCGATGCCCTCGCGCGTCATCAGCCGATCCGCCCCCACGAGCACGTCGCGGCCTTCGACCCTGGCCCGCACGCCGTGGCCGGGGATCGCCTCGAAATCCGCCACCTCGGCGGGGCGGGCCCCCTCGGCCTCTGCCGCGCGGGTGATGGCGGTGGCAACGGGATGCTCGGAGCGCGCCTCGACCGCCGCCACCAGCCGCAGCACCTCGGCACGGTCCATCCCCTCGGCCAGCACCAGATCGGTCATCTCGGGGCGGCCTTGGGTGACGGTGCCGGTCTTGTCGAGCGCGACCACGGCCACATCCACCAGCCGCTGCAACGCGTCGCCCTTGCGGAACAGCACCCCCATATCCGCCGCGCGCCCTGTGCCGACCATGATCGAGGTGGGCGTGGCCAGCCCCATCGCGCAGGGGCAGGCGATGATGAGCACCGAAACGCCCGCCACCAGCGCCAGCGTCACGCCCGTCCCCGAGCCAAAGATAAGCCACGCCGCCACGGTGAGCGCCGCCACCGCCATGACCACCGGCACGAACCACAGCGTGATCCGGTCCACCATGCCCTGGATCGGCAGCTTCGCGCCCTGTGCCTCCTCGACCATGCGGATGATCTGCGCCAGCGTGGTCTCGGCACCCACGCGGGTGGCGCGCAAGCTGAGGCTGCCCGCGCCGTTCACCGTGCCGCCGGTGACCGCGTCACCGGGGCCCTTGGCCACCGGCACCGGCTCGCCGGTAATCATGCTCTCGTCCACGCGCGCCGTGCCCTCGGTCACCTCGCCATCGACGGGCAGGCGCTCGCCGGGGCGGACCAGCACGATATCGCCGGGCACGATGGCGTCGATCTCCACCTCTTGCGGGGTGCCGTCGCGCATCACCCGCGCGGTGCGCGCCTGAAGCCCCATCAGCCGCTCGATCGCGGCCCCGGTGCGGCCCTTGGCGCGCGCCTCCAGCCAGCGGCCCAGCAGGATCAGCACCACGATCACCGCCGCCGCCTCGAAATAGACCGCGCGCACCGCCTCTGGCAGCAGGCCGGGCGCAAAGGTGGCCACCACCGAAAAGCCATAGGCCGCGCCGGTGCCCAGCGCCACGAGGCTGTTCATGTCGGGCGCGCCGCGCATGAGCGCGGGAATGCCGACGCGGTAAAAGCCCCGCCCCGGCCCCGCCAGAACCAGCGTGGTGAGGATGAATTGCAGCACCCAGCTTGCCTGCATCCCGACCGTATCGGCAATCAGCCGATGCAGCGCCGGGACCAGGTGGCCGCCCATTTCCAGCGCAAAGACCGGCAGCGCCAGCGCGGCGGCCAGCACCGTGCGCCGGGCCAGGTCGTGTGCCTTGTCGGCCTTGCGCGCGGCGGCGCCGTGCGTCTCGCCCGCGTCCAGAAGCCGGGCGGGATAGCCAGCGGCAGTGGCGGCCGCGATCAGGTCGCCCGCGCGCGTCATGCCGTCGGCATGAACCACCCGCGCGCGCTCGGTGGCAAGGTTCACCTGCGCCTCGATCACGCCCGGCACGGCGGCCAGAGCGGCCTCGACCCGGCTCACGCAGGAGGCGCAGGACATCTTGTCGAGCGCGAGCGATGTGACAGCGGTGCGCATCGGGTATCCGGCGCTGTCGAGCGCCTTTGCGATATCCTTGAGCGCGGTGCTGCCATCCGTCTCGATCAGGGCTGATTCGCCCGCGAGGTTGACCTCGGCGCGCGTCACCCCGTCAAGCGCGGCAATCGCCGTCTCGGCCCGGCGCACGCAAGAGGCGCAGGACAACCCGTCGAGAGAGATCTTGATCTGCTGCGTATGGGACATGCTGGCGCTCCGGTTTCTGGTGACTACCGGGGATATAGGCCTTCCAGTAACGGGAGGGTCAAGGGCCATGCCGCTTTTCGCCCGAACCTTTCGCCTTTGCGCTTGCGAGGGCAGGGCGCTGTGCTACGCTTCACGGGTCATGGTGCCGCCCCTCGGGGCGGAGAATTGGGAAGCCGGTGAGAGACCGGCGCTGCCCCCGCAACGGTAAGGGTGGGCGTCGCGGCGATATGCCACTGGGCCGGGACCGGCCCGGGAAGGTGCCGCCGACGCATGGGCCGAACGCCCGCCACCCCAAGCCCGGAAACCAGCCAGGACAAACGCCAAATCGCGGTGGGCGATGTGGGTGTGTGAGCCGCCCGTGCCCCCGCACCCCACGCCCTCGCCCCATCCGGCCCGGGGTGTGGCCGGGGAGACATGAGCATGACGGCCCTTTCCCGAATCATCGACGCGCTTGAGGACAGCCCGGCGCAGGGCGCGCAGGCGCTTGATGCCGCGCGCCTTGGGTTTCTTGAATGGGTGTTCGCCACCCCCGGCCCGGTGACCGCGCGGATGGCGCGGGATGCGCTTGAGACACAGGCCGCGCGCGACGCGCAAAGCCCGGCCGCGCGTGCCTTTGTCGGCTGTGTCAGGGAGGTGTGCACCTGCGTCCCGTCATCTGCGCAGCGCCGCAGGGGCGCGCGCGGGGGCGCCTGGCTCAACTGACATCGCTGGCTTGCGGTTGGGAGAAACAAAAACGGCGACACCAGGGAGGAGGAGGGTGCCGCCGTTCTGTATCGCGTCAGGCCTCAGGGAGGAGGAGGAGACCTTCCGCTATCTTTCAGGACCGTTATTCGGCCCCGTCGTCTGGCCCCGAGTTCTAGGGAGGAGGAGAGAACCCGAGACCTTCACGAATGCGCCAGGGAGGAGGAGAGGCGCATCCGTATTCCGTTCAGCGCCTTGCGCCGTAGACCGAGTCGTAGGCGACCCGGCGAATTTCGCTGCGATGCAGGCCAAGATCGGCCAGATCACGCCCGGTGAGATCGGAAAGCTCGCGCACCGTCCGCCGATAGGCGAGGTAAGCATTGACACGCTGCAATGCGGCATTAGCTGTCTCACGAAGCCCGCCCCACGCCGTGGGGGCTATCCCGTATCGCGTGACCATCGGTTGTGCCATCTTCTTTTCCTTGCGATCTTGTTCGCTTTTATCGCCAAGGCCACCCTGTGTGCCCTCGCTTGATTGGAAGATAGCGTCTTTCTGCAGTTGCACAATAGCGGGCGTGAACATTTCTGCTATGCAGAAAACGCATGGCAGAGCCTGACCTAACGTCAGGCAAAAGCACAGTTTTTCAGCACGCCCTGATGCCCACCTGCACAGAATGTAAAGGCAGCCGGGGGGCGTGACGCCGCAGAAAGGCAATGTTCGCGGCGAAAGCCTCTGGACCGGGCGGTGGCACATGGTAGCAAGGGGCATGACGCCGCTTGATCTTGTTCTGACCCCAACCGCGCTGCGCTTTGGCGGGCGGCGCTATCCGTGCACCATCGGGCGCGGGGGCCCCACGGGCGACAAGCGCGAGGGCGATGGCGCGACGCCACGGGGTATCCACCGGATCGTCGGGATGCTCTATCGCCCCGACCGCATGGCGCGGCCCACGGATTGGGCGGTGCCGATTCGCCCCGGTGACCTGTGGTCGGACGATCCCAATGATGAGGATTACAACCTCATGGTGCGCGCGCCCTACGCCCACAGCCACGAGGCGCTGCGCCGCGCCGATCCGCTCTATGATCTGGTGATCGTGACCGACTGGAACTGGCCGCAGGCCACGCGCGGGCGCGGATCTTGCATCTTCATCCATCGCTGGCGGCGGCCGGGCTATCCGACGGCGGGCTGTATCGCGCTGCGCCCCGACCACCTGCGCCGGATCGCGCAGGGCATCCGGTATGAGACGCGGCTGATCGTGCGGTAATGTCGATGCAGCACGGGGGGCTCATGATGTGAAGAGGACGTTCGATATGACATGCAGAGCCGCGCGGTGCCCGACCGCGGATGGGCGCTGCAACGGTTGTGGTGGGCGATTTATGGTGCCGAATACTTGAACGTTTGTGCGGATTGCGCCGTTGCAGAAGCGTCCGGGCGGTCGGGCGCTCGCGCGGCGGCGTGCAAGCACGCCTTGACTCCGCGCGGGGACAAGACGCGAATGGCGGCTCGAGGCCCAACCGCGGCCCTATCAACCGTAATCCCGTTCGCCGAAAATCGCCGAGCCGACGCGCACATGGGTCGCCCCTTGTGCAATCGCACGCTCGAAATCGCCGCTCATCCCCATCGACAGGCCCGAGAGACCGTTGCGCGCCGCGATCTTCGCCAGAAGCGCGAAGTGCAGGCTCGGCTCTTCGTCCACCGGCGGGATGCACATCAACCCGCGCATCGGCAGATCAAGCGCCCGGCACTCAGCCACGAAGCCATCCGCCTCGGCGGGCAGCACGCCGGCCTTTTGCGGCTCTTCACCGGTATTGACCTGCAAGAAGAGATCGGGACAGCGGCCTATCTCTTGCGCCAGCCGCGCCAGTGTGCGCGCCAGCTTGGGCCGGTCGAGCGAGTGAATGGCCTGAAACATCTCCATCGCCTGCCGCGCCTTGTTGGTCTGCAACGGGCCAAGCAGGTGCAACGCGATGCCCTCGTAACGCTCCTGGAATGCAGGCCAGCGCTCTGCTGCCTCCTGCACCCGGTTTTCGCCAAAGAGGCGGTGGCCCTGATCGAGCACTGCCTCGACCCGGTCCCGTGGCTGCACCTTGGACACGGCGACAAGCGCCGTGCTGCCCGGCGCGCGCCCGGCACTGGCCTCGGCACGGGCGATCCGCTCCTTGATGTCGCTCAGGCTCACCGGCATTCTCCTGCTGTTATCGCGTGCCATCTGACTGCCACGCTCACAGGCCGGGTGCAACGGGCTTGCCCTGCTGCTGCGGCTTGGATACATGGGGGGTGAATAAATCCGGACGGTGAAATGACCCAGTCGCGTTTAAGATTTGTCGGCCTGGCCGTGGCGGGCCTTGTGGTGCTCGCAGGGTGCAGCACGTTCAAGGACGCGCGCTTTGATCCCGAGGCAACGCGCGTGAAAAGCGGTCGCGAGGCGCGGCCCGATCCAAAGGACGGGTCGCTGTTCGACGCATTCCGGGGCTCCAAGGACAGCGTCAAGGTCAACCGCTTCCTGTGGACGGCCTCGCTCGAGGTGCTTGATTTCCTGCCGGTCGAGGCGGCAGATCCGTTCACCGGGATCATCTCCACCGGCTATGGCACCCCGCCCGGCGGCAACACCGCCTATCGCGCCACCATTCTCATCAGCGACCCGGCGCTTGACGCGCGCGCGCTCAATGTGTCGCTTCAGTCGCGGCGCGGCCCGGTCGATGCGGCCACCACCCGCGCGGTCGAGGATGCGATCCTCAACCGCGCACGGCAGTTGCGCATTCAGGCCGCCAAGTTCTGATCCGCACGCGCGGCCCCGCGCCGCTCGTGCAGCGATTGCCGGATGATCTGCACCGCCGAATTGACGAACAGCGCGGCCATGATCGCGGCCACGATCACGTCGGGCCAGCCCGTGCCGCTTTGCCAGACGCCCAGTGCCGCCAGCATCACCGCGACATTGCCGATCGCGTCGTTGCGTGAACACAGCCAGACCGAGCGCACATTGGCGTCCCCATCCTTGTAGGCCATCAGCAAGAGCACGCTCGCCACGTTGGCGGCCAGCGCCAGAACCCCAACAGTGCCCATGATCCCGGCCTCTGGCACGCCGATATAGACCACCCGGTAAAGCGTCGTGCCCAGCACCCAGGCCCCCATCGCCATGAGGCTCAGCCCCTTTGCCAGCGCGGCGTTGGCGCGCACCCGCACCGACATGCCGATGACCGCCAATGACAGCCCATAGGTCAGCGCATCGCCCAGGAAATCGAGCGCGTCGGCCTTGAGCGCCTGCGACTGCGCCGCCTGGCCGCTGGTCATCTCGACCGCGAACATTGCCGTATTGATCGCGATCACCAGCCAGAGCCGCCGCTTGTAGCCTGCCGACACACCGTCGAACCGCGCGCCGTGGTCGCAACATCCTGCCATCCGGGGCCTCCTTTGCATCCAGTTCGCCGGTAATGTAATCTCTCTAGCGACTAGAGCTTCAAGGGGAGAGATATGATTTTCGCGATTGGCGAGCTGGCGCGGCGGACCGGCGTCAAGGTGCCCACGATCCGCTATTACGAGGCGCGCGGGTTGCTTGGCGTGCCGGACCGCAGCGCCGGGAATCAGCGCCGCTATGGGCAGGCAGAGCTTGAGCGCCTCCGCTTCATCCGCCACGCCCGCGATCTGGGGTTTTCGCTGGCGGCGATCTCGGCGCTTATCGAGTTGCAGACCCACCCCGACCGCACCTGCGACACCGCGACGCGCATTGCCCGCGATCAGCTTGACGCCACCCGCCGGAAAATCCGCCGGTTGCGTGCGCTTGAGGCGGAGCTGGACCGTATCACCCAAGGCTGCACCGGCGACGGCCCGGCGCGGGAATGTTATGTGCTCGCGTCGCTGGCCGATCATGAGCTTTGCGAGACCGATCACGCGCCGGTGGAGGGGTAAGCCACAGCTTTGGTGGCAACACGCCGGGCGCGCGATGACGTCCGCCCGCGCTCGATCGCGCATTCAGGGCCGCGTCTTGCCCGCTGCCAGTGCCTCGACCCACGCCACCTGGCGCGGCAGGCAGATGGTCTGGAGATCATAGCGCGCGCGGATGAGGGCGCGCGCCGCCGCGCCCAGGCGTTTGCGCTCTGCCCCGTCATCGAGCAGGGCGCAGACCTCGGCCACCAGCGCCTCGCCATCGAAGAAATCCACCAGCCGCCCGGTCTCGCCCGCAGTGATGACCTCGCGCACCGGCGCGGTGTCGCCCGCGACAATCGCCGCCTCGCAGGCCATCGCCTCCAGAAGCGACCAGCTCAGCACGAAAGGATAGGTGAGGTAGACATGCACGCGGCTCACCTGCAAAAGCCGTAGAAACCGGTCATAGGGGATGCGCCCGAGGAAATGCACCCGCGCCCAATCGGCGTCCGCTATCTGCCCGCGCACCTCGTCGATGAAAATCTGTTTCCAGCTTTGCCCGTTGGGCGGGCGCGCGCCATAGCTGACCTCGTCGCCGCCCACGATCAGCACCCGCGCGCGGGGCCGTTCGCGCAAGAGCCGCGGCAGCGCGCGCATGAAGACGTGATAGCCGCGATAGGGCTCCAGGTTGCGGTTCACGAAGGTGATGACCTCGTCGGCGCGGCTCAGGACCCCTGCGCCCTCCACCTCCAGCCGCGCATCGGGCAGGGGGCAGGCGGCCACCGTGTCGATACCGTCATGGCTTATCGTGATGCGCTCGCGAAACGGCGCGGGGAAGGTATCGGCCTGAAACCGCGTCGGGCTGATCCCGGCATGGCCCTGCTCGAAATGCAGCATGTTGTTGAGGTTCTTCAGCCGGATGCGCAGCGGTTCGGCCTCCGGCGCGCGGCTTGGGAATTCGGGATCGAACTCCAGATGCGGCCAGCCCGCGAGGTGGTAAAGCTCGCAGTAAAGCCCCAGCCGCGCCTCGGGCCAGACATCGCGCAGAAAGAGCGATTCGCCCCAGCCGGGATGCGCAAGGATCACGTCGGGCGCATAGCCGCGCTCTTTCAGCGCACGCGCCGCGCGCCAGCACGCCTCGCCGCGCGTCAGCTTGGTGTCGAAATCCACCAGCCACGGGTGCAGCGCCTGCCCCGCGCGCTTGGGCAGGCTGTAGGGGATCACGCGCACCCCCTGCCATGTCCGCGCCTCCTTGACCCGCAGGGTCAGCGCCACGCAATGATGCCCCAGCCGCGCCAGCCGGGGCGCGAGGTGTTTGTATTGCCCCGGAAAATTCTGGTGGATGAAGAGGATGTTCACGGCCCTGCCTGCCCTTGTGCGCCCGGATGCTTATAACGGCGGCACCCGCACCGGGCCAAGCCCCGCATTTTTGCGCACATTGACTGGACCCGCGCGCACCAAGCGCCTATCACCCCTGCCAACACGCACACGAGAGCAAGAAAGGCACGGCCCATGTCGCGCTATTCCCCCGCCGAGATCGAAGCGAAATGGCAAGCGGCCTGGAACGAGGCGCAGGTGTTTCGCGCCGCCCGCGATGCCGCCAAGCCCAAATATTACGTGCTGGAAATGTTCCCCTACCCGTCGGGGCGCATCCATATGGGCCATGTGCGCAACTACACGATGGGCGATGTCGTCGCGCGCCACAAGATCGCGACCGGGCATAACGTGCTGCACCCGATGGGCTGGGACGCCTTCGGGATGCCCGCCGAGAATGCCGCGATGGCGAGCGGAGGCCACCCCAAGGACTGGACCTACGCCAATATCGAGACGATGCGCGAGCAGATGAAGCCCCTGGGCCTCAGCATCGACTGGAGCCGCGAATTTGCCACTTGCGACCCCGAATATTACGGGCAGCAACAGGCGCTGTTTCTGGATTTTCTGGAAAAGGGCCTCGTTTACCGCAAGGAGGCGGTGGTGAACTGGGACCCGGTCGATATGACGGTTCTGGCCAATGAACAGGTGATCGACGGCAAGGGCTGGCGCTCGGGCGCGGAGGTGGAGCGGCGCGAGTTGACGCAATGGTTCTTCCGCATCTCCGATTTCGCCGGGGAATTGCTCGATGCGCTCGACACGCTCGACAACTGGCCCGCCAAGGTGCGGATCATGCAGGAAAACTGGATCGGGCGCTCGCGCGGGCTGCAATTCGCCTTCTCGCTGATCGACGGGCCCGAAGGGCATGACCGGATCGAGGTCTACACCACGCGGCCCGACACGATGATGGGGGCCTCGTTTCTCGGCATTTCGCCCGATCACCCGCTGGCCAAACGGCTGGAGGCCGAGAACCCGCAGGTGGCGGCGTTCTGCGCCGAGGCGCGGCGCGGTGGCACCACCGAAGAGGCTATCGAGAAGGCCGAGAAGCTGGGGTTCGACACCGGCCTTCGCGTGCGCCATCCGTTTGACAATGACTGCGAATTGCCGGTCTGGATCGCCAATTTCATCCTGATGGATTACGGCACCGGCGCGATCTACGGCGTGCCCGCGCATGACCAGCGCGACCATGATTTCGCGGTCAAATACGGCCTGCCGATCATCGACACGTTCCAGCCGCGCGAGGGCGCGCATGACGTGGCCGCCAGCCCCTATATACCGCCCAAGCCCGAGGCCGTCCGCTATACCCGCCCCATCGCGGGCGAGGAGATGCAGACCGGGGCAGAGGCCATCGAAGCCGCGATTGCGGTTTGCGAGGCGAATGGTATCGGCCGGGGCGTAACCAAGTTCCGCCTGCGCGATTGGGGCCTCTCGCGCCAACGCTATTGGGGCTGCCCGATCCCGGTGGTGCATTGCGATGCCTGCGGTGTGGTGCCCGAGGCCAAGGAAAACCTGCCCATCCGCCTGCCCGACGATGTGAGTTTCGACGCGCCCGGCAACCCGCTGGACCGGCACCCCACATGGCGCGAGTGCACCTGCCCGCGCTGTGGTGCTGCGGCAACGCGCGAGACCGACACGATGGATACGTTTGTGGATTCAAGCTGGTATTACGCCCGCTTCACCGCGCCCCATGCCAAAACGCCCACCGATCTGGCCGAGGCGGAGTATTGGATGAACGTGGACCAGTATATCGGCGGCATCGAGCACGCCATCCTGCACCTGCTCTACTCCCGCTTCTTCGCCCGCGCGATGCAGATTTGCGGGCATCTGCCCGAGAAGGCCATCGAGCCGTTTGATGCGCTGTTTACGCAGGGCATGGTGACGCATGAGATCTATGCCTCCAAAGCGGTCACCAAGTCCGGCGATAGACTTGGTGGAGGCATAGGTTACACGCAATATCACCTACCCGAGGACGTGGTTCCGTTCTCTAGTATGCACGGCCAAAGATTTGCTGTGTTGCGAGAGAGGCTTAGAGAGGCGGGGCGTCAACCTACTAACGAAAACGACCTTTTTGAGCAGTCAAAAATTGATGCGGAGGACGGTGTAGCTATTGAAATTATCCCCTCCGCCAAGATGTCGAAATCCAAGAAGAATGTCGTCGATCCCTCCACCATCATCGCCCAATACGGGGCCGATACCGCGCGCTGGTTCGTGCTCTCGGACAGCCCCCCCGAGCGGGATGTGGAATGGACCGCCTCGGGCGCCGAGGCCGCGCATCGCCATCTTTCCCGCGTCTGGCGGCTGGCCTCGGAGGTCGAAAACGCCCCCGAGACCGCCACGCCAGAGGCCGACGAGGCGCTGTTGCGCGAGATGCACAAGGCCATCGACGAGGTGACCAAGGGCGTCGAGTCCTTCGGCTTCAACGCCGCCATCGCGCGGCTTTATGCCTTTACCAACACGCTGGTGAAATCGCAGGCGGGTCGAGAGGCGAAAACCACCGCCACCCGCACGCTGGCGCAGCTCATGGCCCCGATGACCCCACATCTGGCCGAGGATATCTGGGCCATGCTCGGCGGCGAGGGGCTTGTCGCCACAGCGCCCTGGCCCGTGGCCGATCCGGCAATGCTGATCGACGAGACGGTAACCCTGCCCATCCAGATCAACGGCAAACGGCGCGCGGAAATCACCGTGCCGCGCGAGATGGCGAAATCCGAGGTTGAAAAGCTGGCGCTCGCGCATGATGCTGTGCAAAAGGCGCTCTCAGGGGCCGCGCCGAAAAAGATCATCGTTGTCCCCGGACGGATCGTGAATGTCGTCATCTGATCGCCGCCTGTTCCTGCTCTCGGGCCTCGCCGCGCTGGCGGGCTGCGGCTTTGCCCCCGCCTATGCGCCCGGCGGTGGCGGTGACGCGCTGATGGGGCAGGTCAGCGTGACCGCGCCCGACACCCGCGCAGGCTACCTACTCACCCGCGAGATCGAGACACGCCTTGGCCGCCCGTCCGCGCCCCAATTTGAGCTGCGCCCCGAGATCGCGCTGCGCTCCGAGGCCATCGCCATCGACCGCAGCAACGTCACCGGGCGCTTCAACGTGATCGGCAGGCTGCGCTACACCCTCACCGATCTGGAGACGGGCGCGGTGGTGGATCGCGGCGAAGTGACGAATTTCACGGGCTATTCCAACTTCGGCACGCCGGTGGCCTCGCAGGCCGCCGAACGCGATGCCGAGGTGCGGCTGATGCAGATGCTCGCCGATCAGATGCTCATCCGCCTCGCTGCCGCGGCGGGCGCGCGGGCGCAATGAAGCTCGGCACCCGCGAGGCCGCCCGCTATTTCGCCCGGCCCGAGCCGCAGCGCACCGGGGTGCTCATCTATGGCCCCGACGCGATGCGCGTGGCGCTGCGGCGGCAAGAGATGATCGCCGCGCTGCTTGGCCCCGGTGCAGAGGAAGAGATGCGCCTGAGCCGCCTGCCCGCAAGCGATCTGCGGCGCGATCCGGCGGTGCTGCTTGATGCGGTCAAGGCGCGCGGGTTCTTTCCCGGCCCGCGTGCCGTGCTGGTGGATGAGGCGGGCGACGGCGTGGCCGATCCGATCCTTGCCGCGCTGGCCGACTGGGCCGAGGGCGACGCGCAGATCGTCGTGACCGCCGGTCAGCTCAAGCCCACATCGAAGCTGCGCAAGGCGTTCGAGGGCCACCGCAACGCCTATGCCGCCGCGATCTACGACGATCCGCCCTCGCGCGAAGAGATCGAGGCCGTGCTGGCGCGCGCCGGGCTGCGCGATGTGCCGGGGCCGGTGATGGGTGATCTGGAGGTGCTCGCGCGCACGCTCGACCCCGGCGATTTCCGCCAGACGATGGACAAGCTCGCGCTCTACAAGATCGGCGATCCCGCGCCGCTCTCGGCCCTGGATATCGCGGCCTGTGCGCCCGCCTCGACCGAGGCCGATCTCGATGATATCCTCGACGTGGTGGCCGATGGTCGCGCGGGCGAGATCGGCCCGGTGCTGCGGCGGCTGAAGGCGCAGGGCGTGCAGCCGGTGGGCCTGTGCATCGGGGCCGCGCGCCATTTCCGCGCGCTCTACACCGCCGCCGCCGATCCCGGCGGCGCGGCCAAGGGCATCGCCCGCATGCGCCCGCCGGTCTTTGGCCCGCGCCGCGACCGGATGCTGCGACAGGCGCAACATTGGGGCGCACCCCGGCTGGAACAGGCGCTCACGATCCTCACCGAGACCGACCTCACCCTGCGCTCGGCAGGCCAACGCGCCCCCGACATGGCGCTGGTAGAGCGCGCGCTGATCCGGCTGGCGATGCTGGCGGCGCGGTGAGGGGGGGGGGTAACGCGTGACCCCGTGATGCCCTTGGCGGCATGGCGGGCTGTCAGGCGATCATCAATTTTTATATCATCCGACAAATTTATTCGATTTGATTTTATAGGCCATCCCAGTCACCCTCGGATCATGCAACGAGGGGGCCGCCCGTGACCACCGATTTCGAGAGCCTGAGACAGACAGACCTCGCCACCCTGCGCGCCGCGATCCGCGCCGGGCGTTACCATGGCCATACGGCGGGGCTGGGCGCGGGGTATCTTCAGGCCAATATCGTGATCCTGCCGGGGGCGGCGGCGCTTGATTTCATGCGCTTCTGCCAGCGCAACCCCAAGCCCTGCCCGCTGGTGGGCGTGTCGGATACCGGCAACCCGATGATGCACACGCTGGGGCGCGATATCGACATCCGCAGCGACGTGCCCGCCTATAATATCTACCGCCACGGGCGGCTTGATGGCACGGCGACCGATATCCGCGATCTGTGGACCGGGGACATGGTGGCGTTCGGCTTGGGCTGTTCCTTCACCTTCGAACATGCGTTGATGCAGGCGGGCATCCCGCTTTGGCATGTTGCCCATGACACCACGGTGCCGATGTTCCGCACGTCGATCCCTTGCGTGCCCGCCGGGCCATTCCGCTCCAACATGGTGGTCAGTATGCGCGCGATTGATCCTGACCGCGTGGACGAGGCCATCGCGCTCTCGCGCCGCTACCCGCTGGCGCATGGCGCGCCGGTGCATGTGGGCGACCCGGCCTCGCTTGGCATTGCCGATCTGGCGCGCCCTGACTGGGGCGATCCCGCGCCCGTGACCGGCGATCAGGTGCCGGTCTTCTGGGCCTGCGGCGTCACCCCGCAAGCCGCCATCGAGGCCGCCGCGCCCGCGCTCTGCATCACCCACAGGCCCGGCCATATGCTGATCACCGATATTCCCGAGGACGCGGAAACCCCGGTGCTCTCACCGGCCAATTAACCAGGAAACCAACAAGGAGTTACCCATGAAAACCCTCACTGCCCTGCTCGCCACAACCGCCATCCTCGCCACGCCGCTCGCCGCACAAGAGCTTTCGGTGGTTGGTAGCTGGTCCAGCCTGCCCCTGCACAAGCAATACGAGGCCCCGTTCTGGACCGAGACCCTGCCCGCCGCCTCGAATGGCAAGATCGGCGTGGCGCTGACCACGCATAACCAGATGAACCTGGGCGTGGGGGACGTTTACCGCCTGCTGGGCGACGGGGTCTATGACGTGGGCATGACCGTGGCCGATTATGCCGTCGCAGACGCGCCCGAGCTTGAGGGGCTTGACGTGCCGCTTCTGGCGCTGACCGCGGAGGAGGCGCGCGCGATGGTCGAGGCCGCCCGCCCGATGGTGCAGGATATCTTCCACGACCGCTTCAACAGCCACGTCCTTGCCATCGCGCCCTACCCGCCGCAGGTGGTGTTCTGCAACGCGCCAGTGACGCAACTGTCGGATCTGGAGGGGCTGAAGGTCCGCGCCTCGGGCCGCATGACCGCGCAATTCCTCGAAGCCTTGGGGGCCGAGGGCATCAACGTGAGCTTTGGCGAGGTGCCCGGCGCGCTGCAAAACGGCGTGGTGGATTGCGCCGTGACCGGGGCCGGCTCTGGCTATAGCGCCGGCTGGTGGGAGGTCTCAACCCACCTGCTGCCCATCCCGCTGGGCGGCTGGGACAGCGTGGTGACGGCGATGAACCTTGACCGCTGGAACAGCCTTGACGCGGGCACGCAGGAATTGATCGCTACCGAGATCAAGACCAATTTCGAGGACAAGGCCTGGGCCACCGCGCAGGACGCGCTTGTCAATGACATCGCCTGCCTCACCGGCAATGGCGTGTGCCCCTCGGGCGAGGCGCGCGACATGACACTGGTCGAAGTGTCGGATGCCGATTTCGCACGCGCGCGCGAGGTGCTGGTGTCCAAGGTGCTGCCCGACTGGGCGGCGCGCGCGGGCGATGATTGGGCCAAGCGCTGGAATGAGAGCGTCGGCGCGACCGTCGGCGTCACCATCGGCGCGGTGAACTGAGCATGACCGGCGCGGCGACACGGGCCGAGGCGGTGCTGCGTGCGCTGCGCCGGATCAACCGCGTGGTGGCGGTGCTGGTGGGCGCGGGCCTTCTGGCCTGCGTCGCGCTGGTGCTGGCGGATGTTGCGCTGCGCCGGGTTCATGCCTCGTTCGGCGGCACCGACGAGATCAGCGGCTATGTCATGGCCATCGCCACCGCCTGGGGCATGGGCTATGCGCTAATGGAGCTGGGCCATGTGCGCATCGATATCCTGCGCGCGCGGGGCGGCGCGGCGGTGCGTGCGGTGTTCGATCTGTTTTCGCTGATGGTGCTGGCGGGCACGGTCAGCCTTGTGGCGATCCAAGGCTGGCCGGTGGTGGCGCGCTCGCTCGCCAATGCGTCCCGCGCCAACACGCCGCTGGAGACGCCGCTTGCGCTGGTGCAATTGCCTTGGTTCGCGGGCTGGGTGTGGTTCGCGCTGATGGCCTGGCTCACCTTCCTTGCCGCGCTCGTGCTGGTGGTGCAGGGCCGTTTCGATGCCGCCGACCGCGCGATTGGCGTGGTGGGCGAAGGGGAGGCGGTGCAATGATTTCTTACGCGGTTTTCGGCCTTCTGGGCCTCTTGAGCCTGTCCATTCCGGTGGGCATCGTGTTGTTCCTGCTGGGCTTTGGCCTCGACATCTTCTTCACCCCCTTCCCGCTGATCCGGGGCCTCGGCAATCTCGTCTGGTCCACCTCGAACAACCCCACGCTGATCGCGATTCCCTTCTTCGTTCTGCTGGGCGAGATCCTCGTGCGCTCGGGCATTGCCACGCGCACCTATGCCGCGCTTGATCGCTGGGTGTCGTGGCTGCCGGGCGGTCTTGTCCATGCCAACGTGGCCACGGCAACGATGTTTTCGGCCACCTCGGGCAGTTCCGTGGCGACCGCCGCGACCGTCGCCACCGTCGCCATGCCGCAGGCGGAAAAGCTCGGCTATGATCCGCGGCTATTCTCCGGGGCCATCGCGGCGGGGGGCACGCTGGGCATCATGATCCCGCCCTCGATCAACCTCATCGTCTACGGCTTTCTCACCCAAAGCTCGATCCCCAAGCTGTTTCTGGCGGGGCTTATTCCCGGCATCGGGCTGGCGCTCGCGTTCATGCTGGTGACCGTCCTCATCTGCCTCGTGCGCCCCGATCTGGGCGGCACAAGGCGGGTGTTTCCGTTCGTGCAGATGCTGCGGGCGCTGGTGCAGCTTATCCCGATCATCCTGCTATTCGCCGCGATCATCGGCTCGATCTACAAGGGCTGGGCCACGCCGACCGAGGCGGCCTCGGTGGGTGTCGCGGGCGCGCTGGTTATAGCCGCACTTTTCGGCACGGTGAACGGTGCCGTGCTGGGCCAGAGCCTCTTGGGCACGGTCAAGATCACGGCGATGATCATGCTGGTGGTGATCGGCGCATCGTTTCTGAACTTCACCCTTGCTGCCGCCGGTCTGGGCCGCGAATTGCAAGCTATGCTCGGCGGTCTCGGCCTTTCGCCCTTGGGCACGATCCTCGTGATCGTCGTCATCTATATCGTGCTCGGGTTCTTCATCGAGACGCTGTCGCTGATGGTGGTGACCATCCCCATTGTCGTGCCGCTGGTGGTGGCGCAGGGGTTCGATCCGATATGGTTCGGCATCCTCATGATCGTGCTCATTGAGATGGCGCTGATCACGCCGCCTGTGGGCCTCAACCTCTATGTGGTGCAGGGCGCGCGGCAGGGCGGGCGCATGTCAGAGGTGATGGTGGGCGCGGCACCCTATGCCGCGACCATGCTGGCGATGGCGGGGCTGCTCATTGCCTTTCCGCAGATCGCCCTGTTTTTGCCGAACGCGGTGCAGTAGACCGGACCGCGGCAGGACAAGGACGCAATCGACGTGACCGATACCACTACCCAAGGCACATTCCCCCGCATCGGGCGGGTCGGCCTCGACGGTCTTCTGGTGTCGTTCGGCGACAGCCTGTCCGAGGCGGGCAACCGCGCGGCGCTGGCCTTTCGCGCGGCGGTGGAGCGGGCCACACCCGAGGGGGTGGAGGAAACATCCACCTCGCTGGTCTCGGTCTTCCTGCGGCTTGACGCGCTCCATACTGATCCCGAGGCCGTGGCGCGCGCCATGCAGGCGCTTCTGAACAGCCGCGACTGGTATGCCGAGGCCCTGCCGGAGGGCCGCCGCCTGTGGCGCATCCCCACCGTTTACGGCACCGATCTCGCCCCGCAACTCTCTGAGGCGGCAGGCGAGGCGGGGCTTTCGCCCGAGGCCGCCGCCACCGAGATCGCTGGCACCCGTGTGCGCGTGCAGACCATCGGTTTCGCCCCCGGTCAGCCCTATCTGGGTGAATTGCCCGCGCATTGGAACATCCCCCGCCAGCAGGCGCTGACCGAGCGTGTGCCCGTGGGCGCGCTGGTGCTGGCGATCCGTCAACTTGTGCTCTTTTCGGTCTCGACGCCGACCGGCTGGCGGCATGTCGGGCAGACCGCGTTTCGCCTGTTTCGCCCCGAGGCCGAGGCGCCCTTTGTGCTGCGCCCCGGTGACGAGGTGATTTTCGACGCCGTGGCGCGCGAGCAGTATGAGCGCCTGCGCGAAAGTGGCCCCGATGGCGGCGCGACCTTCGAGGCGATCCGATGAGCCGCGCCCTGCACATCCATCAGGCCGGTCCGGGCGTGACCGTGCAGGATCTCGGGCGGCCCGGATACCTTGCCTATGGGCTGTCGCGCGGCGGGGCGGCGGACCGTCTCGCAATCCATGAGGGCGCGGCGCTGCTGGGGCAGGGGGCAGAGACGGCGGCGCTGGAAATGGCCGGGATGGGCGGCACGTTCATCGCCTCCGAGGACATGCGCATCGCCCTCACCGGCGCGCCCATGCGGGCAAGCATCGACGGCGCGCCGGTGGCGTGGAATGCCTCGCACCTTCTGCCCGCAGGCGCGCGGCTCACCATCGGCCCGGCCACTGCCGGCGTCTATGGCTACCTCCATCTGGGCGGCGGCATCGCCACGCCTGAGGTGCTCGGCGCGCGTTCCGCCCATCTTGCCGCCGGGATCGGCGCGCCGCTTGTGGCAGGCGATAGCCTTCCCATCGGCCCGGACCGGGGGCAGGAGACCGGCCTTCTCCTCGACCCCGAGGACCGCTTCGCGGGCGGCGAGGTGCGGGTGGTGGCGGGGTATCAGACCCCCATGTTCCCCGACGACGAGGTGACGCGCTTCGAGCAGACCCGCTTTACCCGCGACGCGCGTGGCAACCGCATGGGCGTGCGCCTTGCCCCCGATGGCGCGGGATTTGCCGCCCGCGCGGGCCTCACCGTGCTGTCGGAGGCGATCGTGCCCGGCGACATCCAGATCACCGGCGATGGTGCGCCTTTCGTGCTGATGGCAGAATGCCAGACCACGGGTGGCTATCCCCGAATCGGCGCGGTGCTTCCCTGCGACCTGCCGCGTGTGGCGCAGGCCGCCCCCGGCACCGTCCTGCGCCTGCGTTTCGTTGCGCCCGATGAGGCATTGGCCGCCGAACGCCGCGCCGCAGAGGCCCGCGCCACCCTGCGCCGCCGCCTGACCCACCTGACACGCGACCCCCACGACATCCGCGATCTTCTGTCCTATCAACTCATCAGCGGCGCGATTGCCGGGAACGAGGAGGAATGAGCCATGCAAAAATCCGTCGATCTCAACGCCGATATGGGCGAGAGCTTTGGCCCCTGGAAAATGGGCAATGACGCGGCGCTGCTGGATATCATCAGCTCCGCCAACATCGCCTGCGGCTTTCACGCGGGCGACCCGGATGTGATGGCGGCGACGATGGCCCGCGCGGTGACGAATGGCACCGGCATCGGCGCGCATCCCGGTCTGGCCGATCTTCAGGGCTTTGGCCGCAACCGCATGGACGTGCCCCATGCGACGCTGGCCAATCAGGTCCGCTATCAGTTGGGCGCGGCGCAGGCGATGGCGCGCGCGGCGGGGGGTGCTGTGCGGCATCTGAAGCTGCACGGCGCGCTGGCCAACATGGCATCCGAGGATGAGGGCCTTGCCCGCGCCTGCTACGACGCGGCGCTGTCGGTCGATCCCGAGATCATCGTCATGGTGCTTGCGGGCACGGCGCAGGAGGCGGCGGCGCGGAGCCTGAATGCCCGCATCGCCTGTGAGATCTTCGCCGACCGCGCCTATAACGCCGATTGCACGCTGGTGGACCGGCGACAGCCCGGCGCGGTGATCCATGACGCGGATCACGCGGCGGAACGCATCCTCGAGATGCTGCGCGCGGGCGCGATCATCGCCGAGGATGGCACGCACATCCCCACACGGATCGACACGATCTGCCTGCATGGCGATACGCCCGAGGCTGTCGAGATCGCCCGCGCCCTGCGCGCGGGGCTGGAGGCCGCAGGCATTCGCGTGGCACAGTTCGACGGCGCGCGCGGATAGGGTAGATCACGCGCCCCCGACCCAAGAAAAAGGCCGCACCCGGAGGGGTGCGGCCTTGATCGTTGGAGTTGATCCGGCTCAGGCGGCGCGGGACACCAGCACATCGCCCACTTGCCGTGCGGCCTGCACCTCGTCACCGCCCGAGGCGGCGGCCACCTCGCGGGTCAGACGTTCAAGCGCGGCCTCGTAAAGCTGACGCTCGGAATAGCTCTGCTCGCGCTGATCGTCGCTGCGGTGCAGGTCGCGCACCACTTCGGCAATCGCAATCAGGTCGCCCGAGTTGATCTTTTGCTCGTATTCCTGCGCGCGGCGCGACCACATCGCCCGCTTGACGCGCGCCTTGCCCTTGAGCGTGGTCATCGCCCTGGAAATCACGTCCGGGCTCGACAGGCTGCGCATCCCGATTTCGGTGGCCTTGGCCGTGGGCACCCGCAGCGTCATCTTGTCCTTCTCGAAAGAGATCACGAAAAGCTCGAGCGTGATGCCCGCGACTTCCTGTTCCTCGATCGAGATGATCTGCCCGACGCCATGGGCGGGGTAGACGACGTATTCATCGGGGCGAAACTCGGTCTTTCTGGCTTTCGACATACGGTTCTTTCCTTGCAGCGCGCCATCCGACACATAAAACAACACATTCCTAAACCCCGAGCGGGTCAGGTATATGTGTTTCATGTCATGAGTTTTCCACCCCGGCAGCGAATGAGGTGGAGACGGTTTCAGGCGCATCATGTTATTCGTGAAGAGACCATAACACAAATTACGCCTCAAAGAAAGAGCGCGCCGCGCAGGGCGTGTTTTTGACCTTTCTGGTCAGGGGGTTGCGCCATTGCGGCGCAGGTCCTGCGCCCGCCCAGTGGCGAATCGCCCTTCAGCCGCCCTCGCCGGGCGTTTCCGAGAAATATTTCTCGAGCTTGCCGGTTTCGCCGTCGCGGTCCTCGGCCTCTGGCAGCGGGTCTTTCTTGGTCACGATGACCGGCCAGGCCTCGGAATACTTGCGGTTGAATTCCACCCATGGCTCCATGTCCGGCTCGGTATCGGGGCGGATCGCGTCGGCGGGGCATTCCGGCTCGCATACGCCGCAATCAATGCATTCGTCGGGATGGATCACCAGCATGTTCTCGCCCTCGTAGAAACAATCCACGGGGCACACCTCGACACAGTCGGTGTATTTGCAGGCGATGCAGTTGTCGGTGACGATATAGGTCATGGGCGTCTCACGTGCTTGCCGGATGCGCGGCGGTTCGGGTGTGACCTAGTCCAGACGGCGCGATCATTCAAGCGGGCCAGAGCCATCGGACAAGAGTTTGCGGCGATCACGCTTGGTCGGGCGGCCCTTTCCCTCGTAACGCGGGTTGGGCGGAGCACTGTCGCGGGACTCGGGCGGGGTGATATCTTCGTAAAGCGCCTGCGCCTCGGGGGCGGGGCCACGGCGCGTGCCGGGCGCGATGATCCGCACCACGCGCACGTGGTGCCCTTGGGCAAAGGTCAGCACGTCACCGGCCCCGACCTGCTGCGCCGGCTTGGCGGCGCGGCTGCCGTTGACGCGCACATGCCCGCCCGTGACCTGTCCGGCGGCGAGGCTGCGCGTCTTGAAGAACCGCGCCTGCCACAGCCACTTGTCGAGGCGGATTTTGGGGCAAGGCTCTGTCACCGCGTCACCTCGACACGATGCCAGAAATTCTCGACCATAATTCCATGCCCCATCAACATGCCGTAAAGCGGGCCATCGGCGGTCAGAACGTGATCGCCACGCCGTGCAAGCACCGCAAGAGACGCATCGGCCAATCCGAGATGGGCAAAAAACGGCGCCTTCAAAGTGTCCACACTCGGCACGTAAATCTCATCGAGAGTGGCGATATATTCCGCCAGAACATCACATCCACCCCGACACAATTGTTGCTTGCCGGAGCCGATCAGGTTGGAGGTTTCGGTGAGGATATTCGGTGTCGAGACGTGGTGGGAAAAATCGGCGCAGATATCATTGAGCCGCGACAGATGCGCTCCCTCGAAAGCCTCCAACCGTCTGCGACCTATGCGAGCCGGATCGAGGTTGCCGACGATCCACAGCACCAGAAGGTTGGTGTCGAGCAGCAGCCGCTTCACACGTGGTCAAGTCCGATGAATGCGCCGTCTTCTGCGTTAAGGCGAATAACGCGAAATTCTCGAATCGGCTCTAGCTTTTTTTCAGCAAAACTCAGTGGGCCACCAACGATTTTTTCTCGACCGATATCAAAACCGATCGTGACCTCCCAAAGATTTCGCGTCTCGTCATAGCGAAGCCCTTCAAGCAGTAGATGACTAAGGATGTCGCATTCGTAAAGCTCCTTGAAATGCCGGAACGCCTCATCCACCGCTTGCTTCGGCGACAGTTTTTTCTCCTTCACCTGCGCCATGTCCGGAACCTCCTCGGCATTTCGAGTTCTGTTGATATAAACCGTCTTGCGTCAGTTTTTAGTCTTGAGCCCCATCAACGCCGCCGCAAACGGGTTGTCGGGGTCGATGCGGTCTTTCTTCTCGGGGCGCGCGCTGAAGCTCTTGGCGCGGTCCTCGCGGGGTTTGCCGTCGCCCGGCTTGCCCTTGCCACGGGGTTTGCCGCCGGATTTGCCCTGCGGCTTGCCCTCTGATCTCCCCTCGGATTTCCCCTGCGCCTTGCCGCGCCCGCCCTGTTGCGGGCGCGCACCGCGTGGCTGTCTCGGGGCCCAGGTGAAGGTATAGAATACCTCGATCTCCGGTGCTGCCACGTCGGGCGCATCGCCGGGGGCGATCTCTTCCTCGGGGGTCTCGGGGATATCGGCGGCGATCTCGGGATCGGGCTGTGGCACCTCCACGACGGGGGCCACCCCCTCGTCGGGCAGGGCGGCGGCCTCCTCCTCGGCGGTCTCCGGGGCCTCCTCGGCGGCGTCGGCGGCATCGGCGGGGGCCTCGGCCAGGGCCTTGTCCACCGGCTTGACCTTCTCGCGCTCGGCGCGCTCGGCGCGATAACCCAGCCCCTGCATCAGCCCCGCGAATTGCTCCAGCGTCATGCCGGTGATCGACAGCATATCCGCCGTCGCCTCGAACCCGCCCCGCCCGTCGACAGAGCGAAGCATATCGGCCAGCCGCTCCAGCATGTCGATGCGAATCGCCCGCTCGCCCGCAGCGCGATAGCCCGCCATCGCGAAATAGCCCGGTTGAGCATCCGAATCGGCGGGCACGGTCACAAGCCCCGGTGGCGGCGCCTCGGGAAAGGTCTCAAGCCCCTTGCCAAGCGACCACAGCACCAGCCGCAGCCGCGTCGGCGCGGGCTTCAGGAGCAGCGGCAGGAACACGGTGAACTGCCCGAAACGCACGCCATGCTTGCGCAGCGCGCCGCGCGCCTCCTGATCGAGCGCCTTGACCTCCTCGGCCACGTCGCCGCGCGGCAGCACGCCCATGCCCTCGACCAGCCGGAAACCAAAGCCGCGCGCAAGCCCGCTCAGCGTCTCGTCTCGGCTGATCGCCATCAGCGGCTCGAACAGCGTCGCCACCTTGCGATCAATGAAATGTTGCAACCGGCGCTGCACCTTGGCGGCCACATCCGGCCCAGCCTCGTCATCGACAAAGGCCACCGCCTGCGGCTTCAGCGGATCGGCGCCGGCCACCAGCTTGCCGACCGCGTCCTTGCCCCACATGAGGCCGCCCTGTTCGGTAAAGTCGATCTCGGTATCGGGGGCGTTGTAGAACCGATCCGCCTTGAGATGGAAATGGGGCGCAAGGGCCGCAAGGCTCGCCTGTTCCAGCGTGCGCGCCTCTTGTCCCGCCGCCGCCTTGTCGCGGACAAAGCGGAATCCCGTCAGCCGCCCGATGAATTCGCCTTCGACGCTGACGGCGCCCTGATCGTTCACTTCGGCCACCATCGCCTCCTTCTGCTTGAGCCGGCGCATCAGCACGGATGTGCGCCGGTCCACGAATCTTTGCGTCAACGCGCCGTGGAGCGCGTCCGACAGGCGGTCTTCTACCGCGCGTGTCGCCTCGCGCCAATGGGTTTCGTCATCCACCCATCCCTTGCGCTGCGCCACGTATGTCCATGTGCGGATATGCGCGAGACGTTTCGAGAGCGTGTCGATATCGCCATCCACGCGGTCGATGCGGCTGATCTGTTGGCCCAGCCAGTCATCGGGCACGCGGCCCCACTCGTGCAGGTCGCAGAATATACGCTCCAAGAGGCTGGCGTGCTCAGCCGCACTTATCCCGCGAAAATCGGGGATGCGGCAGACATCCCACAACAGCCGCACGCCGGGCGCATCAGAGGCGCGCGCGCGCACATCCGGCACCTCTGCGAGCGTCTTGAGCGCTGCCAGATCGTCGGCCTCGCGCCCGCGCGTCAGCAACTCATGCTCGGGTCGCGCCTCCAGCGAGGCAATCAGCGCCTGCGCCGAGCCGAAAGCCAGCCGCGCGTTGCGCCATTCCAGTTTGCGCACCGGGGCAAAGCGGTGATCCATGATCGCCTCGGCCAGGTCCGGCTCCAGATCCGGGGCCTCGCCAGTGACCCCAAAGGTGCCGTCGCGCATCCCCCGCCCCGCACGGCCCGCGATCTGGCCCAATTCATGCGGGAACAGCGGGCGCATCCGCCGCCCGTCGAATTTCGTGAGCGACGAGAACGCCACATGGTCGATATCGAGGTTGAGCCCCATGCCGATGGCATCGGTGGCCACCAGATAATCGACATCGCCATTCTGATAAAGCGCCACCTGCGCGTTGCGCGTGCGGGGGGAAAGCGCGCCCATCACCACCGCCGCACCGCCCTTTTGCCGCCGGATCAACTCGGCGATGGCATAGACGTTCTCAACCGAAAAGCCCACGATGGCGCTGCGCGCGGGCATCCGCGATATCTTGTGCGCGCCTGTGTAGCTGAGTTGCGACATGCGCGCGCGGCCCAGAAACTCCACCCCCGGCACCAGCGCCGCGATGGTCGGACGCATGGAATGGCTGCCCAGAAACTGCGTCTCGCGCAGGCCCCGCATCCGCAAGAGCCGGTCGGTAAAGACATGGCCGCGCTCGGGATCGGCGCAAAGCTGAATCTCGTCGATGGCGACGAAATCAGTGCCCATCCCCTCGGGCATCGCCTCGACGGTGCAGACCCAGTATTGCGCGCGCGGCGGCACGATCCGTTCCTCGCCGGTCACCAGCGCCACCACCGACGGCCCGCGCACTGCCACGATCCGGTCATAGACCTCGCGCGCCAGAAGGCGCAGCGGCAAGCCAATAATGCCGGTGCGATAGCCCAGCATCCGCTCGATCGCGTAATGGGTCTTGCCGGTATTGGTGGGGCCCAGAACCGCGACGGTTCTTGACTGTTCGGACATGCGCCCCCCGTTCTCTCGACTGGCTGTCTTGCCTCAGATGTCGGTGCCGCCCAGCTTGCGCGACACCCGTTCCAGGGCCTCGCTTACGGCCTCGTGATGGGGATGTATAGCCTGCGCCCGCTCCAGCGCGTCATGTGCCAGCGCAAACCGCCCGGTCTGCTCGAAAATGACGCCCATGCCGTAGATCGCGTTGAAATGGCGCGGCTCCAGCACGACGACCTGCGCAAGATCATGCAGCGCGAGGCCATAGCGCTTTTGCTCGAAAAACGCGGCGGAGCGCACATGCCACGCCTCGGCGAATTCCGGCGCGTGGTCGATGGCGGCGCTGAGATGCGCGATGGCCATGCCCAGATCGCCCGCCTCGAGCGCATCCTCGCCCCGGCGCAACAAGAGGTCCATCGCCGCAGAGCCGGAGCGCGCCCATTCCAGCTCGATTTCGGCGGCGATGCGGCGCGCGTCCATGGGCTCTGCGCCCTCAAGCTGCGCGAAAAGCGTGTCGAGCCGCGCATCGGTTGCGGCCACGGGTAAGGAAAACATGACCAGCACCAGCCCTGCCGCTACGGTATGGTTGAGATATCGGCGCATGTCTTTCATAACAGGGCTGAGTTTAGCGCGGATCGGCGGGAGTGAAAGCCCCGTCATCGCAATCGTGAAAGGATGGATGAGATGAGCGACGTGATAGAGGCCGCGGTCAAGGCCCTGAACGACAAGATGGGCAGCGACGGCTTTGACGGGGCGGCCAAGTTCGTGATCGAGGGCGAGGGCAGCATCGTGATCGACGCCAATGGTGCGCGCGCCGCCGATGATGACGCCGACGTGACGCTGAGCGCCGATGCCGACACGTTTGAATCGATTCTCGCGGGCGACCTTGACCCCACCGCCGCCTTCATGTCGGGGCGGCTGTCGGTCGATGGCGATATGGGCCTCGCGATGAAGCTGGGCAGCGTCCTCGCCTGATGGAGCGCGCCCCGTTCTATTCGGAGGTGGCCAGCGGCCCCGATGACGGGGCGGCGTGGTGGCTCGCGGCGCGCGATGGCGTGCGGCTGCGCGCGGGGCTGTGGCACCGCGAGGCCGAGAACGGCACGGTGCTGCTGTTTCCCGGCCGCACCGAATATATCGAGAAATATGGCCGCGCGGCGGGGCATTTCGCGGCGCGCGGCTATGCCACGCTGGCAATCGACTGGCGCGGGCAGGGGCTGGCCGACCGGCTCACCGGAGACGCGATGGCGGGCCATGTCCATCACTTCCCCGACTATCAGCACGATGTGGCGGCAATGATCGCGGCGGCGCAGGCGCTTGATCTGCCGCGCCCCTGGCACCTGCTCGCGCATTCGATGGGCGGCTGTATCGGGTTGCGCGCGGTCATGGAGCGGCTCGACGTGGCCAGCGCCGCCTTTTCCGCGCCGATGTGGGGCATTCATATGGGCGCGGCGCTGCGCCCGGTGGCGTGGTCGCTTGGGTGGGGCGCGCGGCGGCTTTGCCTTGGCCATCACTACGCGCCAAGCACGGGGCCTGAGCATTATGTGCTGTCAGAGCCGTTCGAGACCAACAAGCTCACCAATGACCGCGCGATGTGGGATTACATGGCGCGCCAGTTGCAGGCCCATCCAGAGCTTGGCATCGGCGGGCCAAGCCTGCGCTGGCTGCACGAATCGCTGCGCGAGATGCGCGCGCTGGCGCGCCGCCCCTCGCCCGCGCTGCCCTGTCTCACGCTTCTGGGCAGCGACGAGGAGATCGTCGACGCCGCCCGCATCCATGATCGCATGGCGCATTGGCCCGGCGGACGGCTGGAGATCGTCCCCGGCGGGCGGCACGAGACGCTGATGGATACGCCCGCGATGCAGGCGCGGCTTTTCGCGACTCTCTGCGATTTCTACGATGGTGAAGGGCACAGCCGCCGCCTGAGCCGCGCTCAATCCGCGAAATCGTCGCGCCGATAGCCCTGAAGATAGAGCAGCGCCGTCAGGTCGCCGTGGTTGATGCGAATATCGCATTGCGCGGCGACGGATGGCTTGGCATGGAGCGCCACCCCGCTCCCGGCGCGGCCCAGCATCCCCAGATCGTTGGCCCCGTCCCCCACGGCGATCACATCCGCCTCGGTGATCCCGCGCCGCGCGGTGATCTCTTCAAGCGCGCGCACCTTGGCCTCGCGCCCAAGGATGGGCTGGGCCACCGTCCCGGTGAGGTGCCCCCCCTCCGACAGAAGCGTGTTGGCGCGGTGCTCGTCAAAGCCGAGCCGCGCCGCGATGGCCTGTGTGAACGCGGTGAACCCGCCCGAGACAAGCGCCGCATAGGCCCCGTGCGCGCGCATCGTCGCCACCAGCGCGGCCCCGCCCGGCATAAGCGTGATTCGCGACGCCAGCACCTCGGCGATGACCGTCTCGGACAGGCCGCGCAACAGCGCCACCCGCTCGGTCAGCGCGCCCTCGAAATCCAGCTCGCCATTCATCGCCCGCGCGGTGATGGCGCGCACATGCGCGCCGACGCCCGCCACCTCGGCCAGCTCGTCGATGCATTCCTGCCGGATCATGGTGCTGTCCATATCGGCCAGCAGCATCGCCTTGCGCCGCCCCGCGCCGGGCTGCACCACCAGGTCCACGCCCTGCGCCTGCAAATCGGCCCAGACCTGCCACAGGTTGCCGGGGCTATGCGGCAGGCCGAATTCCGCCGCCTCGCGTCCCGATAGCCAGACCGCCTCGCCGCCGCCCCAGGCGCTGCGCAGCGCCTCGACAAGCGCGGGATCAAGGGCACCGGGCGGCGCGATCAGGGTGGCGGTGAACATGGGGCAGTCGTCCTGGCAAAGACGCGTCACGCGTCGCGGGTTTCGCTCAGGCGGCGGTTTAACGCAATTTCAGAAGAAGGTGACAGGGTTTTTTCGGTTCGAAATCGCGACAACCCGATCATTTGGAATATCCGTCTTGTTCGGGCGGTTTCTGGTATCCGTTTGCGGTCGGGCACTCGCGCGGCTCATCGCATCGTATCGACCGTCCCCTCCAAGCCAGGAATGTCCCCCCACACAGAATCGGCCATCTCGTGCCAAGTGGCGGACACGGGCACCATCGCCGCCCTTGCGACAGCCTCCGCATGTCGCGGGGCCGCTCAGCCCCGTCCGATATAGGGCATCTTCGTCGCCATCAGCGTCATGAACTGCACATTGGCCTCGGGCGGCAGATCGGCCATCTGCACCACCGCGCGCCCCACCTCCGCCACCTCCATCGTGGGTGGCGGGGCGTCGGGATTGGCGGCGATGATCCCCTCCAGAAGCTCGGTGCGCGCGTTGCCGATGTCGATCTGCCCGCAGGCGATGTCAAAGGCGCGGCCATCGAGGCTGAGCGTCCTGGTCAGCCCGGTAATGGCGTGTTTGGTGGTGGTATAGGCGACCGATCCGGGGCGCGGCGCGTGCGCCGAGATCGAGCCATTGTTGATGATCCGCCCGCCCTGCGGCTGCTGCCGCCGCATCTGTGCAAACGCCGCCTGCGCACACAGGAACATGCCATTCAGGTTCACATCGACCACCTGCCGCCACTCGTCATAGCCCAGCTCGTCGATCATTGCCGCGCGCCCGAAACTGCCGGCGTTGTTGAACAGCACGTCGAGCCGGCCCGCCGTCGCGGTGAACTCCGCGAAACAGTGCGCCACATCCTCGGGCGAGGTCACGTCGCCTTGCAAGGGCACGGCGTGCTCATGCCCCGCCGCCACCGCGTTCAGCGCGCCCTCGCGCCGCGCCATCAGTCCCACGCGCCAGCCCGCATCGAGAAAGGCGCGCGCGCAGGCGGCCCCGATCCCGGCGCTGGCCCCGGTGATGAGAACGGATTTCATGGCTCTTCCTCCCTTGCGAGTTCCAATGCCACCGGCCTTGCCCGCAAGTCGTCGATGCCAAGCGGCGCGGTGGGTTTCGACAGCCGGTTGCGCACCACCCAGTGCAGCCGCTCCTCGGCGCGGGTGATCGCCACATAGGCAAGCCGTTTCCACAAGGGCTGTCCGGCCTCGGAGCGCCCCATCCGTGCGGCGGCGTGGATATCGGGGGCAAAGACCTGCACATCGCGCCACTGGCTGCCCTGCGCCTTGTGGATCGTGACCGCCGCCCCGTGCAGGAAGGTGGCCCCCATATTGGCGGCATAGGGAATGAACGGCTCTTCCTCGTCTGGCTTCTCGATCTTGACGATCGAGGCCGCCGAGAGGCGCGGATCCTCGGCCCCGATGACATGCAGCCGCGAGAAGCCGGCGCGCTTGCCGGGGCCGAGATAGATCACCTGCGCCCCCTTGATGAGGCCGCGCGCCTCGAGATCAAGCCGCTTCTTGCGATGCTTGAGCGGCAGCTCGATCCCGTCGCAAATCAGCGGCTCACCCTCCAGCAGCGCGGTTTCCGGCGCGCCATGCACCGCGCGAAACGCATTGATGAGGCGGATGCGCGTGGCGTTGCGCCAGACAAGGACGGGCGAGCGCGCCATCAGATCGACCTCCACCCGCTCGGCCCAGCGCACCCGCTCGTCGCGCGCGGCGGCCTCCTCGATCATCCGCTCGAAATGATGGAATTCCAGCGCCGGATCGGCCAGCGCATGGGCCAGATCAAGGATCGGGTTGTCGGCATCCTGCCGGTGGATGCGGCTGAGCGTCAGCAGGTCGGGCGCGGGCAGGGTCTCGAACACCATGCCGCCGGTGGATTTCACGGGCGGCAATTGCGCCGGGTCGCCGAACAGGATCAGCGTTGGGAAGATCTCTTGCAAATCCTCGAATTGTTTGGCGTCGAGCATGCTCGCCTCGTCGACAAGGCCGATATCAAGCGGCTCGTCGCGCCGCGTCCAGCCGGTGATGAAATCCGACCCGCGCAAGCCCGCGGCAGCCAGCGCGCCGGGGATGGATGCCTGCGCCTGGTAAAACGCCAGCGCCCGATCAAGCGCCAGATCGGTCAGCCCCTCGATCTCGGGGCGCGCGCCCTGGCCTGCCAGCCATTCGGCGATCTTCTCGTATTCCGGGTGATAGACGGGGGTATAAAGGATGCGGTGGATGGTCGTCGCGGGCACGCCTCGCATCCGCAGCACGCTTGCCGCCTTGTTGGTGGGCGCAAGGATCGCCAGCGTGCGCCGGTCGCGCCGTTTGCGCCCCTCCCAATCGCCCGAGACAACGTCGACGCCCGCCTCCTCTAGCGCGCGGTAAAGCGCGGCCAGAAGCAGCGTCTTGCCCGACCCGGCCTTGCCGATCACGGCCAGCGCCACCTGCTTGCCCTCGCGCGGAGGGGTGAGCGTGCCGCCCTCGATATCCACGCCAACCCCGCGCAGCGCCAGCGCGATGCGGTCATGGGCCTCGGCCTGATCCGGCGAATAGCTCAGCGCGGTGTCGGTCATGCGGCCCCTTGCCTCATCGCGGGGCCTTGCGCCCGACCAGCGCGCGCAGGCGCGGCCATGACAGCTCCACCAGCACGCAGGCAGTGACCAGCGCGATTGCCAGCACCTGAAGCGACGTTGGCCACGCGCCAAGGATCACGATGGCCAACGCCGCTGCGATGATCGGCTTGAGAAAGAAGAGATAGGATGCGCGGGTGATGTCGGGGGCCGCCGACAGCCCGCCGAACCACATGAGTTGCGTTACCGTGGTGTTCCACAGCGCAAGGATCACCAGCGACCACGCCGCCAGCGCCGGTTTCTCGACGATGCTCGCGGGGTTGACCCATTTGCCCCAGGCCACCCCCACCAGCAGCCACAGGCCGATCCCGCCGATCATCATGGTGAGCGCGATGATCTTGAGGCCGCCGTGGCGCGCCATCACCGGCTTGATGAGCACCGCATAGAAAGAGCCGAGCGCGGCACAGCCGGTGGCGAGCAGAACCCCCGGCAGCGTGCCCGCCTCGCCCGCCAGCGCCGCCAGCGCGCCATCGGTCAAGAGCACCGCGATGCCCAGCACCGCAAGCAGGCCGGTGACCATCTTGACCGCGCCGGGATGCACGCCGTTCAGCGTCCAGTTGGCGAGGGCCACGAAAATCGGGATCGTGGTGGTGACCGTGGCCACCTGAATGACGGTCGCGTAATCAAGCGCCCAGTGAAAGAACAGGTAGGTGACGGTGACGCCCATGAACGACAGCCACACGATGTTGAGCCCCTCGCGGCGCAGGGGGGTGATGAGATCGCGGCTGTCACGATCCCACAGCGCCCAGAGGATCAGGCCGAAACCGCCGAGAAGATAGCGCCAGACGCTGGTTTCCGGCCCCGCGACACCGCCCAGCTTGGCAAAGAATTCGCTGCTCGCGTGCCCCGCCACGCCGATCATCACCGCCGGATAGGCCCATTTCTCAGGGATGTTCATGAACGCATCTCCGCCCCGAACCGTGCGAGGCTTGCCGCCAGCCGCTCGGGGGCCTCTTGCGGCAACAGGTGGCCCACCTCCGCCCAATCCTCGCGCCGCGCGTCGGGCATTGTGGCGTAAAGTCGGTCCACCACGTCGCGGTCGAGAAACACCCGATCCTGCAACCCGGTGATAACGAGCGTGGGCAGCGCGAGCGCGCCCCAATCGAGCGCCCAATCGGTATGGGCGGCGTTGCGCATCAGGTTCATATGGCCATGCTCGGGCGGCAGCGGCGCGTAATCGTCCTTGAGGAAATTGCCCCGCGCCTGAGCGGCGAAATCGCCGTTGACCAGCAGCGGAAAAAGCGCGTCGAGAAAGAGCGACACCCCGCCATGCGCCACGATCCGCGCCATCGCATGGTTGACCCAGTCGATGCGCGGCCCGACCTCGCGCAGGGTGTTGAGCAGCACGAGGCCCCGCGCCTGCGCCCCGTTCAGCACCGCGCGCGCGGCGTAAAGCCCGCCGATGGACAGGCCCACAAGGATGGGCCGCGCAGGCACCACCTCGGCCAGAAGCCGCTCCAGATCGGCCACGATCACGGCATCCGACAACTCCAGCGCCGGATCAAAGGGCGAGTCCGCCTGCCCCCGGAAATTGTAGCTCAGCGTGCCGAACCCTTGGGCGCGCAAGGCAGGCGCCACCGCCGCCTCCCATGCATCGGTGGAGCCGGTGAGCGCGTTGACGAACACGAAGGTCGGCGCATCCTCGCGGGTGGGCGCGTGGTGGATATAAAAAAGCGCGTCGGTCGTCGAGAGCGCGAGTTGCATGGGTGTCTCCGTGATGATCGGCAACGGCGGCACGCTAGGCGGCGGCCTCGGGAATGGCAAGGCGGCAGGTGCCACGTATGGGGAGGAGGCCCGCCGCTTTCCCCGCCGGAGTGCCATATTTTTGGCGCGGGTTTCGCGGCTTTCATGGTAAATCGCTCGCGCGGACGGGAGAGACATCCCGCCAGGGTCAGTGCGAAAGGAACCAACATGCTTCAAGAGTTCAAGGATTTCATCGCCAAGGGCAATGTCATGGACATGGCCGTCGGCATCATCATCGGCGCGGCGTTCACCGCGATTGTCGGCTCGCTCGTATCCGACCTCATCAACCCGATCATCAGCCTGTTTCTCGGCGGGATCGACTTTTCCGGCCTCTACGTGCTGCTTGGCTCGGGCGAGTATGCCTCCATCACCGCCGCCGAAGAGGCGGGCGCCGCCGTCTTCGCCTATGGCCGGTTCATCATGGCGGTGATGAATTTTCTCATCGTCGCTTGGGTGGTGTTCGTTCTGGTCAAGATCGTGAACCGCGCCAAGAGTGCCGCATCGGCCCCCGAAAAGGCCGCACCGGCGGCCGATCCCGGCCCGTCGGAGCTTGATATCCTCATGGAAATCCGCGACGCGCTCAGGAAATGAGCCGCAGACACAGGGGGATGGGTCCGCACTGCTGCGCTCCCGTCACACCCGGTGATAGGGGCTGCCCGCGAGGATCGAGGCCGCGCGGTAAAGCTGTTCGGTGAGCATCACGCGCACCAGCATATGCGGCCAGACCATGCGCCCGAAGGACAGCGACAGATCGGCGCGGTCGCGCAGCCCGGCGGCGACCCCGTCCGCCCCGCCAATCAGCAACGCCACGTCGCCGCAGCCCCTGTCGCGCCAGTCTGCCAGCCGGTCGGCAAACTCGGGCGAGGTCATCTGCGCCCCCCGCTCGTCAAGCACCACCACCACCGCGCCCTGCGGAATCGCGCGCTCCAACAGAGCCGCCTCGGCCTCCATGCCACCGCCCTTGCGGTCCTCGACCTCGTGAAGGTTGAGCGGGCCAAGCCCCAAGGCCCGCCCTGTCCGGTCGAACCGGGTGGTGTAATCACCGATCAGCGCGCGTTCCGGGCCGGTGCGCAACCGGCCCACCGCGCAGAGATGCACGCGCATTCAGCCCTGTGCGGTCGCCGGCCCGGCGGGCTGCCACATCTTCTCGAGCTGGTAGAAGTCGCGCACCTCGGGGCGAAACACATGCACGATCACGTCGCCGGTGTCGATCAACACCCAGTCGCCGAGATCCTTGCCCTCGGTGCGGGACGGCACGCGGTGATCCTGCTTGAGCCGCTCCACCAGATGCTCGGAGATCGCCGCGACCTGGCGCGAGGACCGGCCCGAGGCGATCACCATGTAATCGCCCATCGCGGACTTGCCGCGCAGGTCGATCTGCACGACATCTTCGGCCTTGTCATCGTCGAGGGATTTCAGGATGGCGGCAAGCTGCGCTTCGCTATCGGATTGGGGAAGCGGGATCATGTGAACCGCCGGGGTATCAGCGGCATGGGCCGCATGAGACATGAGAGACAGGACATCGTCCTCCTTGGCTACGCACCGCAACGCCCCGGTGCAAGGCGTAGGGCCAAGGTAGCAAGGCAAACGTGACTTTTCAATGAATCACGCACGCATGCGCGGGAATGTGCGCCAAATTTACCCATCCCCCCCCACACCGCCGCGCCCGTGCCGGTCACGCCACGCGATCCGGCTTGACCCTGCGCCGCGCTTCCCCGAAGGAGAACCACAGGTTAGGGTCGGCGACAATCCGCCGCTGCAAGGGGGTCAGGCATGGCGCATATCATTGTTGTCGGTAACGAAAAGGGCGGTGCTGGCAAATCGACCGTCTCGATGCATCTGGCAACCGCGCTGGCGCGCATGGGGCACCGCACCTGCGCGCTCGATCTTGACCTGCGCCAGCGCAGCTTTGGCCGCTATGCCGAGAACCGGGCGCGGTTTCTCGAACAGGAGCGGCTCGACCTGCCAAGCGCGCGGCTGCTCACGCTGCCAGACCTCGCCGAGGCCGATCTCAAGCCCGGCGAGAACATCTATGACCGCCGCCTTGCCGCCGCGATGGCCGCCGCCGAGCCCGAAAGCGATTTCATCGTGATCGACTGCCCCGGCTCGCATACCCGGCTGAGCCAGGTCGCGCATAGCCTGGCCGATACGCTTATCACGCCGCTCAACGACAGTTTCATTGATTTCGACCTGCTGGCGCATACCGACACGGATGGGCTCAAGGTGCTTGGCCCCTCAGTCTATTCCGAGATGGTGTGGAATGCGCGGCAATTGCGCGCGCAGGCGGGGTTGCGGCCGATTGATTGGGTGGTGTTGCGCAACCGGGTCGGCGCGCAGGCGATGGTGAACAAGGAAAAGATGGGCCGCGCGCTCGGTGCGCTTGCCAAACGGATCGGGTTTCGCGTAGCGCCGGGGTTCAACGAGCGGGTGATCTTCCGCGAGCTGTTCCCGCGCGGCCTGACGCTGCTCGATTTGCGCGATATCGGGGTGAAGGGGCTCAACATCTCCAACATCGCCGCGCGCCAGGAATTGCGCGACCTGTTGAAGGCGCTCAACCTGCCGGGGGTGACGTTGAATTTCTAATGGTCGACATCTGACGGATTTCAAACATCAGGGCAGGGGCTGCGCGCCTCAGATCGGCGGGCCTGCACGGGGATGGGGGCGGTTGCGCATCCGGCGCGTCATCCGCAGCGCCCACAGGTTCGAGACCAGCAGCACCGCGATCACCACCGCCCCGCCGATAAGCGCCCAGATGCCGGGATCCTCGCCCACCACCGCCCAGGCCAGGAGCGGGGCCAGCACCGATTCGAGCAGGATCAGCAGCGCCACCTCGGCAGACGGGATATAGCGCGGGCCGAGCGTCATCAGCGAGGTTGCCACGCTGATGAACAGCCCGTGGGCGATCAGCAGCGGCCAGCTTGTGGCCCAGACCGCCCCCGGCGAGGCCAGCGGCCAGATCAACAGCGACGCGCCCAGCATCGCCACCGGGATCGCGGGGATGAGCGACACAGCGCGCAGGCGCCGCGCCGTGGTCATCGCGCCGGCAAAGGTGGCCGAGACCGCGAGCGCCACCAGATCGCCGCTCCAATGCGCGCCATGCGTCTCGCCCGAGCCGCGCAGGATGAGCGCAAGCCCGGCAAAGACGCCTATCATCGTCAGGATCATGCGGGTGCTGATCGCCTCGCCAAGAAAGACCCGGCTGAGGATCGCGGCAAAGACCGGCATCGAGGCAAGGATGAAAACCACGTTGGCCACGCTGGTCCAGCTCACCGCCAGCACGAATCCCGGCGCCGCCGCCCCCAGCAGAACCGTGTAAAGCCAGCCTTTCGCGCCGGTCGCGGCCACCTCGCGAAAGCCGTGCAAGCCGCGGGTCAGCAGCACGCCCACAAGGATCACCGATCCCGCCGTGATCCCCCGCCAGAAGGCGATCGAGGCGGCATCGCCCTCGATCAGCCGCACGAACAGCGAATCCGGCACGATGAAGAGCACGCCCGTCGCGGTGATGAGAAGCCCCTTGAGATGGTCTGTCACGCTGCGTCCTCCCGCGTTTCGCGGCGAGCCAATCACGCGCGCGCGCAATTGTCTATGCACCCCCCTACCCAAGCGGCGCGGGCGGGGGTTATGATCCGCAAGACTTGCAACAGGAGAGAGCCATGCCCGCCCCCGAAAACCGCCTGAAATCCGCGCTTGCGCGTGGCGAGACGCTTTATGGCTGCTGGGCGGGTTTTGCCGCGCCCTACCCCACCGAGGTGCTGGCCGAGGCGGGCTTTGACTGGCTGGTGATCGACGCCGAACACGCGCCGAACGATCTGGGGGCGATCTCGGCGCAGCTTGGTGTGCTGCGCGGGGCCGAGACACAGGCGGTGGTGCGCCTGCCGATGGGCGAGACATGGGCGATCAAGCAGGTGCTCGATGCCGGTGCGCAGACGCTTCTTATCCCGATGGTCGAGAGCGCGGATCAGGCGCGCGCCCTCGTGCGCGCCATGCGCTACCCGCCCGAGGGCGTGCGCGGCTCCGGCGCGGCGCTGGCACGGGCGTCGCGGTTCTCGGGCATCGCCGATTACATCCCCACCGCCAACGCGCAGATGTGCCTTCTGGTGCAGGTCGAAAGCCGCGCGGGGCTGGCCGCGCTCGACGATATCCTGACGGTCGAGGGGGTGGACGGGGTGTTTATCGGCCCATCCGACCTTGCCGCCGACATGGGATATCTGGGCGACGCCACCGCGCCCGAGGTGCAGGACGCGATCCGCGATGCGCTGGCGCGGATCGCGGCAGCGGGGCGCGCGCCGGGCATCCTCGCGCTCGATCCCGAGACGGCTGGGCGCTATCGCGACTGGGGCGCGCGGTTCCTCGCGGTGGGGATCGACGTGGTGCTTCTGGCACAGGCGGCGCGGGCGTTGGTGGCGCGCTGGCGCGATGGCTGAGTGGCTTCTGGCCGATATCGGCGCGAGCCACACGCGGCTGGCGCTGGCCGATGCGGACGGGCTGCGGCCGGGCACCGTGCAGCGGCTGGTCAACGATGACTTCGCCGGGCCGGAGGCACTGATTGCCAGCTATCTCGGCGGCACCACCGTCACCGCGTTTTGCGCCGGCGTCGCGGGGCCAGTGCACGGGCGTGCCGCGCAGATCACCAACCGCGACTGGCGCATCGACGCGGGCACCCTCGCGCGTCTGACCGGGGCGGCGCATGTCCACCTGCTGAACGACCTTCAGGCGCAGGCGATGGCGCTTGATGATCTCGACCCCCGGCACCTCGCGCCCGTCCTGCCCGGCACGCCGGAGCGGGATGGCGCGCGCATGGTGCTCGGCCTCGGCACCGGCAGCAATATCGCGGTGGCGCACCGGGTGGGCGCGCGGCTGTTCGTGCCCGCTGCCGAGGCAGGCCATTCCGGCCTGCCGCATCTGGACGCGGAAGCCAACGCGCTCATCACCGCGCTCGGGCGCGAGATCGCGCACAAACCCTACGAGGCGCTGCTGTCGGGGTCGGGGCTGGGGCGGCTGCACCGGCTCGGCACCGGCGAGACGCGCGACGCCGCCGCGATCATCGCCGGGGCCGATCACGGAGAGGCGGCGGCGCGCGAGACGCTGGCGCTGTTCTCGCGGATGCTGGGGGCGGTGGCGGGCAATCTCGCGCTCATCCACATGGCCACGGGCGGCACCTATCTCATCGGCGGCACGGCGCGGGCGGTGGCCCCCCGGCTGGCGGCAACGGGCTTTGGCGAGAGCTTCGCCGCGCGCGGCCCCTACGCGGCGATCATGCGCGCGATGCCGGTGATGCTCATCACCGATGACAACGCGGCGCTCATCGGCTGCTGGCGGGCGCTCGTGTTCGCCACCTGACACAAAGTGCCCGCTGCTGAACAAGGGGAACGCTCATCGCCGGGAGGGGACGTTCAAAATCTTTCCCCGCGCGGAATCGAGGCGCGCTCTGGCGCGCCGCCGCGCGAGCGGTCATGCCGAAGGCATGCCTCCGGCATGACCCGCCCGGACGGGCGGGCGCTTTTGCGACGTGGCATCCCTCACAATCGTTCAAGTATGCGGCACCATAAAGCGCATCCCACAGAGGTTGCAGCGCCCACCCGCGGTCGGGCACTCGCGCGGCTCAGCGCATCTATCGAACGTCCCCTCCAGCCATTCGCGATACATGCCGCACCGCTTTGCACAGCATGGCTGGCCGAATCATCATTGGGCAACATCTGTCGGACGCCGGTGACAAAGCATGTTGCTTGTCTTATCCTGAACTCGGCTCCTGAGGTATGAAGCTGCCACTGCCCCCCTCGCCAAGCATGTGAACGATCGGCGCCCGGTCGCAGACCTCGCGCGCGATCTCGACCACATGACGATGGTGGGTGAGATAGATCGCCTGCCCGCGCTGCCCGATCCGCTCCATCACGCGGCAGGCGGCGGCGGTGCGGTGCTCGTCAAAGGTCTCGAATATGTCATCGCAAAAGAACGGCAGGCAGGTGCCCTGCGCCACAAGCTGTTCATGCGCGGCGGCGCGCAGCGCGAGATAAAGCTGAAACCGCGTGCCCTTGGACATTTCCGCCACGCGCTTGGCCGCGCCCCCGGCATCGACGGCGAGCAGGATTTCGCCATTGCCCTCGGGCTGCGCTACAAGCCGGGTATAGGCCCCCTGCGTGAGCGCGGCAAAGGCGGCCTCGGTCGCGGCCATCATGGCGCTGCGATGGGTGTCGCGATAGCGGCGGATCGCCTCCTCGGCAAGGTGATGGCCCAGCGACAGCTCCAGGTGATCGCGTGCCGCCGCCTCGATCTCAAGCTCGATCGTCGCCTTGCGCTGTGCCAGCGCGGCGATATCGGCCTCGCCGGTCACCTGCGCCAGCGCCTGCGCGGCGGTCACGCGCGCCTCGGTCGCCGCCGTCAGGTCGCGCTCGGCAGCGGCCAGATCGGCCTTGACCGTCGCGGCCTCTGCGTCGAGCGCCGCCGCCGTCATCCCGTCAAGCCGCGCGCGGGCGGCGGCCATGTCGGGCACGCCAAGCTCGGACAGGACCGCAGCTTCGCGCGCGGCCATGTCCTCGCGGTCGCCGATCACCTGCTGTGCCTGCGCGGCGGCACGGCGCAGCGCGTCGAGCGTGTCCACCGCCGCGCTGGGCGGAAAGATACGGCCCCGCGCCTCGACCTGCGCGGCGATCTCGTCCAGGCGGCGGCGGGCCTCTTGCCGCGCGTCATGCGCCGCTGCGATCTGCGCGCCCAGCCGCTCCGCCTGCGCCTCGGCGGCCTGCGCGGCGCTGCATGTCTCGCGCAGGCGGGCAAAGGTCGCGGCGGGGGTGTCGGCCTGCGCCGCCCCCCATGCCTCGGCCAGCGCGGCCACGGCGGCGGCGAATTGCGCCTGGTCGGCCTCCATCCGGCTGACACGCTGCGCGGCCTCGTCGCGCGTGACGGCGGCCTCTCGCAGCGCGCGCAGCGGATCGAGACTGGCGCGCAGCGTCTCGGGGGCCACCCGCGCGCCCAGCAGGTCGGATACCAGCGCGCGCCACGCCGTCCCGGCCTCGCGCGCCTCGCCAAGGGCGGCCTCGTGGCACGCGCGGCGGCGGGCAAGCTCATCTGCCAGCGTGGCGCGCGCTTGCCGGGCGCGCTCGGTGGCGGCAAGAGCCGCGCGCTCGGCCTCGGCGCGGGCGCGGGCGGCAGCGAGCGCGCCGTCGAAATCGGGCTCGACAAGGTCGAGATGCGGCCCGAGATCGGCCAGCAGCCGCCCGGCGCGATCCAGGTCGCGGCCGTGGCGCGCGCGCAACGCGTCGAGCGCGCGCGCGGCCTCAAGGGCGCTGGCGTGCTGCGCCACCCAGTCGCGCCATTCGGCGGGCCCAAGCGGTGCGGGCAGGCCAACGGCATTGGCCGCCGCCGCGATCTCGCCCTCCAGCGCGTCGCGCCGCGCGCGCAGCGCCGTGAGGCGGGCCTCGGCCTCGTCGGCGCGCGCCTCGGCCTCGGCCTCGGCCTGCTCTGTTCGGCGCAATTCGCCAAGATCGCGCGCCTGCGCGAGGCGCGATTGCATCGCCGCATCGAGCGCCTCCATCGCGGCCTCGAACTCTTGCGCGCTTGCCTCGTCCAACGCCGCGCGATGCGCCTGCCAGAGCCGCACCCGCCGGGCCATCAGCGCCGCGGCCTCGGCATCCGGCACAAGCGCGGCCCCGGCGACGATCTGTTCGGCCCGCGCGCGCAGCCCCGCGATCTCGCCGCGCTGCGCGGCCAGCGCCTCCTCGGCCCCGTCGATGCGATGAACAAGCCCGGCATGGGCCTCGGCGCGCGCGGCGGCCTCGGCGGCGCTCATCGGGCAGGCGGGCAGGGTGTCAAACTGCATGCCGCCCCGTGAAAGCGCGGCGCGCACGGCGCGCTCCGCCTCTTCTGCGGCCTCGATGGCCTGCCGCGCGCGGGCAACGGCGGGGGCAAGGCGGTCGGCATCATGCCGCGCCAGCAGCGCCGCGATCTCGCCCGCGCCGGGGGCCTCGGCGCGCGCGCAGGCGGCCTGCGCCTGTTGGTGCCGCGCGGCGAGGTCGTCCACCTCGCGCGCCCCGGTCTCGGCAGCATCCTCGGCGCGGCGCAGCGCCTCGCGCGCGGCATCGAGCCGGACGATATCGGCGGGCGACAGCACCAGACCGGCAGGACCCGCGCCCTCGGCCAGCCCCAGGTCGCGCGCCGCGCGCGCCATCGCCGCCTCGGCCCCGGCCACCAGCTCGCGGCGGCGCGGCAGGTCGAGACCGGCGGTCGCATCGCGGCTGCGCAGATCGTCCAGCGCCTCGATTTGCCCGGCCAGCGCAGGCAGGTCCGGCACAAGGTCGAGCGCATCGCGTTCGGCGCTCAGCGCGGCGATCTCCCCGGTCAGCCGCGCGATATCGGCGCGCGCGCCGCTCTCGTCGGCGACAAGCGCCACGAGGCTCTCGGGGTCGAAATCGAGCCGCTCGGGATAGGCCGCGAACGGCGCGATGCGCGCCGCCAGCGCGTCGATCCCGGCGATCTGCGGCAGCGCGCGGCGAAGGGCATCGAGCGTGGCGGCGCGCGCTTGCAGGCGGTCGCGGGCGGCGCGGGCCTCGGCCTCGGCGGCCTGCGCCCCGGCCAGTGCTCTCTTCAGTGCGCGCCACGCGCTTGCCGAGATGTCACGCTCGCGCATCTCTTTCTCGACCTCCGCCAACGCGCGCTTCAATTCGGCCACCTGCGTCTTGCTCGCGCGCTTGCGCCAGATCGCATCGGCCTCGTCGCGCACCGCATCGAGCGCGGTGCTGAGATCGGCCACCCCGGCGGCGGCGGAAAACAGCAGCCGCCCGATATCGCCGCGCGCCTGCGCGATCTCCTCGCCGCCGCGTTCGATGGTGTCATCGTCAAGGCACAGAAGATTGCGGTAATCCGCCTCTGCCAGCCCGCCCAGATGCGCCGCCAGCGCCGCCTCGGGCAGGGCGGTGCCGGCCTCGTCCACAAGCGCGCCGCTGCGCAGGGGCAGGCGCGTGAACTGGCGCGGCTGACCGTCGATCTCGACCACGGCAGAGACCCGTAAATTCTTGCGCTGATGCTTGAAATCATAGGTCTCGCGATGCGCAAAGCCGTAAAACAGGCGCAGCGCCCCCTCCATCGCGGTGGTCTTTCCGGCCTCGTTGGGGCCGTGGATGATGTGGAAATCGGCCCCGTCGCCCGAGGGGCCAAAATCGAATACGCGATCGGTGAAATGGCCGAACCGGTCAAGGCAGAGGCGGCGCAGACGCATCAGCCCTGCGCCCCCCGAAGCCGCGCCAGAACCCGCTGCGCGCCGCTCTCCGATAGCGCGCGGGCAAGGGCCTCTGCCGCTCCCTCATCAGGCAGGAGCCGCGCGCGGATGCCGGGTGGTAGGTCGGCGATCACCTCGTCGATCGTGGCGCGCGCGCGGGTGGCCTGGCCCGGCTCTGCGGCGATCCCGGCCATCAGCGTGGCCAGTTCTTCGGCGGCCCCGGTGGCCCTCGTGGCGGCCCCTGTGGCCCCGGCCTCTGCGCGGTCGAGATCGAAACACAGCGTGTCGAGCCACAGCGCCCCGGTCTCGCGCGCGATCAGCGCCGCCTGCTCGATCCAGTAATCGCGGTCGCGCAGGATGTGCCAGCGGCGCGACGATGCCCCGGCAAGCGTCAGCCGCACCACGCCCGCCCGCGCGTTCAGCGCCGCCGCCGTCTCGCGCAGATGCGCGCGCAGCCGCGCGCGCAACGCGTCGTCGCTCTCCACCCCCGAGATATCGAGCGTGACGGTGGCGAACTCAACCACCGAGGCGGGCACCTCCGTCACCTCGATCGCGCCGTCATGAATGCTCAGCAGGCTGGCCGATTTCGGCCCGGTCTCGCCGATATCGCGGCCCTGCGGCGTGCCGGGCATGACCACCCAAGGGTCGGTGGCATGGACCTGCCGCTTGTGGATATGGCCCAGCGCCCAGTAATCGAACCCCATGCGCGTGATATCCCCGAGGCTGCACGGCGCATAGGTGTCATGCCCCGCTGCCCCGCCAAGCGAGCTGTGCAGCATGGCGATGTTGACCGTCCCCGCCACCGGCGCGTCAAAGCGCGGCAACAGGCTCTCGGGGGCGTGGCGGTCGGCAAAGCTCACGCCGTGAATCCAGATATCCTCGGCAAGCTGCACCTTGCCGCCGCGCGCGTCAAAGACATGCACCCCCTCGGGCAGGTCAAGCGCGCCCGCCACCGGGTTTTCGGCGTCGTGATTGCCCTTGATATAGAATGTGCGGATGCCCGCCGCGCCCAGCCGCTCGAACTGCCCGGTCAGAAAGGCGGCGGTGCGCGCGCTGCGGGCGCGGCCATCGAACAGGTCGCCCGCGATCAGGAGTGCTGCCACCCGCTCCGAGATCGCCACCTCGACGATCCGTTCAAAGGCCGCGCGCGTGGCCGCCGCGACACTCTCGCGCAACTCGGGATCGCGCAGCGCCAGCGAGACCAGCGGCGCATCGAGATGGATATCGGCGGTGTGCAGGATACGGATCACGGCGCGCCCCTTCGACCCGACCATGTCAGCCGCCGGGACAAAGCTCAAGCCAAAGCCGATGGGGGCGGGGCAGGGGCGGTTTGCCCTCATCGCAGGCCGGTGAAGTCACAAGATCGTGACTGGATATTTCAGTGCGGCCCAGCTTAGCGGCGATTGCCTCGACGTCAAACGGCATAAGCGGGAATCCCCGCTGAACCGATCCGCCAGATCCTCCGTAGTCCTTGCATCGGTGCCGCAAACGCGGCGTCGCCATACTCTTTAGAAAGGGAGAAACCGACATGCTTCGCAGAACCTGTCTTACCCTCGCCGCCGCCACATTGATGGCGGGCCCCGTTTTTGCCGACGGGCACGGCTACAAGAAGGATATCGTCGATATCGCCGCTGGCAACGATACGTTCTCGACCCTCGTCGCTGCCGTCACCGCCGCAGACCTTGTCGAGACGCTCAAGGGCGATGGACCCTTCACGGTTTTCGCACCCACCAACGAGGCCTTTGCCGCCCTGCCCGAGGGCACGGTTGAAAACCTCCTCAAGCCCGAGAACAAGGATCAGCTTGTTTCGATCCTTACCTATCACGTGGTGCCGGGCAAGGTGATGTCGGGCGATCTGTCGGATGGGATGAACGCCAAGACCGTGCAGGGCGGCGAGGTCACCATCGGCACGACCGGCGGCGTGACGGTGAACGGTGCCAACGTGGTGCAGGCCGATATCGAGGCCAGCAACGGCGTGATTCACGTCATCGACGGGGTTATCCTGCCCAAGTAACGCCTGCTTTGCCCCGAAGGGCAGAGCGCCCCCCGGCCCGCGCAAGGGCCGGGGGGTGTTAGATCAAAGCAGCGATTTGGGATCGACGGTCTCGATCCCCAGCGCCTCGCCCACGGCGGCATAGGTAAGCTGACCGGCATGGACGTTAAGACCTGCAAGCAGATGCGGATCGTCGGCGCAGGCGCGCTTCCAGCCCTTGTCGGCCAGCGCCAGCATGAACGGCATGGTGGCATTGCCCAACGCGAGCGTCGAGGTGCGGGCCACGGCACCGGGCATGTTGGCCACGCAGTAATGCATGATCCCGTCCACCTCGTAGATCGGATCGGCATGGGTGGTCGCCTTCGAGGTCTCGAAACAGCCGCCCTGGTCGATGGCCACATCCACCAGCACCGCGCCCGGCTTCATCATGCCGAATTGATCGCGGCGCACCAGCTTGGGGGCCGCCGCACCGGGAATGAGCACCGCGCCGATCACCATGTCGGCCTGCGGCAAAAGCTCCTCGACCAGCCCGGCAGAGGAATAGCCGGTCTTGAACGTGCCGCCGAATACATCGTCAAGATAGCGCAGGCGCGGCAGGGAACGGTCGAGCACCGTTACATCGGCACCCATCCCGGCGGCGATCTTGGCCGCGTGCGTGCCGACCACGCCGCCACCGATCACGATCACCTTCGCAGGCCCGACGCCCGGCACGCCGCCCATCAGCACGCCGCGCCCGCCATTGGCCTTTTGCAGCGTCCAGGCCCCCACCTGCGGTGCCAGCCGCCCGGCAACCTCGGACATCGGTGCCAGAAGCGGCAGGCCGCCCGCGCGGTCGGTCACGGTCTCATAGGCAATCGCCGTGCAGCCCGAGGCCAGAAGGTCGCGGGTTTGCGCCTCGTCGGGGGCGAGGTGAAGATAGGTGAACAGCAACTGCCCCTCGCGCAGCATCGCGCGCTCGGCGGCCTGCGGCTCCTTGACCTTCACGATCATGTCGGCCTCGGCGAACACCTCCTCTGCCGTGGCGATGATGCGCGCGCCCGCCGCCTCATAGGCGGCATCGTCAAAGCCCGCGCCAAGCCCCGCACCCGATTGCACGATCACCTCGTGGCCGTGGCCCACGGCCTCCTGTGCGGCATTGGGCGTCAGGCCGACGCGGAATTCCTGTGGCTTGATTTCAGTGGGGCAGCCGATTTTCATTTGGGTCTCCTCCTTGGATTATCGCCATAGTCTGGCCCGGATGCGCCGCAAGAGGGTTGAAATTCTGCTCGCCTGACCGGCATTCTTGTGAATATACTTCGAAGATTGCGTGGTTTCGGGGGAGGGTCTTGCGGCAATGGCGCTGGACGACACAGACCGACGGCTGTTGCGCGTGCTTCAGAAACGCGGCCGCATTTCCAATGCCGATCTGGCCGAGGCGGTGAACCTGTCGGCTTCGGCCTGTCACCGGCGGGTGCAGCGGCTGGAAACCGACGGCTATATCACCGGCTATGTCGCCCTGCTCGACGCGCGCAAGCTGCGCGTTCCTGCGGTGATCTTTGTCGAGATCACGCTGACCACGCAGGCCGATGACGTGCTCGACGCCTTCGAGAAGGCGGTGGCGCGGGTGCCCGATGTGCTCGAATGTCACCTGACGGCGGGGGCGGCGGATTACGTGCTCAAGGTCGTGGCCGAGGATACCGAGGATTTCGCGCGCATCCACCGCCAGCACCTCGCGCGCCTGCCCGGCGTGGCCAAGATGCAATCGAGCTTTGCCCTGCGCACGGTATTTTCCACCACCGCCCTGCCGGTGAACGGCTAAGCGGCGCGCGGCCCGCTTGACCCTTCCCGCCGGGCGGAATACTGATTGATTTCGTCGGATAAGCCCGGAGCCATCCCCCGCGATGAGCGAGACCTTTCTGCACCGCCTGGCCTGGATCGTGGTGGCCCTGTGCCTCGCGCCCATCGTGGCGGCGGCGCTGGCGGCGTTGACCGGCGATCTGGAGACCTGGCGCAATGTGCTGTGGTCGGTGCTGCCGCGCTATACCGCCAACACGCTCAAGCTGGTGGTGATCGTGGCATTGGGCACAGCGGTGATCGGGGCGGGGACGGCGTGGCTGGTGACGGTTTACCGCTTTCCCGGCGTGCGCCTGCTCGAGGTGACGCTGGCGCTGCCGCTGGCCTTTCCGGCCTATGTGATGGCCTATGCCTATACCCATATGCTCGACCATCCCGGCCCGGTGCAAACCGCGCTGCGGGCGGTAATGGGCTGGGGCCCGCGCGAGTATTGGTTTCCCGAGGTCCGCAGCCTTGGCGGCGCGGCGCTGATGCTGACCATCGTGCTTTATCCTTACGTCTACCTGCTGGCGCGCGCCTCGTTCCGGCAGCAATCGGCCAATGCCTTCCTGGTGGCGCGCACGCTGGGGCGTTCGCCCGCCTACGCGTTCCGGCGGGTGGCGCTGCCGATGGCGCGGCCCGCCATCGCGGGCGGCGTTCTGCTGGCGATCATGGAGACCATCGCCGATTTCGGCACGGTGGCGTTCTTCAACGTGCAGACCTTTGCCACCGGCATCTATCAGGCGTGGTTCTCGCTCGGGGATCGCGCGGCGGCGGCGCAGCTTGCGCTGTGCCTGCTGGCCTTTGCGCTGCTTCTCGCGGGGATAGAACGCGCAAGCCGGGGCCGCGCGCAGACCGCCGGGCGCGGCGGCCGCTTCGAGACGATGGAGCGCCCGGCACTACGCGGCGCTGCGGCGGTGGCGGCGGTGGTGTTCTGCGCGCTGCCGGTGCTGCTCGGGTTCGTGGTGCCGGTGGTGATGCTGGGGGTGATGGCTGCGGGATCGGGGCAAGATATGCTGTCGCCGCGCTATCTTGGCTTCATGTCCAACTCGCTGGTGCTGGCCTCGGTCGCCTCGGTGCTGACGGTGCTCTGCGCGATCCTTGTCGGCTTTCGCGCCCGCACGCGGCCGGGGCGGGCGTCGCGCGCGCTGGTGGTGGGCGCGGGGCTTGGCTATGCGGTGCCCGGCGGCGTGATCGCGGTGGGGCTGATGGTGCCGATGGCGGCGTTCGACAACGCGCTGGATTCGGTCATGCGCGAGTATTTCGGCATTCGCACCGGGCTCTTCATCACCGGGTCGATCTGGCTGATGGTCACGGCCTATGTGGTGCGCTTCATGGCCGCCGCCCTCAACGCCTATGACAGCGGCATGGCGACGGTGCCGCATAATCTCGACGCGATCGGGCGCTCGCTGGGTCAGCCGGGGCCGGGGCTGCTCAGACGGGTGCATCTGCCGGTGGCGCGCAGCTCGGTGCTGACGGCGCTGCTCATCGTGTTCGTGGACGTGATGAAGGAATTGCCCGCGACGCTGATCCTGCACCCGTTCAACTTCCAGACATTGGCGGTGCAGGCGCACCGGCTCGCCTCGGACGAGCGGCTTGCCGAGGCGGCGGTGCCGTCGCTGGTGCTGGTGGCGTTCGGGCTGATCCCGGTGTTGATCCTGTGCCGCACGCTGGGGCGTGACGGTCAGTCGCGCCCCAGCGTGCGGCTGGGGGCGGCGCTCTCGGCGGGTTGAGGGGGGCCGCGCGCCCCCCCGTCGCGTCACTCCGCCGGGATCGCCTCCGGCTCCGCGCCCAGCGGATGCGCGATCTTGTCGAGCATCTCGCGCGGGCAAAGCTGCACGAAATGCGGCAATTCGCGGTCCCAGTATTGCAGGATATCGCGCGCCCGCTGCGATCCGGTCTCGGCGGCGTGGCGCTCGATCAGCCCTTTCAGCTCGGCCTGCCAATGCGGCTCGGCCACCGGGCAGGCCACCAGCGTCTCGCCGTTGACCAGCGCGGGCGCGCGGCCCTCGGGATCGTAGATATAGGCCATGCCGCCGGTCATGCCCGCGCCGAAATTGGCCCCGATCCCGCCCAGGATCACCGCTACCCCGCCGGTCATGTATTCGCAGCCATTGCTGCCACAGCCCTCGACCACCACCTTGGCGCCCGAGTTGCGCACGGCAAACCGCTCGCCCGCGCGCCCGGCGGCAAAGAGATAGCCATCGGTCGCCCCGTAAAGCACCGTGTTGCCAATGATGGTATTGTCATGCGCCACAAGCGGGCTTGCCATCGGCGGGCGCACCACGATGGTCGCCCCCGAGAGGCCCTTGCCGACGTAATCATTGGCATCGCCCGCGATCTCGATCTTGAGACCGGGGGCCGCAAACGCGCCAAGGCTTTGCCCCGCGCTGCCCTTGAGCTTGACGGTCAGGTGATCGGGTTGCAGGCTGTTGCGCATCCCGAAACGGCGCACGATGTGGCTGCTGACCCGCGTGCCCACGGTCCGGTGCGTGTTCTGCACCGTATAGTGAAGCTGCATCTTCTCGCCATCCTCCAGAAACCGCGCCGCGTCGCGCACGATTTCGGCGTCGAGCGTGTCGGGCACCTCGTTGCGCGGGCGGGTGCGGTCATAGCGGATATGGCTCGCGCCATCGACGGTAATCAGCATCGGGTTGAGATCGAGATCGTCGAGATGCGCCGAGCCCCGGCTGACCTGCGTGAGCAGGTCCGCCCGCCCGATCACCTCATCAAGGCTACGCGCGCCGATGCTCGCGAGGATCTCGCGCACCTCCTGCGCGTAGAAGGTGATGAGGTTCACCACCTTCTCGGCCGTGCCGGTGAACTTGTCGCGCAATGCCTCGTCCTGCGTGCACACGCCCACGGGGCAGGTGTTGCTCTGGCACTGCCGCACCATGATGCAGCCCATCGAGATGAGCGCGGCGGTGCCGATACCGAATTCCTCGGCCCCCATCATCGCCGCCATCACGATATCGCGCCCGGTGCGCAAACCGCCATCGGTGCGCAGCGTCACCCGCCCCCGCAGCTTGTTCATCGACAGCACTTGATGCGCCTCGGTGAGGCCCATTTCCCACGGCAGCCCGGCATATTTTATGCTTGTCGCAGGTGATGCCCCGGTGCCGCCATTATGGCCCGAAATCAGGATCACATCCGCCTTGGCCTTGGCCACACCGGCGGCAATCGTGCCGACGCCCGATTGCGCCACCAGCTTGACCGTCACCTTGACGGTGGGGTTGATCTGCTTGAGGTCATAGATAAGCTGCGCCAGATCCTCGATGGAATAGATATCGTGATGCGGCGGCGGGCTGATGAGGGTCACGCCCTTGGTCGAATGCCGCAGCCGCGCGATCAGGTCGGTGACCTTCATCCCAGGCAACTGCCCGCCCTCGCCGGGCTTGGCACCTTGGGCCACCTTGATCTCCAGCTCCTCGCAATGGTTGAGGTATTCCGCCGTCACCCCGAAGCGGCCACTCGCCACCTGCTTGATCTTCGCGGACGGGTTGTCGCCATTGGCGTCGGGCGTGAAATGCGCCGGATCCTCGCCACCCTCGCCCGAATCAGAGCGTGCGCCGATCCGGTTCATCGCGATATTCAGCGTCTTGTGCGCCTCGGGCGACAGCGCGCCAAGGCTCATCCCCGGCGTGACAAACCGCTTGCGGATCGCGGTCACGCTCTCGACCTCTTCGAGCGGCACCGCCTCGCCCTTGGGCTTGATCGCCATCAGGTCGCGCAGATGGATGGGCGGGTTCGCCTGCATCGCCGCGCTATACCGCTTCCACAGCTCGAAACTCGCAGTGTTGCACGCCGTCTGCATCATATGCATGACCTGCGCGCCCCAGGCATGGGTTTCGCCCGATTTGCGCGCCTTGTAAAAGCCGCCGATGGGCAGAATGGCGCTGCCGCCGCCCGCAAAAGCGCGGCCATGCACCTCTTCAAGCTTGGCCTGTATACCGCTCACCCCGATCCCCGAGATGCGGCTCACCAGGCCGGGGAAATACTCCGCGCACATGGCGCGCGACAGCCCCACCGCCTCGAAATTGAGCCCGCCGCGATAGGAGGAAATCACCGAAATGCCCATCTTCGACATGATCTTGAGAAGCCCAAGATCAATCGCCGCGCGATAGCGCGCCACCGCCTCGGTCAGGCTGCCATCTACAAGGCCCCGGCCAATGCGGTCGGCAATCGTGTCCTCGGCAAGATAGGGGTTGACCGTGGTCGCCCCCGCGCCGATCAGCACCGCGAAATAATGCGGGTCGATGCACTCCGCTGCGCGCACGTTGAGGCTACAGAAGGTCCGCAGCCCCTTGCGCGTAAGATGACTGTGCACCGCGCTCGTGGCGAGGATCATCGGCATCCCGATACGCGCCTCGCCTAGCCCATGATCGCTCAGCACGATATTGCCAATGCCAGAGCGCACGGCATCCTCGGCCTCGGCGCGAATGCGCTCCAGCCCGGCCTGCAACGCCCCGGTATCTGCGGCAAAGGTGCAGTCGATCTCGGCCACGTCGCCGCCGAACTGCCGCAACAGCTCGTCCCATTGCGCATTGGCCACGAACGGGCTTTCCAGCGCGATGATCTCGGTCTGTGCGCTCGATTCATCCAGCACGTTCTTGAGGTTGCCGAACCGCGTCTTGAGGCTCATCACCCGGAATTCACGCAAACTGTCAATCGCCGGGTTGGTCACCTGGCTGAAGTTCTGCCGGAAATAATGGCTCAGCGGGCGGTATTGCCGCGACAGGACGGCGGCGGGCGTATCATCGCCCATACTGGCCACCGCCTCCTTGCCATCCTCGGCCATCGGCGCAAGGATCTGCTCGATCTCCTCGATGCTGTATCCGGCGGCGATCTGACGGCGACGCAGGTCTGCCCCGTTGAAAAGCGGGGCCTCGGTCACGCCCGCCAGCACCTCGTCCAACTCGTTGATCTTGCCAACCCACTCGCCGAATGGCTGCGCATTGGCCAGCTTGTCCTTGATCTCGGAATCGTGGAACAGCCGCCCCTCTTCCATGTCCACCGCGATCATCTGACCGGGGCCAAGCGCGCCCTTTTCCTTTATCGTGGCTTCGTCCACCGGCACCATCCCGGCCTCGGACCCGGCAATCACCAGCCCGTCGCCCGTCACCACATAGCGCATCGGACGAAGCCCGTTGCGATCAAGCCCGGCACAGACCCAGCGGCCATCGGTCATCGCAAGCGCCGCAGGCCCGTCCCACGGCTCCATCACGGAGTTGCAATAGGAATACATATCGCGCCACGCGACCGGCAGTTCCTCGGCCTGTTTCGACCAGGATTCCGGCACCAGCATGGTCTTGGCCATCGGCGCGTTGCGGCCTGCGCGCACAAGCACCTCGAACACGGCATCAAGCGCGGCACTATCGCTCGATCCCTGCGCCACGATCGGCTTGATATCCTCGGCCATCTCGCCAAAGGCGCTACTGGCCATGCGGATCTCGTGGCTCTTCATCCAGTTCAGGTTGCCCTTGAGCGTGTTGATCTCGCCATTATGCGCCAGCATCCGGAACGGCTGCGCCAGCCACCATTGCGGGAAAGTATTGGTGGAATAGCGCTGGTGATAGATGGCAAAGGCGCTCTTGAACCGTGCGTCCACCAGATCGGGATAAAAGACCGCCACCTGCTCGGCCAGCATCATGCCCTTGTAGATGATGCTGCGGCACGAGAGGCTGGCGATATAAAGGCCCGTGATCGCCGCTTCCTGCGCGGATTTCTCGATCCGGCGGCGGATCACGTATAGCTCGCGCTCGAATGCCTCTTCATCAAGCCCCTTGGCATCTGAAATCAGGATCTGCTCGATTTCGGGCCGCGTCGCGTTGGCCTTTTCACCCAGGCAGGACACATCCACCGGCACATGCCGCCAGCCATAGATCGTGTGACCCATGCGCAGCACCTCGGTTTCCACGATGGTGCGGCACCGCTCCTGTGCGCCGAAATCGGTGCGCGGCAGGAACACCTGCCCGACCGCGATCAGGCGGCTTTCATCGGGCTCGTGCCCGGTGCGGCGGATCTGGTCGTAGAAGAACGGCACCGGGATCTGCACATGAATGCCCGCCCCATCGCCGGTCTTGCCATCGGCATCGACAGCGCCCCGGTGCCAGATCGCCTTGAGCGCGTCGATCCCCGCTTGCACCACCTTGCGCGACGGCGTGCCGTCGATGTTGACGACAAGGCCGACGCCGCAAGAGGAATGCTCCTCGTCATGGGCATACATGCCGTTCTCGGCCAGCCAGTCGCGCTTGGCCGCTTCCTTGGCCGCCCAGTTCAGATCGAATTCGGTCATCGGTCCTTACCCTTCCTTGACCCCGGCCCAGCACCTGAAAGGTCAGTCATGTTGTTCTTGTCGGTGCGGTATCGCTTCGGTTAACCGCCCCTTGCCGCCCGGTCACGCCGCCGGTCCCAAACCCTGCGGTTCATTCCGCCGCGATGGCCTGCTTTGCGCCCAGATCCTCGAGGATCGCCGCCGCCGCATCGCGCCCGTCGCGGATTGCCCAGACCACGAGAGAGGCGCCCCGCACGATGTCGCCCACCGCGTAAACCCCCGGCATCGCGGTGCGCCCGGTGGTGAACTCGGCCTTGACCGTGCCCCAGCGCGTGACCTCCAATTCCCTTTGATCCCAGAGGGTTGGCAGGTTTTCCGGCTCGAACCCCAGCGCCTTGATGACCAGATCGGCGGGCGCATCCTCGATCGCATCCTCGATCGGCTCGGGGCTTTGGCGGCCCGTCGCATCGGGCGCGCCAAGGCGCATCTTCTGCACCTTCACCGCGTTCACCGGATCGCCCGTGAACCCCACAGGCGCGCTAAGCCATTCGAAAACAACGCCTTCTTCCTCGGCATTGGTCACCTCGCGCTGGCTTCCGGGCATGTTGTCGCGGTCGCGGCGGTAGAGGCAGGTGACGGCCTTGGCCCCCTGCCGGATCGCCGTGCGCACACAATCCATTGCGGTATCACCGCCGCCAACCACAACCACTCGCTTGCCTTCGGCATTCAATTCGCCGCTGTCAAATTCCGGCACAGCATCGCCAAAGCCCACCCGATTGCTCGCCGTCAGATAGTCGATGGCCCGCACGATGCCTTGCGCCGCCGCCCCCGGCCCGCCCAGATCACGGCTCTTATAGACCCCGGTCGCGATCATTACCGCGTTGTGTTTACTGCGAATTTCGTCAAAGGATATGCTTGTGCCCACGTCGCAATTGAGCACGAATTCGACGCCGCCTTCCTCAAGCTGCGCGATCCGCCGCATCACCACGTCCTTCTCGAGCTTGAAGCCGGGAATGCCATAGGTCATCAGGCCTCCCGCCCGGTCGGAGCGTTCATAGACAGTCACCTGCACCCCCGCCCGCCGCAGCACATCCGCCGCTGCAAGCCCGCCGGGCCCAGACCCGATTATTCCAACAGATTCAATGCGTTCCGAGGCGGGCTTGATCGGCTCGACCCAGCCTTCCTCCCAGGCGGTATCGGTGATGTATTTCTCAACCGCGCCGATGGTGACGGTGCCGTGGCCGGATTGCTCGATCACGCAATTGCCCTCGCAGAGCCGGTCCTGCGGGCAGATGCGCCCGCAAATTTCCGGGAAGGTATTGGTGAACTGGCTGAGCTCGTAGGCTTCTTTCACCCGCCCCTCGGCGGTGAGGCGCAGCCAGTCGGGGATGTTGTTGTGCAGCGGGCAATGGCTCTGGCAATAGGGCACGCCACACTGGCTGCACCGTCCCGCCTGCTCCTGCGCCTTGGCCTCGGCGAACTCGGCATAGATTTCATCAAAATCCCGCCTGCGCGCCGCCGCCCCCCGCTTCTCGGGCATATCGCGCCCGACTGTCACGAATTTCAGCATGGGTTGCTTCGCCATGTTCATCTCTCCCGGACTCGGTCAGCAATGTTGTAACGCAGGTATGCGAGCATTAAAAGTCATATATGCTGACTTGGTTTTGCTTTAGTCATCAGAAAGGAAGCATTTTGCATGAATTTTCTGGCAATATAGGTCCGAACCGGAATAAATAATCGCCTTGTTTATTAAACTCAACCTCTTATACGGACAGCGAAAATATTTGTAGGACTTGGTTCATGACGCTGTTTTCGCTTTTTCTCCTCGCAATCATTCAAGGCATCACTGAGTTTCTGCCCATTTCCTCCTCGGCGCATCTGGCGCTTCTGCATCAGGTCAACGGTGCCGGGACGGACGATATCGCCCTCGATGTGGCGGTTCATCTCGGGTCGATTCTTGCCGTCATCATCTATTTCCGCACCGAGTCCGCCGCTGCGGGCCGCGGGCTGGCCGATATCTTGCGCGGCAGGCGGCACAGTTCCGAGGCGCGCCTTGCGCGCAATCTCATCGTCGCCACCATACCGCTCGTCATGGCGGGCGGGGTGATCGTCCTGATGGATTGGCAGGACGCGATGCGCGACATTCGCGTGATCGGCTGGACGATGATCGTTTTCGGCATCCTCTTGTGGTGGATCGACCGCACCGCCTCGCAAACCCTGCGCGCCCCCGATTGGAGCCTGCGCCGCGCCATCATCCTTGGGCTATGGCAGGCGGTGGCGCTCATCCCCGGCGTCTCGCGCTCGGGCATCACGATCACCGGGGCACGCGCCTTGGGCCTGGAACGGCACGACGCCACGCGGCTGTCCATGCTCATGTCGATCCCCGCGACGCTCGCCACCGGTGCCGTGCTCGCGATTGATCTGGCGCAGGCCGAGGCGGGGGCCGACCTGCTGGCACGCGCCGGTTTCGCCGCGCTGTTTTCATTCGCAGCCGCCTGGGGCGCGCTCAGCCTCATGATGCAGTTTCTCAACCGGGTGAGCTTTACCCCTTACGTGATCTACCGGGTCGCGCTGGGCGTGGTGCTGCTCGCATTTGCCTATGGCTGAGGCGCTTACGCATTGAGATTGCGGGCGGATTCGTGGATCGCCTCGTATTGGCCTGCGGGCCGGAAGCGCCACAGGTAGTCCGAAAGCACTGCCTCGGGTGCAACCGGGTCGATCCCGAGATCGGCAAAGCTCCGCGCATCCGCGCTCACCACATTGTCCACCCGCAGGCTGCGCACCTGGTCGCGGGTGATCTGCGGCGGCACAAGGCCAAGCGTGACCGTCTGCACCAGTTCCATCCCCGCCGCCATGACCGAGGCCACCCCGAACGGGATGCCGACAATCAGCCGTCGCCTGCGGATGATGCCAAGCATTACCTGCATCCATTCGCGGAACGTCGCCACTTCGGGGCCGCCAAGCTCGTAGATGCCCGGCTCCACCGCGCCCATGACCGCCTTGGCCGCGGCCTGCGCAACATCATCCACATAGACCGGCTGAAACCGCGTCTCGCCGCCCACGACCGGCAGAATGGGCGAGAAGCGCGTCATGCCCGCGAACCGGTTGAAGAACTGGTCCTCGCCGCCGAAAATCACCGACGGTCGCAGGATCACCGCCTGCGGGAAATGGCTCTGGATCCCGGCCTCGCCCGCCGCCTTGCTGCGCGCATAGGCGCTTGCCGACGCATGATCTGCCCCGATCGCCGACAGGTGCACAAGCCGCGCCACGCCTTGCTCGGCGGCGATCTTCGCGATTCGCGTCGCGCCCTCCGCCTGCACGGCATTGAAATTGTTGCGCCCGCCGCGATCGAAGGTGCCGACGCAGTTGACCACCGCATCGGCCCCCAGCATCGCCGCCCGCACGCTGGCATCATCGCGAATGTTGCATAGCACCGGCTCGACCTGCCCCGGCACGCCGTAGGGCCTGACATGCATCGCCTCGTTAGGCCGACGCACCGCCACCCGCACCCGCCATCCGGCCTGCGCCATGCGCCGCGCGATGTAACGACCTGCAAAACCTGATCCGCCGTAAATGGTGACAAGCTTGGACATCGGGGCCTCCGGGATGTGCATAATCCCTTCTTTCCTAACGCCGGGACGCCCGACCGACAAGACGATAAAGCCCCCGCGCCAAATCGCTCGGAATCGGCGTTGACACACGAACGGGCGGCGTTTACACGCCTGCCTCACGACACCTGCCCAGGTGGCGGAATGGTAGACGCGCTGGCTTCAGGTGCCAGTGGCCGCAAGGCCGTGGAGGTTCGAGTCCTCTCCTGGGCACCATTTGTTTGACCTGGCCGCATGGCTGCCCGTGCGCCTTGGTCGCCATCAAGCTCAATGCAAATGCTGGCGTTGGATTTTCAACCCCCCCCGCAACCTGTGGTGAGGGGGGCCGAGATTAGCCCATCTCCGCGAGCAATTCGTTATGCCGCGCAAGGTAGGCGGCGCGGGTCTCGACCGGGGGGCGCAGCGCGACGGTGAGCCCGTCCAGCACGCCGGCGCCGGGGGTGCCGAAGAACCGGTTCGCCTCGGCCAGGGTGAACCCGGCAATCTCCGTGGCCTCCATCCAGGCGCTGATCTTGTCGGCGGTCTTGATCTGCCGTTTGACGGGGGCGGGCAAGGCGGCGGGCAGGCCGAACCGCAGATGCACCGCCGCTGCAAGCCGCTTGTCGAGATCGTCATAGGCGGGGCCGATGGCGGCCTTGACCGGTGAAATCATGTCGCCGATCACGTATTCCGGCGCGTCGTGCAAGAGTGCGGCCAGCCGCCATTTCGCAGGCGCGCGCGGATTGAGGCGGGAATAGAGCCGCTCCACCAGCAGCGAGTGCTCGGCCACGGAATAGGGAAACTCTCCCAGTGTCTGACCGTTCCATCGTGCGACAAAGCTGAGACCATGCGCGATATCCTCGATCTCGATATCGACCGGGGTCGGATCGAGCACGTCGAGCCTGCGGCCCGAGAGCATCTTTTGCCAGGCGCGGGGTTTGGGCATGGGGCCTCCGGGATTTGCGGTGGTCTTGATTAGCCCGGTGGCGAAGGATTTGCAAAGCGCGCCCTGAGCGTGGCCAGAAGCGGCGAGGTGCTGTGGGCGGCGAGGAAATTGTAGCCCTTGTAGGGATCGGTTTTCCGCGCGGCGATGGCAGAAACCTCGGCCATCGGGATCAGCCCGCCCTCGATGGCAAACACCACCATCTCCGGGTCTTGCAACAGATGCGCGCTCACCGTGCAGGCGGGATCGTTGCCGTGATCCTCGTAGATCAGCACCGCGCCATCGCGCAACGCGCGCGCCGCCCCGTCGATGGCGGCAATCTCGGCCCCTTCCACGTCAAGCTTGATGAGGGCGGCGGTGCCTTCGGGCACGAGATCGTCAACCGCGAGCGTTGGCACGGTCTCGATGCGGTCCCCGGTCCCGGCGGGCGTGTCGCCCATAAGGCGGGCGGAGGCGTGGCTGAGATGGGTGTTGACGAAGCTGAGCACCTCGCCCGAGCGCGCGTGGATCGCGGCGCGGTGCAGGGTGGCATTGGCGAGATGGCCCGCATTGCCCTGCAACGCGGAAAAGGTCGCGTCCGATGCCTCGACCGCGAGCACGCGCTCGAAAAGCGGCGCGGCGCGGGTTGTCCAGTATCCCTTGTTCGCGCCCAGATCGCAAAAGAGCGGCGTGGCCCCGGCGGCGGCGCGCAACACCGCGCCGACCTCGGGCTCATAGGGCGCGCGGTAGAGGGCGAAGCGGGTCCAGTAGCCGTCACTCAGAGCGATGCGAAACGGCGGCGCGCCGCTCTCGTGGAGAAAGACCGCATTGCCTTTCGGAAAGAGCCGCGCCAGCCCGCGCGCGAAGCGGCCATAAAGCGCGCGCGTCACGGCGAGCCGGAAGAGGCCCATCAGCAGGTGATACTGCACCCGCGCGGAGGGCGAGGAAAAGGTGAGGCGGGTCATGCCACAGCACCTAACCCGGCACCGGGGCAGAGGCCAGAGGCGCACACGCCCGCCACACGCGCTTGTGCACTGAATTTTAGTGCGTAGCGCCGCGCATCCCCCCAGATTCAAGGCACGAAACCGGCGCATGTCCCGCGCGCCCCAAACCAAGGAGAAACACCATGTTCAAGCGTCTTTGTTCCACCGCCGTCATCTTTGGCGCCGCAGCCCTTGCCCCGCCTTTTGCCACGCAGGCACAGGCCCAGGCGCAGGGCCTGACCTGCCTGCCGCGCGCCGCGCTCGTCGAGCGGCTCGAGGGGGCCTACAAGGAAAGCCCGACCGGTGGCGGGCTTCAGAATCCGCAGCAATTGCTGGAGGTCTGGGCCTCGTCCGAGACCGGCAGCTTTACCGTCTTCATCACCCGTCCCAACGGCGTGAGTTGCATTGTTGCGACCGGTCAGCACTGGACCGGGGCCACCACCGCCGCCGCCGCAGGCGTGGCCGGGTGATCGCGCATTGCCCATGAAGGGGGGGAGTGCTATCTGCCTCGCGATATTAACACGCAAGGAGCCACCCCCCGAATGGCAAATGATTACATCGTCAAGGATATCAGCCTCGCCGCCTATGGCCGCAAGGAGCTCGATATTGCCGAAACCGAAATGCCCGGCCTGATGGCGCTGCGCGCCGAATATGGCGAGGCCAAGCCGCTCAAGGGCGCGCGGATCGTCGGCAGTCTGCACATGACCATCCAGACCGCCGTGCTGATCGAGACGCTGGTAGAGCTTGGGGCCGATGTGCGCTGGGCGTCGTGCAACATCTTTTCCACGCAGGATCACGCGGCGGCGGCGATCGCCGAGGGCGGCACGCCCGTGTTCGCGATCAAGGGCCAGAGCCTTGAAGAGCATTGGGATTACTTGGACAAGTCGTTCCAGTTTGCAGATGGCCCCAACATGATCCTCGACGATGGCGGCGATGCCACGCTTTACGTGCTGCTTGGCGCGCGCGCCGAGGCGGGCGAGGATATCATCCCGGTGCCGCAATCCGAGGAAGAGGCGGTCATCAAGGCGCAGATCGCCAAGCGCATGGCCGCCAGCCCCGGTTGGTTCACACGCGTGCGTGACCAGATCAAGGGCGTGTCGGAAGAAACCACGACCGGCGTGCATCGTCTTTACGAGTTGCACAAGCAGGGCCAACTGCCCTTCCCGGCGATCAACGTCAATGACAGCGTGACCAAGTCGAAATTCGACAACAAATATGGCTGCAAGGAATCGCTGGTCGACGGTATCCGCCGCGCCACCGACACGATGATGGCGGGCAAGGTGGCCGTGGTTATGGGCTATGGCGATGTCGGCAAAGGCTCTGCTGCGTCGCTGCGCGGTGCCGGTGCGCGCGTCAAGGTGACCGAGGTTGACCCGATTTGCGCGCTTCAGGCGGCGATGGACGGGTTTGAAGTGGTGCTGTTGGAGGATGTCGTATCCACCGCCGACATCTTCATCACCACCACCGGCAACAAGGACGTGATCCGCATCGAGCATATGCGCGAGATGAAGGACATGGCGATTGTCGGCAATATCGGCCATTTCGACAATGAAATTCAGGTCGCTGCCCTGAAAAACCACAAATGGACCAACATCAAGGAACAGGTCGACATGATCGAGATGCCCAATGGGCACCGTCTGATCCTGCTCTCCGAGGGGCGCTTGCTGAACCTTGGCAACGCCACCGGCCACCCGTCTTTCGTGATGTCGGCGTCCTTCACCAATCAGGTTCTGGCGCAGATCGAGCTTTGGACCAAGGGCGACCAATACGGCAACGAGGTCTATATCCTGCCCAAGCATCTGGATGAAAAGGTCGCGCGCCTGCATCTGGATCGCATCGGCGTGAAGCTGACCCAGATGAGCCCCGATCAGGCCGCCTATATCGGCGTGTCGCCGGAAGGGCCGTTCAAGCCCGAGCATTACCGCTACTAAGCGGCGCGGCCTGCACAGGATTTGCGCCCGCTGGCCCTTGGCTGGCGGGCGTTTTTCGTGGACGGGGAGGGGGCGGGCAATTTTCCCTTTGTGCGTCGAACAACTGCCGCTATCCTCGCCCGAGCACCATTTCCGGGGCTTGCAGAAACGAGGGACCGGCGAAACTGCCGGGTGATTGGGAGATAGTCGATGGGAAAACGTGACGATCTGATTGCGCGCTACGCGGATGACCTGCGCAACAAATGCGGGATGGAGCCGGATATGGCGCTGCTCACCAAGGTGACCATCGGCTGTGGTCCGGCGATCTACAATGCCGATGCGGCGACCGTGGCCGCAGGCCAGCCCGACGAGCTTGAGACGGTCAAGACCAATTTTCTGATCAAGAAACTGGGCCTTGCCGACAGCCCCGCGCTGATGGATGCGATCAATCAGGTGCTCGACACCTATGGCCGCTCCGAGCGCAACAAGTATCGCGCGGTGGTCTATTACATGCTGACCAAGCATTTCGGCAAGGAGGCCGTCTACGGCTGACCGGCCCCGCGATTGCCCATGCGCCCGCCCCCCGTGGCGGGCGTTTTCATGTCTGGCTCAGGACGCGCTGCGCAGATCGCCGGTATCAAGCACTGGCGAGGCGTCGATCTCGTCTGCATCGAGCATCGCCGCCACCCGTTCCAGTGAGGCGACAAGCTGCGCCTGTTCCCAATCCTCCAGCGCCTCGAACTTGCGCACATAGCGCTGTTGCAGCGCGTCGGGCGCAAGGCGGATCGTGTCGTGACCGGCCTGGGATATCAGGATGTTGATCTGCCGCCGATCCGCCTGTGATTTCTCGCGCGTGACCATGCCCTGTTTCACCAGCTTGTCCACCAGAGAGGTGACCGTCGCCTGGCTAACGCGCATCCGGCGCGCGATTTCGGTCGCGGTGCTTTGGCCGCGCTCGGCCACGATCTGAAGCACGCGAAACTGCACTGCCGTCAGACCGGCGGCATTCGCGAGCTTGCGCCCGTAGATTTCCGTGGCGCGCAGGATGCGCCGTAGCGCGATGAGGCTCTGATCGGTGCGATCCATGCGGTCCCTCCCGGTGATGGACGCGATGGTCGCAAAGCTGTCACTCAATTGCAAATCCTTCCCTCCCTTGCCATTTTCGCTCGATATCATAGACAAAGCTAATGATAATTATCGTGTAAGCCTGCATTTTATGCTCAAATTTACCGTTCCAGAACAAATTTTAGGAACAAGGTTGATTTTATAGGCTAAGTATTATACTTAGTCAATCGAAACAACAGAGGGCTGATGATCCATGCGCCATGCAAGGGAAATTTTCGGGAAATCACTGCCATCGCTGCGCAAGCCGGTGGCAGAGGACGGGGCAGATATCTGGAGGCTCGTTCGCGCCTGCAAGCCGCTCGACGAGAATTCCATGTATTGCAACCTCGTGCAGTGCGACCACTTCCGCGACACCTGCATCGTCGCCGAGATGGATGGCGAGATCGTCGGCTGGGTTTCGGGCTACCGCCTGCCCGACGACCCCGAGACGCTGTTTGTCTGGCAGGTCGCGGTCTCGCAGACGGCGCGGGGCACCGGGCTTGGCACGTTGATGCTGCGCGGGCTGTTGTCGCGCGAGAGCTGCAAGGGCGTGACGCGCGTGCAGACCACGATCACCCGCGACAATGCCGCAAGCTGGGCGCTCTTTCGCAAGTTCACCGAGGTGAGCGAGGCAGAGCTGTCAAGCGCGCCCTATTTCTCGAAATCGCAGCATTTCGACGAGCTTCACGACACCGAATACATGGTGACGATCTCTCTCAAGGCGCGGATGAAAAAGGCGGCCTGACCGGGGCCGCCGCCCGCTCCCCAATCACATGAAGGAACATGACATGCCGACTGAGCAATCAGCCGATCTCGACATCTATTCCCGCCGCGAATCCGAGGCGCGCAGCTATTGCCGCAGCTTTCCCACGTCTTTCGTCAAGGCGACTGGCTCGGAACTGACAGATGCGACGGGCCGCACCTATATCGACTTTCTCGCCGGGTGCTCGTCGCTGAATTACGGCCATAACGACCCGGACATGAAGGCCGCGCTGATCGAGCATATCACCGCCGATGGCATCACCCACGGCCTTGACATGCACAGCGGTGCCAAGGCCGATTTCCTGCGCGCCTTCGAGGATATCATCCTCAAACCGCGCAGCATGGATTACAAGGTGATGATGACCGGCCCGACCGGCACCAACGCCGTCGAGGCCGCTATGAAGCTGGCGCGCAAGGTCACGGGGCGGCGCAACATCATCGCCTTTACCAACGGGTTTCACGGCATGACAATGGGTGCGCTGTCCTGCACCGGCAATTCCAGCAAGCGCGCGGGCGCGGGCGGCGGGTCGCTGTGTGGCACTACGCATATGCCGTTCGAGGGTGCCTTTGGCGAAGATGTGGATAGCCTGCGCATCATCGAGGAAATGCTCGGCAACCCGTCAAGCGGCGTCGATGCGCCCGCGGCGTTCATCATCGAGCCGGTGCAGGGCGAGGGCGGGCTGAACGCCGCCTCCACCGCCTTCATGCAGGGCATCGCGCGGATCGCCAAGGATCACGGCGCGCTGCTGATCGTTGATGACATTCAGGCCGGGTGCGGGCGCACCGGCACCTTCTTCAGCTTCGAGGAAATGGGGATCGAGCCGGATCTGATCCCGATGGCCAAGAGCTTTTCCGGCATGGGCCTGCCCTTTGCCGCGCTCCTGATCAAGCCCGAGCATGATATCTGGGGGCCGGCCGAGCATAACGGCACGTTCCGAGGCAATACCCATGCTTTTGTCACCGCGCGGGTGGCGCTGGAGAAGTTCTGGAAGGACGACACCTTTCAAAACGAAGTGGCCGAAAAGGCCGAGATGCTGCGCGCGGCGCTTGGCCGTATCGCCGACACCATCCCCGGTGCCCGCCTCAAGGGGCGCGGCATGATGCAGGGGGTCGATGTGGGCAATGGCGATCTGGCCGGTGCGATCTGTGCGCGGGCCTTTGAATTGGGCCTCATCATCGAGACCTCGGGCGCGCGCGATGAGGTGGTCAAGGTGCTTGCCCCGCTCACCACGCCCGAGGACACATTCGCCAAGGGGCTGGACATCCTCGCGCAAGCGGTGCGGGATGTGACCAAGACCCAGAAAATAGCAGCGGAGTAACGCAAAATGATCGTCAGAGACTTCAACAAGATCATCGAGGAAGAACGCAATCGCGTCGTGTCAGATGCGCAATGGTCAAGCGTGCGGATGCTGCTTGCAGATGACGGGATGGGGTTTTCGTTCCACATCACGTTTCTGGAGCCGGGATCGGAGCACACCTTTGAGTATAAGAACCACTTCGAGAGTGTCTACTGCATGCAGGGCAAAGGCTCGATCACCGATCTGGCCACGGGTGAGACGTATGAGATCACGCCGGGCGTGATGTATGCGCTCGACAAGCATGATCGCCACACCCTGCGCGCCGACGAAGAGCTTGTGATGGCCTGCTGCTTCAACCCGCCGGTGACCGGCAAAGAGGTGCATCAGGCCGACGGCTCTTACGCGCTTCAATCAAGTTGAGAGGGTCGGGGCGCGAAGGCCCCGGCATGAGGGATATGACATTTCCAACCCACACCGTCGAGAAGATCGGCGGCACGTCGATGAGCCGTGTCAATGAACTGCTCGACACGCTCTTTATCGCGGGGCGCGAGGGGGCGGCTCTCTATGGTCGCGTTTTCGTGGTCTCGGCCTTTGGCGGGATCACCAACCTGTTGCTGGAACACAAGAAATCCGGGCAGCCCGGCGTTTATGCGCGCTTTGCCAATAATGACGACGATCACGGCTGGCTTGATGCGCTGACCGAGGTGGGCCACGCGATGCGTGCGGCGCATGGCGATATCCTCGACAATCCCGGTGATCGCAACATGGCCGACGAATTCGTGCGCGAACGGATTGAGGGCGCGCGCTCGTGCCTGTTTGATCTGCAACGGCTGTGTTCCTACGGGCATTTCCGACTGGGCGATCACATGATGGTCATCCGCGAATTGCTCTCGGGTCTGGGCGAGGCGCATTCGGCCTTTGTCACCACGCTGTTGCTGCAGCGCGCGGGCGTCAATGCGCGGTTCATCGACCTCAGCGGCTGGCGCGACGAGACCGAGCACACGCTCGCCGAGCGGATCGCGGCGGGATTGAGCGATGTGGACCTGAGCGCGGAAATGCCCATCGTCACCGGCTATGCGCAATGCAGCGAGGGGCTGATGCGCGAGTTTGATCGCGGCTATTCCGAGGTGACCTTCGCCCGCATCGCCGCCCACACGGGCGCGCGCGAGGCGATCATTCACAAGGAATTTCACCTGTCTTCGGCCGATCCGAAGCTGGTGGGCGAAGAGGCCGTGCGCAAGCTGGGGCATACCAATTACGACGTGGCCGATCAGCTTTCCAATCTTGGGATGGAGGCGATTCACCCCAAGGCCGCCAAGACGCTGCGGCAGGCCGAGGTGCCCCTGCGCGTGACCAACGCCTTTGATCCCGGCGATCCCGGCACGCTGATCGACGATCAGCCCACCGATACCCCGGCGGTCGAGATCGTGACCGGCCTCAAGGTGGTGGCGCTGGAACTGTTCGAGCAGGACATGGTGGGCGTCAAGGGCTATGATGCGGCGATTCTCGACGCGCTCAAGCGGCACAATGTCTGGATCGTCTCCAAGACCTCGAACGCCAACACGATCACGCATTATGTGCAGGCCTCGCTTAAGGTGGTGCGTCGCGTGGCGCATGACCTGGAGGCGCTCTATCCGGCGGCGCAGGTCTCTGCGCGCACGCTGGCGCTGGTCTCGCCCATCGGGCGCGACCTCAAGGGGCTCAGGGTGTTGAGCCGGGGCCTTGCCGCGCTGGAAGAGGCGGGGATCGAGGTGATCGCCGCGCATCAGACACCGCGCGGCGTGGATGTGCAATTCGTGCTGGGCACCGGCGATCTTGACGCGGGCATCACCGCGCTGCACCGCGCGTTGATCGAGGGCAGGGCAGTGCAGGCTCCACGACAGGCCGCGTGAGGGGGGCTATTCCCACAATTTGAGACGAATGCGCGGCACTCCGGGTTTGGCGGTGCCGCGCTTTTGCTGTAGGGTCAAAGGGTCAGGGCCAGGATGGCCGGGACCTTCCAAAGAGTAACACGTGTGGTGCGTAGGGAGCACGTGGGGTGGCGGAGGGTGCTGGTCAACGGGCTGGCATCCTCCGTTTTCATCGTGTCGCGCCTGTGCCCGTCATTGCACGCGGATCGCCGACTTATCCACCAGAAGGACATAGCCGCGCCGGGCGATGTTCTTGACCAGCATTTCGCTGACAAGCTGATTGCCGAGCGCGTCGCGCAGCCGCTTTATCCGGGTGGCCCCGGCGGCCTCTTCGCAATCCTCAGATTTCCGCCCCGAGATGATCGCCTCGATCTCGGCCCCGCTGAGCACGTCATCGTCAAGCCGCGCCTCGGCCAATATGCTCAGCGTCTCGAGCGCGGCATCGGTCAGCTTGAACGCCATGTCGTTGAGATAGACGGTGCGTTCCTCGCGGCTGATATGCAGCGACGAGACCTGTATCCCCGTCCGCTCGATCTGTGCCATGCGCCGGTTGAGCGCCACCAGCATCACCAGAAACACCAGCGAGGCCACCAGCAAAGCGGTGGAAAACACCAGCAGCACGAATATGACCATCCGGTAACTGACAAGTGTTTCGGAAAAGGCGGTGCCCGACAGGGCGAGGATTTCCAGAAGCTTTATCTCGCCCTGACCGGTCAGCGCGTCGTTCTCGACAAAGATACGCTCGACCCGCGCGTTGAAGGCATTCGCGTCGGGCAGGCTCAGAAACAGGAACACCGCTGCGACCGTCAGGATCGCAACGATGGCCACCACGCCGAACACGACGACGCGGTTACCCGACCGGCGCATGTCGGCGGCGGAGGTGCCTTGTCCGCCCAGCCTCATCTTGATCGTGAAACCACGTTATTTTTCCTTCTTCGACATGATCTTGAGCAGCGTCAGCCCCTGTTGGGCCAGTTGCGCCCGAAGCGCCCCCTCTGCCGCCGAACAGGGCACGCTGAGCGTGGTCACGTTATAGAAAAGCTCGAACGGGTTTTCCCGTTTGGCCTTGTATTCGACCTGGCACGCCGCCACCGCCGCCTCGGCAGAGAGGGTGAACGCGAGGGTCGCTGCGAGGGTGGGGATGATGCGTGTCATGGCGACAACATGCGCCAGCGCCCGCGGCTATTCAATAACCCGTGACCCGAAATGACCCTGAAAGCGGGTGATATCGGATATCATGGGGGTGATATTGCCTGTCCGGGCAGGGCGGGCACATGTTCAGGGCACGACTTGCGGCCAGGGCGAATGACAACGGCTCCCGACGCCGCGCTGCCACGCAAACCTGAAAGGAGACACCATGTTTCGCACAGTCCTCGCTCTCGCCTTTGGCGCGGCGCTCAGCCTTGGTGGCGCGCCTGTCGCCTCTGCGGCCCCGATCACCCAGACCGCTCCCGCCGCCGGTGCCAAGATCATCCTAGCAGGCGGCCAGCGCCATTATCGCGGCCATGTCTCGCGCGGCTATGGCTACGGCCATAACGGCTATGGCCACGCGCGGCCCCGCTATCGCGGGCGCGGCCACTACCGCCCGAGCTATGGCTATCAGCGCGGTTATGGTCGGCATTATGTCTATCGCCCCGCCCCGTATTACGCACCGCGCCACCGCTCCTATGGGCATCAATATGGCCGGTGATCGCGCCGCAGACCGGTCGTGACATCGTATCACCAAAGAAAAGGATCAGATCATGTTTAACAAGCTCACCACCACCCTCATGGCGGGCGCTCTCGCGCTCGCCACCCTCGCCGCACCGACGCAGGTGCGCGCCGACAACGACGCCGGCAAGGTCATCGCCGGGCTTGCCATTGGCGCGATCATCGGCGCGGCCATTACCAGCGACAACAATCGGAACCGTCACGATGGCGGCTATGTCTCGCGCGGATACTCGCGCGGATACCAGGGCGGATACCAGGGCGGGTATGATCGCGGTTATTCCCGTGGCCATGATCGCGGGTATCGGGGGCGTCACGGCTATGGCCAGCAGCAGCGCGTCTACCAGCGCGGCCCGCGCCATGCGCCGCGTCACCGTTCCTATGGTCATGACTATGGCCGGTGATCGCGCCGCGTCCCTGTCATGACATCGTCCCCGTAAAGGAAAGGATCGGATCATGTTTACAAGGCTCACCACCACCCTCATGGCAAGCGCTTTCGCGCTTGCCTCGGTTGCCGCGCCGACGCAGGTGCGCGCCGACAATGACGCCGGCAAGGTCATCGCCGGTCTTGCCGTCGGTGCGATCATCGGCGCGGCCATTGCCAGCGACAACGGGCGGGATCGTCATGGCGGCGGATATCGCAATAGCTCTTACGACGGCCATGATCGCGGCTATCAGGGCCATGACAGCTATGGCCCGGAGCGGCGCGTCAACCTGCCCGGTGCCTGCCGCGTGCATAGCAATTACCGCTCGGGATATTCTGGGCGCTGCCTGAATGGCTACAATTACGGCTATTCGGCGCTGCCCTCGGACTGCGCGGTGCATATCGGCGGGTATCACGGGACGGTCTATCGTGACCGCTGCCTCAACCGGTATGGCTATTACTGAGGGACGGGCAGGCGTGCGGGCCTTTGCATTCGCCGCAAGCCCGTGCCATGACGGCGCATGACCGGCCCCGATTTTAGCCATGAGCACGCCGCCCGCGCCCTTGGCCATGCCCGCATCGCGGGGGTGGACGAGGTCGGGCGCGGCCCGCTTGCCGGGCCGGTGACGGCGGCGGCGGTGATCCTCGATCCCGCGCGCGTGCCCGAGGGGCTCGACGATTCCAAGAAGCTCGGCGCAGGGCGGCGCGCGGCGCTTTGTGCGGCGCTCATGGCCTGTGCCGAGGTGTCGGTTGCCCATGCCACCGTCGCCGAGATCGACAGCCTCAACATCCTGCGCGCGGCGCATCTGGCGATGGAACGGGCCATTGCGGGCCTCGATCCGGCCCCCGAGATGGTGCTGATCGACGGCAATATGGTTCCGCGCGGCCTGACGCTCCCGGCGCGGGCGATCATCAGGGGCGATGCCGCTTCGCTCTCGATTGCCGCCGCCTCGATCGTGGCCAAGGAGGCGCGTGATCGCCTCATGCGGGATTTGGCGCAACAGTTTCCGGGCTATGGATGGGAGCGCAACGCAGGCTACCCGTCAAAGGCGCATCGCGACGCGCTCCTAAATCTTGGTGTGACCCCTCACCATAGGCGTTCGTTCAGGCCCGTCCACAATATCTTGTATCAAGAAAATAACTAACCTACTGATTCAAAAAAGAAATTGACCACGAATCAGCTTTGACTCATTGTTTTGCCAAGGATCAGAGCGCCCAAGGCGCCGGGACAGAGGCAGAAAATGACAACGAAAACCAAGGCAAAGGGCGCGCCCGCGCTCCCTCTCAACACGATTATCGCCGGTGATTGCATCGAGGTGATGAACGGCCTTCCCGAGGCCAGCATCGACCTGATTTTCGCCGATCCGCCCTACAATCTGCAACTGCGCGGCGATCTGCACCGGCCCGATAACAGCCAGGTCGATGCCGTCGATGACGCCTGGGACAGCTTTGCCAGCTTTGCCGCCTATGACCGTTTCACGCGCGATTGGCTCGCCGCCGCGCGGCGCCTGCTCAAACCCACCGGCGCGATCTGGGTCATCGGCTCGTATCACAACATCTTTCGCGTCGGTGCCGCGTTGCAGGATGCGGGGTTCTGGATTCTCAACGATGTGGTGTGGCGCAAATCCAACCCGATGCCCAATTTTCGCGGCAAGCGGCTCACCAACGCGCATGAGACGATGATCTGGGCCAGCCGCGAGGAGGGCGGGAAATACACGTTCAATTACGAGGCGCTGAAATCATTGAACGAGGGCGTGCAGATGCGCAGCGACTGGGTTCTGCCGATTTGCACCGGACATGAGCGGCTCAAGGACGAAAACGGCGACAAGGCGCACCCGACGCAAAAACCCGAGAGCCTGTTGCACCGGGTTCTGGTCGGCTCCACCAATCCCGGCGATGTGGTGCTTGATCCGTTCTTTGGCACTGGCACGACGGGGGCCGTGGCGCGGATGCTGGGCCGCGATTACATCGGTATCGAGCGCGAGGAAAGCTATCGCCGCGTGGCCGAGGCGCGGCTCCGGGCGGTGCGCAAATATGACAGCGAGGCGCTGCGCGTCTCGACCTCGAAACGCGCCGAGCCGCGCGTGCCCTTTGGCCAGCTTGTCGAGCGCGGGATGCTGCGCCCGGGCGAGGTGCTGACCTCGATGAACGGCAAGGCGGCGGCCAAGGTGCGCGCCGATGGCACGCTCGTGGCCGATGGCGTGAACGGCTCGATCCACCAGGTCGGCGCGCATCTTGAGGGCGCGCCAAGCTGCAATGGCTGGACCTATTGGTGCTTTCGCCGCGAGGGCAAGATCGTGCCCATCGACGTGCTGCGCCAGCAGATCCGCGCCGAGATGGCCGACCGCCCCAACTGATCCCTGCGTGCCGCCGGTGTCCGGGCACTGACTTGACCGGGCACCCTTGCCTTGCCCCGTCACTATTGGCGTGACGGGGCTTTTTTGTGCGGCCCCCTTGTTGCCGGTCGTGGGCGCTGTTACGTTTGTTTCATCCGTTGGGGTGCCCCGAAAACGGGGCTGAGAGGCCATCCGCCAACCCATCGAACCTGATCCGGGTGATACCGGCGTAGGGAACGGATTTCGGCACGCCCTCGCGCGCCCCCTCCCGTTCCCCGAAAGTCTGAGAGGAACGGTACATGGTCGCAACCGCATTGACGATCGCAGGCTCCGATAGCGGCGGCGGCGCGGGCATTCAGGCCGATCTCAAGACATTCTCGGCGCTGGGCGTCTATGGCGCAAGCGTGCTGACCGCCGTCACCGCGCAGAACACCGTGGCCGTCAGCGATGTTCACCCGATCCCCGATGCCACGGTCGCCGCGCAACTCGCCGCCGTGTTGGGCGATATCAGGGTCGATGCGATCAAGATCGGGATGCTGGGCGATGCCAGCCTGATCGAGACGGTGGCAGGGGCGCTGGCGGATTACCAAGGCCCCGTGGTGCTCGATCCGGTGATGGTCGCGAAATCCGGTGCGCGGCTCCTGCCCGATGCCGCGCGCGCGGCGCTCATTGCGCATCTGTTGCCGCGCGCCGATCTGCTCACCCCGAACCTGCCCGAGGCGGCGGTGCTTCTGGGCTGTGCCGAGGCGCGCGATGATCGGGCGATGCAGCAGCAGGGCGCGCGCCTGCGCGAGATGGGGGTGGGGGCCGTTTTGATGAAGGGCGGGCATGGCCGGGGCGAGACCTGCACCGATTGGCTGATCGGTGACGAGGTGATCCGCCTTGACGCCCCGCGCATTGCCACGCGCAACACGCATGGCACCGGCTGCACGCTCTCGTCGGCCATCGCGGCGGGGCTGGCACAGGGGCTGGACCTGCCCGAGGCGGTCAGCAACGCGCATAGCTGGCTCCACGCCGCGATCCGCGCCGCCGACAGGCTCGATATCGGCCACGGCCACGGCCCGGTGCATCATTTCCACGAGGTCTGGCCATGACCGGGGCTGTCACCATCCGTGGCGCAGGCGTCGTGGGGCTTTGCGTCGCCACCGAATTGATGGCGCGCGGCATCTCCGTCACCCTGCGCGATCCCGCCCCCGCCCCCGGCGCGCATGGCTGCTCTTGGTGGGCGGGCGGGATGCTCGCGCCGTTCTGCGAGGGGTTCAGCGCCGAAGAACCGGTGATGCGGTTGGGCCAGGAGGCCGCCGACTGGTGGCAGGCGCAGGGCGTGGAGGTGATCCGGCGCGGATCGCTGGTGGTGACACTCGCGCGCGACCGGCGCGAACTCGACCAATTCGCGCGCCGCACCACCGGCCACCGGCTGCTCACAGGTGCAGAACTGGCCGCGTTAGAGCCGCATCTCGCGGATCGCCACGACCGCGCGCTGTTTTTTGCAGGTGAGGCGCATATCGACCCGCGCGCCGCGCTGCTTCACCTGCGCAAGCGGCTGCAAGAGGCGGGCGCGCGGTTCGAGCAGACCGACGCGCCCGCCGATGGCCCGGTGATCGACTGTCGCGGCCTCGCGGCGCAGGACAGCCTGCCCGATCTGCGCGGCGTCAAGGGCGAGATGGTGGTGCTGCGCGCCCCGGATGTGACCCTGTCCCGGCCCGTTCGCCTGCTTCATCCGCGTTTTCCGCTCTATATCGTGCCGCGCGGCGACGGCGTCTTCATGCTCGGGGCCACGCAGATCGAGAGCGGCGACCGCTGGCGCGCCTCGGTCCGGTCGGTGATGGAGCTTTTGTCGGCGGCCTACGCGCTCCACCCCGCCTTTGGCGAGGCGGAGGTGGTGGAAATCGGCGTGGACGCGCGCCCGGCCTTCCCCGACAACTTGCCGCGCATCACGGCGAGGGGCGAGACGATCCATGCCAACGGCCTCTTTCGCCACGGCTTTCTGCTGTCGCCCGCCGTGGCGCGGATGACCGCCGCGCTGGTGATGCGCGAGAATGAAAAACCGGAGTTTGCCCATGAAGATCACGGTTAACGGCACCGCACAGGACACCGCCGCGCCGACCCTCGACGCGCTGCTGATCGAGGTGGGCCACGGCGGGGCCAAGGTCGCGACGGCGGTGAACGAACGCTTTGTTCCTGCCGCTCTCAGGCCGGAACAGAGACTGAATGACGGGGACCGCGTCGAGATCGTCGCCCCTCGGCAAGGGGGCTGATATGCCGGTTTTCTACGATATAGAAGTGACATCCCGCCTGATGCTGGGCACCGCGCAATACCCCTCTCCCGCGATCCTGGCCGACGCGTTTAAACGCTCCGGCGCGGGCATCGCCACTGTCTCCGTGCGCCGCGAGGCGGGGGGCGAGCGCGCGGGGCAGGCGTTCTGGGACATGATCCGCGCGCTTGGCGTGCATGTCCTGCCCAACACCGCCGGCTGCCATTCGGTACGCGAGGCGGTGACCACGGCGCAGATGGCGCGCGAGCTTTTCGACACCAACTGGATCAAGTTGGAGGTGATCGGCCATGCCGACACGTTGCAGCCCGATCCCTTCGGCCTTGTCGAGGCCGCGCGCATCCTCACCGATGAGGGCTTTGCCGTGTTTCCCTATTGCACCGAGGATCTGGTGCTCTGCGAGCGGCTGGTTGAGGCCGGATGCCGGGTGCTGATGCCCTGGGGCGCGCCCATCGGCACCGGGCTGGGGCTGAACAATATCTATGGGCTTCGCAGCTTGCGCGCGCATTTCCCCGACCTGCCTCTTGTGATCGACGCCGGATTGGGCCTGCCCTCACAGGCGGCCCACGCGATGGAATTGGGCTATGATGCGGTGCTGCTCAACACCGCAGTGGCCCGTGCGGGCGACCCGGCGGCGATGGCCGAGGGGTTCGCGCGCGCGCTGGAGGCGGGGCGGCTGGGCTATGAGGCCGACCCGATGGAGCCGCGCGACATGGCCGCGCCCTCGACGCCGGTTCTGGGGAGGGCGTTTACCTGATGGCCCTGCCGCGTTTCTACCCGATTTTCGATGATGCCGACTGGCTGCGCCGCCTGCTGCCGCTTGGCGTGGGGCTGGTGCAATTGCGCATCAAGGAGATGGCTGGCGCGGCGCTGCACGCGCAAATCGCGCAGGCACAGAGCCTCAGCCGCGCGCATGGTGCGATCCTCGTGGTCAACGATCACTGGCAGGTGGCGATTGATCTGGGCTGCGACTGGGTGCATCTGGGCCAAGAGGATCTCGACACCGCCGACATCCCCGCCATCCGCCGCGCCGGGATCAGGATCGGCCTCAGCACCCATGACCATGCCGAGCTTGACCGCGCGCTGGCGCTTGCCCCCGATTACGTGGCGCTTGGCCCGGTCTATCCGACCATCCTCAAGCAGATGAAATGGCACGAGCAGGGCCTGGACCGCCTCACCGAATGGAAGCGCCTGATTGGCGACACGCCGCTTGTCGCCATTGGCGGCATGTCGGTGGCGCGCGCGCGCGGTGCGTTCGAGGCGGGGGCGGATGTGGTCTCGGCGGTGACGGATATCACGCTCAATGCCGATCCCGAGGTGCGGGTGCGGCAATGGATCAAGGTGACGGCATGAGCCGCTACGCCCGTCAGATCGCCCTGCCCGAATTCGGGGCAGCGGGGCAGGATCGCCTCGCGGCGGCGCATGTGTTGATCGTCGGCGCGGGGGGCCTCACCGCGCCGGTGCTGCAATATCTCGTGGGCGCGGGCGTGGGGCGGATCACGCTGATGGATGGCGACCGGGTAGCCTTGAGCAACCTGCACCGGCAGACCCTCTTTCGCATGGCCGATATCGGCCACCCCAAGGCGCAGGCCGCCGCCGCGCATATGGCCGCGCTCAACCCTGATTGCACGATTTCTGCCGTGTTAGAGCCGCTCACCCCGTTGAACGCCCCCGCGCGCGTGGCCGCGGCCGATCTGGTGCTCGACTGCGCCGACAGTTTCGCGGCAACATATGTGCTCTCTGACACCTGCCTTGCAGAAGGCACACCGCTCATCAGCGCCTCGGTGGTGGGCACTTCTGGCTATGTCGGCGGCTTCTGCGGCGGCGCGCCGAGCCTGCGCGCGGTCTTTCCCGACCTGCCCGACCGGCTTGGCAGTTGTGACGCGGATGGCGTCATGGGGCCGTCGGTGGGCGTGATCGGAAGCCTTCAGGCGCAGATGGCATTGGCCGTTTTGGCGGGAATAGAGCCCGTTCCGCTGGGGCAGCTTGTGAGTTTTGACGCGCTTGGGCCGCGCTTCGGCGGGTTCCGTTTCGACGGCGCGCCAGAGCCGGAGGGCGGTTTTGCCTTCATCGCGCCTGCTCAGATCGCCAAGACCGATTGGCTCGCCGATCTGCGCGCCGAGGATGAAAGCGGCCCCGCCCTGCCGGGGGCTACGCGCCACGGCGTGCCGGAGTTCGACACGCTTCACCCCCAAGGCACGCGCGCCGTGCTGGCGTGCCGATCCGGCCTGCGGTCGTGGCAGGCGGCGGCGCGGCTTAGCGCGCATTGGGACGGAGAGATTGCATTGATCGCCCTTGGCGATTCCCCCGAGGAGACAAACCCATGAAATACCTGACCCTGATCCTCGCGCTTCTGGCCGCCCCGGCCATGGCGCAGGACCGCATGACGCTGATCCTCGATTGGTTCGTGAACCCCGATCACGGCCCCATCATCCTCGCCGAGGAGCTTGGCTATTTCCGCGAGGCCGGGCTTGAGGTCGAGGTGGTCGCCCCAGCCGATCCCTCGGACCCGCCCAAGATGGTCGCCGCCGGGCGCGCCGATCTGGCAGTGTCCTATCAGCCGCAACTCCACATGCAGATCGAGAACGGCCTGCCGCTGCGCCGGGTCGGCACGCTGATTGCCACGCCGCTCAACTGTCTTCTGGTGCTCGAGGACGGCCCGATAAAATCCACCGCCGATCTCAAGGGCCGCAAGGTGGGGTTTTCGGTGGCGGGCGTCGAGGAGGCGCTGCTCTCGGCAATCCTCGCACAGCACGGCCACAATCTCGACGATATCGAACTGGTGAGCGTCAACTGGTCGCTCTCGCCCTCGCTCATGTCGGGGCAGGTGGATGCGGTGATCGGGGCCTATCGCAATTTCGAACTGAACCAGATGGAGATCGAGGGCGTGCCGGGGCGCTGCTTCTTCGTCGAGGAAGAGGGCATTCCCGCCTATGACGAGTTGATCTACGTGGCCAATCCCGAGGGCATGGACGCGGACATGATCCGCCGCTTCCTGCACGCGACCGAGCGCGCGACGCAATACATCCTGAACCATCCCGAGAAGGCATGGGAGATTTTCGCGGGCACCTCGCGCGAATTGCAGGACGCGTTGAACGAAAAGGCCTGGGCCGATACCTACCAGCGCTTCGCCACCCGTCCCGCCGCGCTCGATCACGCGCGTTACAAGCGGTTCGAGCAATTCCTGCTCGATGCCGGGATGATCGAGACAGCCACGCCCGTCTCGGGCCTGGCCATGGACCTGAACGCCGAATGACCGGCGATTACGGCGTGACCTTTGCCCGCCTGCGCGATGCGGCGGGGCCGGTCTGGCGGGACTATACCCACCACGCCTTTGTCGAGGGGCTGCGCACGGGCCGCCTGCCGCGCACGGCATTTCTTGGCTATCTGGTGCAGGATTACGTGTTCCTCATCCATTTCGCCCGCGCCTGGGCACTTGCCGTGACCAAGACCGAGACGCTGGCGGAAATGCGCGCCTGCGCCGCCACGGTCGATGCGCTGGTGAACCACGAGTTGGGCCTGCATGTGACAACCTGCGCCGAGGCGGGGCTGTCGGAGGCGGACCTTTACAATGCCGAGGAACACCCCGCCAACCTCGCTTATACGCGCTATGTGCTCGATGCCGGGCATTCGGGCGATCTGCTCGACCTGCTCGCCGCACTTGCCCCTTGTGTAATGGGATATGGCGAGATCGGCGCGCGGCTGGGGCCGGTGGCGGGGGATCATCCCTATGCCGGTTGGATCGGCACCTATGCAGGCGACGATTATCAACAGGTCTGCCGCGAGGCGGGCGTGCTGCTGGACGGGGCCGTCACCCGCCGCCTTGGCCCCGATCCGCACACCACGCCGGGCTGGGCGCGCCTCTGCCGCCGCTTCACCACCGCGACGCGGCTAGAGGTCGGGTTCTGGGAGATGGGGCTTTCGTTGGGACATTGAGGCCCCTTGTCGTGCGTGCCCCTGCCGCGTAGAACGCCGCCAGAGCCAATTGACGGAGCCGCAGGATGCTGGACCTTGCCTATGACACCCCCAAGCCCAAGGTGATCGCCGGGGCCAAGCACGATTGGGAACTGGTGATCGGGATGGAGGTCCACGCGCAGGTGGCCTCCAACGCCAAGCTGTTTTCCGGAGCCTCGACCGGCTTTGGCGCAGAGCCCAACAGCCATGTCGCCTTTGTCGATGCGGCGATGCCGGGGATGCTTCCGGTCATCAACGAATACTGTGTCGAACAGGCGGTGCGCACCGGCCTCGGCCTCAACGCACAGATCAACCTCTGGTCGGCCTTTGACCGCAAGAACTATTTCTACCCCGACCTGCCGCAGGGCTACCAGATCAGCCAGCTTTATCATCCGCTGGTGGGCGAGGGCGAAATCCTTGTCGATATGGCCCCCGGTATCGCGCGCCTCGTGCGGATCGAGCGGATTCACATGGAGCAGGACGCGGGCAAATCCATCCACGACATGGACCCGGCGATGTCCTTTGTGGACCTGAACCGCACCGGCGTCTGCCTGATGGAGATCGTCAGCCGCCCCGATATTCGCGGGCCAGAGGAGGCCGCCGCCTATGTCACCAAGCTGCGCCAGATCTTGCGCTATCTTGGCACCTGCGACGGCAACATGCAGAACGGCAACCTGCGCGCCGATGTGAACGTGTCGATCTGTCGGCCCGGTCAGTATGAGAAATATCAGGAGACGCAGGATTTCGCGCATCTCGGCACCCGCTGCGAGATCAAGAACATGAACTCCATGCGCTTCATCCAGGCAGCCATCGAGGTCGAGGCCCGCCGCCAGATCGCCATTGTCGAGGCAGGCGGCGCGGTGGTGCAGGAAACCCGCCTTTACGATCCCGACAAGGGCGAAACGCGGTCCATGCGCTCCAAGGAAGAGGCGCATGATTACCGCTATTTCCCCGATCCCGACCTTCTGCCGCTGGAGATCGAGCAAGAATGGGTCGACAGCATCAAGGCCAGCTTGCCCGAACTCCCCGACGCCAAGAAGGCGCGTTTCGTGCTCGAATTCGGTCTGTCGGAATATGACGCCTCTGTGCTCACGGCAGATCTCGCCAACGCCGCCTATTTCGAGGCGGTGGCCGCAAAGGCGGGCGACGGCAAGCTGGCGGCGAACTGGGTCATCAACGAGCTGTTCGGGCGGTTGAAGAAAGAGGATCACTCCATCGAGCAAAGCCCGGTCAGCCCCGATCAACTCGCCGCCATCGTGCGGCTCATCACATCCGACGCCATTTCCGGCAAGATCGCCAAGGACCTCTTCGAGATCGTCTATACCGAGGGCGGTGACCCCGAAAAGATCGTCGAGGATCGCGGCATGAAACAGGTCACCGACACCGGCGCGATAGAGACAGCCGTGGACGAGATCATCGCCGCCAACCCCGCGCAGGTGGAAAAGGCCAAGGCCAACCCCAAGCTTGCGGGCTGGTTCGTCGGTCAGGTGATGAAGGCCACGGGCGGAAAGGCAAACCCCAAGGCCGTCAATGAGATCGTGGCGGCAAAACTGGGCCTGTAACGCCGGGGGATAGAGCAAGCGCGCCCCGTCATGCACCGTCACGCGCTGCCCTATACGGGTCTCGTATTCGGGCGATGTCGGGGCCGTTTGTCTTGTCTCTTCGGGCGCGCGCGGTGCCACCCGCCGCAATCCCTTGCCCCCCGCGTCCTGAACGCTACGATCCTGCTCAACGGGAGATTCGCATGGCACTGCACCTGATAAAACTGAGCGTCGGCACATCCTCGGTCGAGGATCTCGCCGCGTGGCAGGGTTCGGTGCATGCCAAGGGGCCAGACGGCCAGCCCCGTCACGTCACCCGCATGTGGCCGCGCCGTGCCGGGGAATTGCTCGATGGCGGCTCGATCTACTGGGTGATCGGGGGGCTGGTGCAATGCCGTCAGCGCATCCTGCGGCTTGACGAGGCGACGGGCGGTGACGGTATCCGCCGCTGCGCTATCGTGCTTGATCCGATGCTCATCCGCACCGCCGCCGCGCACAAGCGCCCGTTCCAGGGATGGCGCTACCTCGTGCCCGATGACGCGCCCCCCGATCTGCCATCGTCGCGCCAGAGCGAGGACAGCCTGCCGCCAGAGCTGTCCTCGGCGCTCGCGGATATCGGTGTGATCTGAGATCCTCTCGGGCCGATCACGAGGCATTGACACCGCGCGACCGGAACGTTCATTGCGACAATCCCCGTGTGCCCCCATCCTTTCATCAAGATAGAATGAAAGGACAGGATCATGCATTTCCCGGCTCTCGCCGTCGCCCTTGTCGCGGCACTTCCGCTTGCCGCGCCGGCCTTTGCCCAGGCGACGGGCACCACGTTGCCCGATCCCGTTTTTGACACGCCGCCTGATCTGAGCTTTGGCGCGGATATGCCCGCCACCGCTGGCACCGGCTCGATCATGTCTTCGCAGGGGCGGCCCATCGGCGGGTCGGTCGATTGGACCGGCTTTTATATCGGCGGGCAGTTCGGGGCCGGCTTCACCGAGTCGAACCGGTCCAGCAACGACGAGAGTATCATGGGCGGTGTCACCCTTGGCTACGATCATGATTTCGGCCGATGGGTGCTGGGCGGGGCGCTCGATTACGATTTTGCGGATGCCGAGGTTGCCCCCGGTGCCGATCTCGAAGAGGTGTTCCGCCTCAAGATCCGCGGCGGCCCCAAGATCGGCAGGGGCTTGCTCTACGGGGCCGCGGGATGGGCCGTTGCCGATACCAGCAGCCTTGGCGACGATGACGGCTGGTTCATCGGGGGGGGCTATGAATACATGGTGAATGACCGGTTCTCGGTCGGTGGTGAGGTGCTTTACCACGAATTCGACAGCTTCAACGGCACCGGCAATGATATCGAATTCACCAGTGTGCAGGTGCGTGCCACCTACCGCTTCTGAGTGGGCGACGGCGCGGCAGGGCAGGCGGGGGCGTCCTCCAGCGCGCCCGCCTGTCTCCGTCAAGGGCGGATCGCGCCAGCCTTGGTCGCAGGCGGCAGAAACCTGCGGAAATCCGCCGAAATCCTCCCGGAGGTCCGCAAGTATGTGCCACTCACCAGGTCGTGACCGCGCCATAGCCCTCCGCCCCTTGCCGATATGCGACATGATGACAACATACACCAGGACGGTCAGATGAATGGCCGCCGGGCCGGGGCGCGCGCCTCCGGTCCGTAGATAAAAGGAAAGGACGCAAGATGTTCAGGACGACAACGGCGATTGTGGCAGTGGCCTCTTTCATGGCGGTTCCCGCCTTCGCGGGGAACAAGGCAGAACCCGCCCCCGAGCCGGTGATCTCGGCCCCCGTTCCCGCCGCCCCCATCACCCCGAACTGGACCGGTTTTTACGCTGGTGGTCAAGTTGGCTATGCCAATGTTGACGCGGACGGGTTCGATGATGATGACAGCCTGATCGGCGGTTTGACGGCCGGGTATGACTATGACTTCCAGAACGGCTTCGTCGTGGGGGCCGGGCTCGACTATGATTTCCTCGATGCCGATATCGGCAATGCCGGCACGGCTGAGGAACTGTTCCGCGCCAAGCTGCGCGGCGGCTACAAGATCGGGCGCGGCCTGGCCTATGCCACCGGTGGCTATGCCTGGGCGGATACCGACGATCTTGGCGATGATGACGGGTATTTCATCGGTGCCGGCTATGAGCACATGGTCACCGAGAAAATTTCGCTCGGCGGCGAGGTTCTGTATCACCAGTTCGACGATTTCAACGGCGGCGGTGATATCGATGCGACCACGGTTCAGGCGCGGGCCACGTTCCGCTTCTGATCCGGCAGGGCTATGAGCAAAGGGCGGCCCTCACGGGGCCGCCCTTTCGCGTGACGGACGCGCCTTGGCATCTCAGCCCAGATGCAGCCGATCCCGGAGCGCGCGCAGCGTGGTTCGCTGGGCATCTGCCATCGGGGCCATCCGCGACCTGAACAGCGTCGCCTGCGATTTCAGGATCAGCCCGTCCTCGAGGATTTTCAGGTGGTTGGCGCGCAGCGTATCGCCCGACGAGGTGATATCGGCAATCGCCTCGGCGGTCTCGTTCTTGATCGTGCCCTCGGTCGCGCCCTGGCTATCGACAAGCTGGTAATCCGCCACGCCGTTGTCGCGCAGGAAATCGCGGACCAGCCGGTGATACTTGGTCGCGATCCGCAGGCGAACGCCGTGATGCGCGCGAAACGCGGCGGCCACGGCGTCGAGATCGTCGAGCCGCGCCACATCCACCCAACAGCGCGGCACGGCAATGACCAGATCGGCCTGACCGAAACCCAGCTCGGCCAGTTCCTCGACCTGCTGCTCCCATTGGCCGAGCTTGTCGCGCACCAGATCGGTGCCGGTCACGCCCAGATGGATGCGCCCCGCCGCCAGTTCGCGCGGGATCTCGCCCGCCGACAGAAGGACCAGCTCGACCCCCTCTATCCCCCTGACATAGCCCGCATATTCGCGCTCGGAGCCGGACCGGCCAAGGTCGATTCCGTGCCGCGCGAACCATTCAACGGTCTTGTCCATCAGCCGCCCCTTGGAGGGCACGCCCAGTTTGAGGCTCATGCCGCACCTCCCAGGCTCAGCACCAGGCCGGGGCGGATGACGCCGCCCACGGCGGGGATCTCGCGCCCCTGACCAAGCCGCCGGGTCAGCGCATCATAGCGCCCGCCGGTGGCGACGGGGGGCAGGTCGGGGCGGCGCTCGGCATAAAAGCCGAACACGAAGCCATCGTAATATTCCATCTGCGTGCGCCCGTAGCTGGCCTCGAAATCAAGCTGCGTCACGTCAAGCCCGCGCGCGGTGAGCGCATCGAGCCTGCGCGCCAGCCGCTCCACCGCGGGCAGGATCGCGGGCAGGTCCACGGCGATATCGCGCAGGTGTTCCAGCGCGTTATCCGAGGTCTCGCGCACCGCCAGAAGCGCGTCGAGCAGGTCCACCTCCGTGCCCGAGAGCGGCCCCGCCGCCGCATCCTCGCGCAAGGCATTGATGCGGGCGGCGATCTCGTCGGGGCCGCGCAGTCCGATCAGCGGCTCTGCCCCGGCCATCGGATCTCGCGCGGCCAGGAGCGCCGCGCGCGCCTCGGGCACGGGCACCCGGCCCGCGTAACGCTCGATCAGCGCACGGAAACGGCGCGGTCGCCAGATATGGCGCATGAGCGCCGCCTTGCGCGCCCCGGTGGTCCGCAGCCCCCCGACGGCGGCCATCAGGATACCGATATCGCCGGTCGCCGCGCGCAGGCCAAGCGGGCGCAGGATATCGCAAAAGAGCGCGAACACCTCGGCATCGGCGGCCTCGGGTGTTTCGCGCGCGAAGATCTCGAACCCCACCTGGATATATTCATTGGCGCGGCGCGCATCCTCTTCCTGACGGCGGAACACCTCGCCCGCGTAGGTATAGCGCGCGGGCTCCGCGCCGTGGGTCATGTGCATCTGCACCACCGGCACGGTGAAGTCGGGGCGCAGCATCTGCTCGCCGCGCAAAGTGTCCGAGGTCACATAGGCGCGCGCGCGAATGTCCTCGCCGTAGAGATCAAGCAGCAATTCGGCGGGTTGCAGGATCGCGGTTTCCACGGGCAGCGCGCCTGCCGCCTCAAAGAGGCCGCGCAGGCGCAGCGCCTCGGCCAGCGTCGCGGCGCGCTCCGGCATCAGGCCTGCCCCGCGAGGATGGCGCGCACCTTGTCCACAAGGGCGTCGCGCGAAACCTCATATTGGCTCGGGCGGTCCTTCCATTCCTCCAGCGTCGCGTTTTGCGCGATCTGCGCGCCGAGGATCAGGTCCTTGACCTGCACAACCTCGCGCTTGAATTCATCCTCGCCTGCGATGATGGCGACGGGGCTGCCGCGCCGGTCGGCATATTTCATCTGGTTGCCGAAATTCTTCGGATTGCCGAGGTAGACCTCGGCGCGGATACCCGCGCGGCGCAAGTCGCCCACCATCGCCTGATACTCGGCCATGCGCGCGCGGTCCATCACGGTGACCACGACCGGCCCCTGCGCCTCGCCGCCCGCGCGCCCCTTGGCATGAAGCGCGGCCAACAGGCGATCCACGCCGATGGAGACGCCCACGGCCGGCACCTTCTGCCCGGTAAAGCGCGCCACCAGATCGTCATAGCGGCCACCGCCTGCCACGCTGCCGAATTGGCGCGGGCGGCCCTTTTCGTCCGTGATCTCGAAGGTGAGTTCGGCCTCGAAGACCGGGCCGGTGTAGTATCCGAGGCCACGCACCACCGAAGGATCGATCACGATACGGTCGGGGCCGTAGCCTTGGGCCGCACAAATCTCCGTGATTTGCTCCAACTCAGAGATGCCTTCGTTCATTTCTGGCGCAATTTCTGCGAGGGCTTTAAGAGCGGCAAGGTGCAATTCGTTCAATCGCAACCGATTAACGACTGGGTTATCAAGCAAAGGATGCCCGCTGATGAAGGATTGGGTTTCCACAAGCTTTTGCAGGTAGTCTTTGTCTACTTGGTCATCATTGTTTTGCGCTTCTAGGATATGTGCAATCACATCTGAAACAGTTTTTGTGTGATCCAATAAACCAACAACACGGTCGCATTGCCACTCTGATAAATCCGCCCCTACTGTATAGTCTCCACTCGCATCACGTCGTCCCTTTCCAAGTAACTCTCGCACGCCTTCAATTCCGATTTTGTCCAATTTATCAACGGAACGGAATACAATCTCACGCTGCGGTGCGGAAATCGGTCGCGGATCGTGCTCACTATCATTTAGTCCGTTCAACAACCCTTCCAAAAGTTTACGGGAACTGACACGTATCGTGTAATCGCCACGCTTAATTCCCACTTCTTCAAGTGCATCGGCCAACATCATGCACATTTCGGCATCCGCCGCCATGCTGCTCGTGCCCACCGTATCGGCATCGCATTGATAGAACTGGCGAAACCGCCCCGGCCCCGGCTTCTCGTTGCGCCAGACCGGCCCCATTGCGTAGCGGCGGTAGGGGGTGGGCAGGTCATTGCGGTGCTGGGCATAGACGCGGGCGAGGGGTGCTGTCAGGTCATAGCGCAGCGCCAGCCATTTCTCGTCCTCGTCCTGCCAGGCAAAGACCCCCTCGTTGGGGCGGTCAACGTCGGGCAGGAACTTGCCCAAAGCCTCGACCGTCTCCACCGCGCTGCTTTCCAGCGCGTCAAAGCCGTAGCGATGATAGACCCCGGCGATGCGGCGCAGCATCTCGGCGCGCTCAACCACTTCCGAGCCGAAATAATCGCGGAATCCCTTGGGCGTTTCGGCCCTCGGGCGGGGGGTCTTGGCGTGCTTGGCCATGCGCTTTGTCCTTCGGGGGCACTTCGCGGCGCGGTCTAGCCCAAGGGGCCAGCGGGGGCAAGCATGGCGGCACGCTTGACCGCCCCCGTGCCGCCGCGTATCCCCCGCCCCATGACCGAGATCGAGGAAAAGCTGGCCCATCTCATCCGCGCCGTCGATGACCTCTCCGAGGTGGTCGCGCGGCAGGACCGTGAGATCGACCGCCTTGCCGCGCAGGTGGCGTGGCTTGCGCGTCGTGCGGGGGATCAAGCGCGCGACGGCGAGGGCGGCATCGTGCTCGGCGACGAGCGCCCGCCGCATTACTAGCCCGGCCCCCAAGCGCGCAAATCATGCTCTACCCTTGACTTAGGTCAACGCCATCCGGCGCGCCGCGTGGTGTTCTGAGCCCCACACAGTCAATCCGTTGGGGTCTCATGGTCGCGCGTCTTACATTCCGCCTCGTAGTGGCGCTGGGTGTCCTGCTATCTGCCGCCGCGGCACAGGCCAATGACGGGGCGCAGCTTGGCCGCTTTCTCCCCGATATCGAGGCAAATCAGCTTGTTGCCGGGGCCGATAGCTTTGGCGCGCTGCGCGAGGACGTGCCGGTGGCCCCGGTCCTCAAGGCCGGCGAAACCGTCGCCTGGGCGTTCCTGACCTCGGATTTCGCGGGCACCATCGGCTATTCGGGCAAGCCGATTCACGTCGTCGCCGCGATTGACGCGGATGCGGTGATGACCGGCGCGCTTCTGGTCAAGCATTCCGAGCCGATCGTTCTGGTCGGTATCCCCGAATCCAAGATGCGCCGCGTGATCGAGGGCTATGCCGGGCTCGACCTCAAGGCCGAGGCGGCGCAATCGGGCACGGCGCATGATCTCGATATCATTTCCGGCGCGACGGTCACGGTGATGGTGATCGACGACAGCCTTGTGCGCGGCGGGATCAAGGTGGCGCGCGCGCTGGGCCTTGGCGGGCTGGCCCCGGTGGCGCAGGCGGGGCCGAAACGCACGCTTATGCCGGGTGAGGGCACGATCAAGGACTGGCAGACGCTGGCTGGGGATGGCTCTGTTCGGGGGCTGGCGCTCGATATCGGGCAGGTCAACCGCGCGTTCGAGGAAACCGGCGATGCCCGCGCCGCCGCCCGCCCCGAGAAAGGGGCGGATGACGAGACCTTCATCGACATGCGCGCGGCCCTTGTCAGCGTGCCCACCATCGGGCGCAGCCTGCTGGGCGAGAATGAATATGCCAACCTGCAAGAATGGCTGAAGGACGGCGATCACGCGATCCTGGTGGCGGGGCGCGGGCGCTATTCCTTCAAGGGATCGGGCTATGTGCGCGGCGGAATTTTCGACCGTATCCAGCTTATCCAGGGGGATCGCTCGGTGCGGTTCTTTGACCGCGATCACCGGCGGCTGGGCGAGATCGCGGCGGATGGCGCGCCGAGTTTCCCCGAGCTTGACCTCTTTCGCATCCCCGCCGAGAGCGGCTTTGATCCGGCAGAGCCATGGCGCTTGCAACTTCTGGTGCAGCGGGCGGTGGGCGCGGTGGAAAAGACCTTCGTCACCTACGACCTCGGCTATCGCCTGCCCGAGACATATCTCGCCCCGCTTGCGCCTGCCCTGCAGATCAACGCGGCGGACGAGGAGGCCGCCGCCAAAACCGCGTTGTGGCAACGGATCTGGCGCGACAAGATACCCGAGATCGCGGTGCTGGGCGTGATGCTGACGGTTCTGACCGGTGCGTTCTTCTTTCAGATGCAGATCACCCGTAACGCGCGGGCCTATCGGGCCTTTCGCGTCGGCTTTCTCGCTTTCACGCTGGTGTTTCTGGGCTGGTATGCCAATGCGCAACTGTCGGTGGTGAACCTGATGGCGCTGGCGGGATCGCTGCGTGCGGGCTTTACATGGGATGCGTTCCTGATGGACCCACTGGTCTTTATCCAGTGGTTCGCGGTGGCGACGGCGCTGCTCTTCTGGGGGCGCGGGGCCTATTGCGGCTGGCTGTGCCCGTTCGGCGCGTTGCAGGAAATCACCAACCGCATCGCGCGCGCCCTGAAAGTGCCGCAATGGACCCTGCCCTGGGGGCTGCATGAACGCCTTTGGCCGGTGAAATACATGATCTTTCTCGGGCTTTTCGGCGTGTCGCTGGCCTCGATGCCGATGGCCGAGAAACTCGCCGAGGTGGAGCCGTTCAAGACCGCGATCATCCTCAAGTTCATGCGCGACTGGCCCTTCGTGGTGTTCGCGCTGATCCTGCTGGTGATCGGGCTCTTCATCGAGCGGTTCTATTGCCGCTACCTCTGCCCGCTTGGTGCGGCGCTGGCGATTCCGGCGCGGATGCGGATGTTTGACTGGCTGAGGCGCTACCGCGATTGCGGCAGCCCGTGCCAGACCTGCGCCCATGAATGCCCGGTGCAGGCGATCCACCCGACGGGCGAGATCAACCCCAACGAATGCGTCAACTGCCTGCATTGCCAGGTTCTGTATCAGTCCGACGCGAAATGCCCGGTAATCATCCGGCAACTCAAACGTCGCGCGAAGGATCGTGCGACGCAAGAGGCCGACGCAGGTGCGCTGGAGCGCCTTGTCGGCCCCAAGACAGCGGGAAAGGAGACCCACAATGTCTGACGATCAAGGAAAGATGAAACTGAGCCGACGCGGGATGCTCGGGGTCACGGCCACCGGCGCGCTTGCCGCCACCACTGGCGGTGCGGGGCTGTTTGCCAGCGCACCGATGGCCAGGGCGGCGGGCAAGGTCAATCTGGAACCCGGCGAGCTGGACGAGTATTACGGCTTCTGGTCCTCGGGTCAGACCGGCGAATTGCGCATCCTCGGCTTTCCCTCGATGCGCGAATTGATGCGCGTGCCGGTGTTCAACCGTTGCTCGGCCACCGGCTGGGGCCAGACCAACGAAAGCCTCAAGATCCTGACCGAGGGGCTGACCGAGGAAACCAAGGCGTTCCTCGCCAAGCGCGGCAAGGTCACCTATGACAATGGCGACCTGCACCACCCGCATATGTCGTTCACCGATGGCACCTATGACGGGCGTTACCTGTTCATGAACGACAAGGCCAACACCCGCGTGGCGCGGGTGCGCTGCGACGTGATGAAATGCGACAAGATCATCGAAATCCCCAATGCCAGCGACATCCACGGGATGCGCCCGCAGAAATACCCGCGCACCGGCTATGTCTTTGCCAATGGCGAGCATGAGGCCCCGCTGGTGAATGACGGCTCGGTGCTCGACAAGCCCGAGGAATACGTCAACATCTTCAGCGCGATTGACGGCGACACGATGAAGGTGGCGTGGCAGGTGATCGTCTCGGGCAACCTTGATAACACCGATTGCGACTATCAGGGCAAATATGCCTTCTCGACCTCCTACAACTCGGAAATGGGCATGAACCTGCCCGAGATGACGGAAAGCGAGATGGATCACGTCGTGGTCTTCAACCTTGCCGAGATCGAGGCCGGGGTTGCGGCAGGCGATTACCAGGAGTTGAACGGCGTTCCGGTGCTCGACGGGCGCAAGGGCCGCAACAAGAAATACACGCGCTACATCCCCATCCCCAACAGCCCGCATGGCGTGAACACCGCCCCTGACGGACAACATGTGGTCATCAACGGCAAGCTCTCGCCCACCGTGTCGATCCTCGACGTGACCAAATTCGATGCGCTGTTCGAGAGCGACGCCGATCCGCGCTCTGCCGTGGTGGCTGAGCCGCAGCTTGGCCTCGGGCCGCTCCATACCGCATTCGATGGGCAGGGCAACGCCTTTACCACGCTGTTTCTCGACAGCCAGATCGCCAAGTGGAACATCGCCAAGGCCCTGCGCGGTGAGGATCCGATCATCTCCAAGGTCGATGTGCATTACCAGCCGGGCCACAACTCCACCTCCATGGGCGAAACCAAGGAAGCCGATGGCAAATGGCTCATCTCGATGAACAAGTTCTCCAAGGACCGGTTCATCAATGTCGGCCCCTTGAAGCCCGAGAACGAGCAGTTGATCGACATCACCAGCGGCGATGAAATGAAGGTTGTGCATGACGGCCCGACATTCGCCGAACCGCATGATTCGATCATCGTGCGCCGCGATATCGTCAACCCGGTCAATGTCTGGGACCGCAACGATCCGATGTTCGAGGATGCCCGCAAACAGGCTGCCGCCGATGGTGTGGTGCTCGAGGATGGTCACCCCGAGTCGATCCGCGATGGCAACAAGGTGCGCATCTACATGTGGTCGCAGGCGCCCATGTTCAGCCTCGAGAAATTCATCGTGCGCGAGGGCGACGAGGTGACGATCTATGTCACCAACCTCGACGATGTGGATGACGTGACCCACGGTCTCACGATCTCGAACTACGGTGTCGCGATGGAGATCGGGCCAATGGCCACCGCCTCGGTCACCTTCACCGCCGACCGTCCGGGCGTGCACTGGTTCTACTGCCAGTGGTTCTGCCACGCGCTGCACATGGAAATGCGCGGCCGGATGCTGGTCGAGCCGAGAGGGGCCTGATCCCATGCTGCGTCTCCTTCTGCCATTGATGATCTGGCTTGCCTGGGCCGCGTGGGGCGACATGGCCCCGGCGGCAGGGCGCGAGGTCATGGCGGGCGGGGGCGCGCTGGCGCAGGCCGTTGCAAATGCCGGGGCGGGGGAGACCCTCCGCCTTGGTGCCGGTCGCCACGAGGGCGGCATCGAGATTTCACGACCGCTGACGATCGACTGCGCCAAGGGCGCGCAAATCGACGGCGGCGGGCAGGGCAGCGTTCTGACCGTGACCGCCCCGGATGTCACGATCACCGGCTGCCTCCTCACCGGATCGGGCAGCGATCACGAGGGGATCGACAGCGGCATTCGCCTGCTCAAGGGGGCCGACCGCGCCCGCATCACCGCCAACCGCCTGATCGGCAACCTTTACGGCGTGGATATCCACGGTGCGCGCGATGCGCTCGTGCAGGCCAACGTGATCGAGGGGCGGCGCGATGCGGTTAAGAACGCGCGCGGCAACGGCGTCTATATCTGGAACGCGCCGGGCGCGCGCATCGAGGCCAATGATATCCGCTGGGGGCGCGACGGGATATTCGTCAACACCTCGCATTCCAACGCCTTTATTGGCAACCGCTTTCGCGACCTGCGATTCGCCGTGCATTACATGTATGCCAACCGCTCCGAGGTGCGCGGCAATCTCTCGATCGGCAACGATCTGGGCTATGCGGTGATGTATTCCAAGGATGTGAAGATCATCGACAACATCTCGATCAATGATGCCGAGCACGGGGTGATGCTCAACTATACCAACAGCTCGGTGCTGCGCGGCAACCTTGTGCGCGGGGGCGGCACGAAATGCCTGTTTATCTACAATGCCCACAAGAACGAGATCACCGGCAACCGGTTCGAGCGCTGCGCTGTGGGCGTGCATTTCACCGCCGGGTCAGAGCGCAACACCATCAGCGGCAACGCCTTTGTCGGCAACCGCACGCAGGTGAAATACGTGGGCACCACATGGGTGGACTGGAGCGCCGGGGGCATCGGCAATTACTGGTCGGATTTTGCGGGCTATGACCTTGACGGCGACGGCATCGCGGACACGCCTTACCGGCCCAATGACAGCATGGATCACGTGCTCTGGAGCCAGCCATCGGCCAAGCTCCTGCTGGGGTCTCCCGCCGTGCAACTGGTGAAATGGGCGCAAGCGGCCTTTCCGGCGCTGTTGCCGGGGGGCGTGGTGGACCGCGCGCCGCTGATGCAGCCGGTGGAGATTTTCGTCCCCGACTGGGAGGCAAACCATGACGGATCGTGACAGCGCCCTGAACATCGCGGGCCTTGGCAAGCGCTATGGCCGGGCGCAGGTGCTCGACGGTATCGCGCTTGACGTGGCCCCCGGAGAGCGGGTGGCGCTTCTGGGTCATAACGGCGCGGGCAAATCGACGCTGATAAAGCTGGTGCTGGGCCTCACCCGGCCCACATCCGGCACGATCCGCGTGGCGGGTCACGCCCCCGGCAGCACGGGCGCGCGCATCGCCACCGCCTATCTGCCCGAGCAGGTGGCGTTTCACAAATCCCTCACCGGACGCGAACAGTTGACCACCTTCGCGCGGCTGGCGGGCGAGCCGGTGAAAACTGTGGCCCCGCTTCTGGAACGTGTCGGCCTGATCGACGCCGCCGACCGCCGCATCGGCACGTATTCCAAGGGGATGCGCCAGCGGCTTGGCCTTGCGCAGGCGCTTCTGGGCCGTCGCCGCGTCGCGCTTCTGGACGAGCCGACAAGCGGGCTTGACCCGATCTCGCGCCACGATCTTTATGCCGTGATCGACGAGATGGCCGCAAACGGCACCGCGCTTTTGATCGCGAGCCACGCGCTCACCGAATTGGAGGCGCGCACCGACCGTATCGCGATCATGGCGCGCGGGCGGCTGGTGGCCGATGACAGCCTTGCCAATCTGGCCCGCGCCGCCGCCCTCCCAACGCGGATCAAGCTCACGGCGCGCGACGGCGCGGCGGATGCGCTGCACTCGGAACTGGGCGGCACCCGGATCAATGGCCGCGCGGTCGAATTGCAATGCACCACCGATCAGAAGATGGCGCAGCTTGCCCGCGTGACCGCCCTTGGCGATGCGGTGCGCGACATCGAGATGGTGCCGCCGAGCCTTGAGGATCTCTATCGTCACTATTGCGGGGAGGGCCTGAAATGATCGCCCGTATCATGGCCATCGCGGCGGCCGAATTCCGCATCCAGACCCGCAACCGCTGGCTGGCCTCGGCCACGGTGCTGATGCTGCTTTTCGCGCTGGCGCTGACCTTTGCCGGATCGGCCCCCACCGGCACGCTGGGGGTGGACCTGCTCACCGTCGCGGTGGCCTCGATGACCACGCTTGCCGTCTATCTCGCCCCCTTCCTCGCGCTGATGATCGCGTTTGACGCGGTGGCGGGCGAGGCAGAGCGCGGCACGCTGGGCCTGACGCTCACCTACCCGCTGTCGCGCGGCGAGATGCTCCTGGGCAAGTTCGCGGCGCATCTGGCGGTGCTGGCCATCGCCATCGGGCTGGGGCTGGGCGCGGCGGGGGCGGCGGCATGGCTGGCAGGCGGCGCAGGGCCCGAGAGCCTCATGTCGCTGGCGCGCCTGATTGCCACCGCGATCCTGCTGGGGGCATCGTTCCTGGCGCTTGGCTATGCCGCCTCGGCGCTATCAGGCAGCGGCGCGGGGGCCGCCGGGCTGGCCGTGGGGCTGTGGCTGGTGCTGGTGGTGCTGTATGATCTGGGGCTTCTGGGGGCGCTGGTCTTTGATGATGGCGGCGCGTTCACGCAACATGCCTTTCCGTGGCTTCTCGCCGCCAACCCGGCAGATGCGTTCCGGCTGTGGAATGTCGCCGGGTCCGAGCAGGTGGCGCTCGTATCAGGCATGGCCGGGGCGGGGGCGGCCTTGCCCGTCTGGGCCGCGCCGCTGTCGCTTTTGCTCTGGCCGGTGCTGGCGCTTTTGCTGGCACGGGCGGCTTTTGCGAGGGTTGAACCATGAAACGTCTTTTGCTTGCCGTGCTGTTGCTCGCCGCCTGCCGCGAGGAAGAGGCGCGCGCGCCCGATCCCGTCACCATGACCGGCGATGCGCTGGGCCATTTCTGCATGATGCAGCTCGATCAGCACCCCGGCCCCAAGGCGCAAATCCACCTTGCCGGGCTGCCCGATCCGATCTTTTTCTCTCAGGTGCGCGATGCGCTGGCCTATCTCAAAGGCCCCGAGCGCGATGCCGATATCCGCGCCATCTATGTCAGCGACATGGGCCGCGCCGCCTCATGGGATCTGCCCGGGATCGACAACTGGACCGACGCGACGACCGCGTATTTCGTCGTCGGTGCGGATGTGAGGGGGGGCATGGGCGCACCCGAGATCGTGCCCTTTTCGCAGGTCGAGGCCGCGCAACGCTTTGCCGAGGACAAGGGCGGCGAGGTAATGATGCTCGACGCCATCCCCGCCGAACTGGTCCTTGCCCCCGTCGATATCACGCTGGAGGAGCCACCGACATGACCCTGACCCGCCGCCGCTTCCTGAGCATTTCCGCCGCCGCGCTATCTGTCCCGGCTGCCGCGCAGGCGGGTGAGAGCGCCCGCTGGCAGGGCGTGGCGCTGGGCGCGCCCGCCTCGATGGTGCTTGCCGGGGTGACGCCCCCTGCCGCGCGCCCGGTCTTTGCCGCGCTGGAGGCCGAAGTGCTGCGGCTGGAGCGAATATTCAGCCTCTACCGCGATGACAGCGCGCTGGCGCGGCTCAATGCGCAGGGCCATCTTGACGCCCCGCCGCCCGAGATGCTCGACCTCTTGTCGCTCGCGGGCGCGATCCATGACGCTACTGGCGGCGCGTTCGATCCCACGGTGCAGCCGCTCTGGCGCGCGCGCGCCACCGGTGGCGACGAGGCGGCGGCGCGGGGGCTTATTGGCTGGCAAGGCGTGCGGTTCGATGCGCAAACCGTGACGCTTGCCCGCCCCGGCATGGCGCTGACGCTCAACGGGATCGCACAAGGCTATATCACCGACCGCATCGCCGACCTGCTGCGATCACGTGGCTTTGGCGATGTGCTGGTGGATATGGGCGAGGTGGTGGCGCGTGGCCGCCGTGGCGATGGCGCGGCCTGGCAGGCGGGGATTGCCGCCCCCGACGGCGCGCTTGTCGGGCGGGTGACGCTGCGCGACCGGGCACTGGCGACATCGGCCCCGATGGGCACGCGCCTCGTGGGTGGGCGCGGCCATATCATCGATCCTGTGGGCGGGCAGGCGCGCCGGACGCTGGTTAGCGTATCGGCCCCCCGTGCGGCGGTGGCCGACGGGTTGTCAACGGCGCTATGCCTTGTTGATGACGTTACCGCAGAGCGCGCGGTGGCGCGCTTTGCCGGGGCGCGGATCGAGGCTCTGGCCTGAGGCTGCAGTGGGCGAAGGCTCGTCAGCCGCCATCGGCCTCATCCATCAGCCCTTGCACCCACCGGGCAACCCATATGTTGACCGGCAGCCCGAGCGGCACGCAGAGCAACAGCGCCGCCATCGGTGACAAGACGGGCAGGCCCACAGCCTGCCACATCAGCGACAGCATGAAAAGGTTGACCGCCACGGCAAGCGCCGTGAACGGGTAAAGGAGCAGGTAAAGCCGCAGCGGCGGGCGTTTCTGGCCGGTCATGGCGCGCTCAATGGCTGGTGCCTTCGGCGAATGTGATCTTGTTGTAGACATTGTATTTTCCCGAAGGCTTGCGCATCGGCAGGCGCGTCACCTCTTCCAGCGTGGCGGCATCATAAACGATCACCGCGCCATCATCCTCCCAGAGCGACACCAGCGCATAGCGCCCGTCGCGGGTAAACTCCACATGCGCCAGCGTGGCACCGGGCACCGGGCGCAGCGTGCGCACGATCTCTAGGCTTTGCTTGTCGATGACATGCATCGCGTCGCGGTTGGGGCCAAAGAAGACATCGGCCCAGACATAGGGGCTTGTCTCGTGCGAGCGCATGAAAAAGCCCGGCCCCAGCGTTTCAAGCCGCTTGACGGTCTGCCATGTGGTCATGTCGATGAAGGAAATCACCCCTTCCTTGAGGTGCGGGGTGGCCATGATCCTTGTGCCGCCCCTCTCCCATGTGATGCCCGATCCCAGATGGGGCATTCCCGGCAGGTCGATCTCGGCGACCTTGTGACCATAGGTCAGGTCGATCACCTGTGCGGTTTCGGTCGCGCGCGAGGCACCGATGACATGCTCATAGCTCTGGTCAAAGAAGAAATCGTCGAGGATATGATCCACCTTCATCTTGCGCACCGGAAAGCGGCGGGTGATCTCGGGGGGGCCTTCGACGCGGGTATCGTGCACCCAGCCGGTATGCGGCGGGTTCTCGGCGGTGGAGATTTCCCAGACCTCGGGGATGTCCTTGAGCGCGAGAACAAAGCTGTCGCGCGGCGGGGCCTGATAGACCGCCGAAACGCGGCTCGGGGTGCCATCGCGCCCCTTGATCGCGATGGTTTTCTGCGGCGCGAGAGTGGCCGCGTCGAGAATGCTCAGCGTCATGGGCAGGTAATTGGCCACCGCCAGCCATTTGCCATCGCGGCTGATCGCGATGTTGCGGCTGTTGAGGCCGGCGCGCACGCGGCCCACCTCCGACAGGGACCAGATATCGTATTTCTGCACCCAGCCATCGCGCGACATGATGTAGACGAATCGCCCGTCGGGGCTGAACTTTGGTCCGCCATGCACGGCAAAGGGGGTCTCGAACCGGTCCAGCACCGCGAATGTATCGCCATCCAGCACGCTGACATGGTGATCGCCGATCTCGACCACCAGCGTGATGTTGAGCGGGTCGGCGTCGAATACCGGTGCCTCGGCGGGCGTGTAATCCTCGCGCAGGGCCAGCGTGGCGGCGATTGCCGCCTCGTCCCAGGCGGGCACATGCTCGGGCGGGGTCTCTAGCCATGCCGCCAGCGCGGCGATCTCGGGGGGGCTCAGCACCTCGGCAAAGCCGGGCATCTGCGTGGCCACCCGGCCATGCGCGATCACCTCGGTCAGGGCAGGGCCATACATGCGCCGCAGGGTCTGCGGAATGAGCGCCGGGCCGGTGCCGCCCAGCCGGGTTTCGGCGTGGCACTCGGCGCAATGCGCGCGGTAGAGGGCCTTGGCGTCGGGTTCTGCCTGCGCCGCAGGCCCCCACAAGAGCGCCGCTGCCAGCGCGCTATTGAAAACGATGTGCCGGATCATGGCGTTTCCCCCGGAATGGTGTGACGGTCAGGCGGGCGGCGCTGGTCTCGACGCCGATTTCGCGGTCGTCGAGATAGCAGGCCGGATCCTCGGCCCAGGGGTCGCCGGTCAGTTGCAGCGCGCGGATGCGGGTATTGCCGCCGCAGACCGATTTATGGGCGCAGGCCCCGCAGCGGCCCTTCAAGGGGCGCGGGCGCAGGCGAAGTTGCGCGAGCATCGGATCATCGCCGGTCCAAAGCTCTGAGAATTTGGCGGTCTTGACGTTGCCCACCGTGTAATCCGACCAATAGGTATCGGGATGCACGCGGCCTTGCGGGTCGATATTGGCCACGCCCAGCCCCGAGGAATTGCCGCCCCAGGCCTCCAGGTGATCGCGCAGATGCGCCACGCGATCCGCCGTGAAATGCCGCTCGGCCCAATGCAGCATATAGACCGCGTCGGCATCGTTATTGCCGGTGACGATATCGAGCGGGCGGCCCTCCGACGCGGCGCGCCACGCGCGGTCGATCAGCAGGTCGAGCGCGGCGCGGGTGTGATCGTGCACGGCATCCTCGCCGCGGTTCTTGTCGCCGCGACCGGCATAGACGAGGTGGCTCAGGTAGAACTTGTCCACCCCCTCATCGTCGCAAAGCTTCAGCAGATCGGGCAGTTGCCCGGCATTGTCGCGGGTCAGCGTGAAGCGCAAGCCCACCTTGATGCCGCGCGCCTTGCACTCGCGCACGCCGCGCAGCGCATCGTTGAATGCGCCGTTGACGCCGCGAAACCAGTCATTCGTCTTGCCGATCCCGTCGATGGAAATGCCAACATAGTGAAACCCCATATCGGCCACCCGGTCGGCGGTCTCGCCGTGGATTTTCGTGCCATTGGTCGACAGCGCCAGAAACCGCACCTTGTCGCGCGCGGCCTCGGCCAGATCGAAGAAATCGAACCGGTCCAGCGGCTCGCCCCCCGACAGGATCAGCGCCGGGATGCCGAAATCACCCAGATCATCCAGCGTGGCCATCGCCTGGTCGTGGCTCAGCTCTCCTGGGAAATCGACATTGGCCGACACCGTGTAGCAATGTCGGCAGCGCAGGTTGCAGCGCCGCGTGAGGTTCCAGATCACCACCGGCTTGACCGGCCCGGTGCCGCGCCGCGCGGCCACCGGTGTGGGGGTGACCAGTTGGTGCATATATTCGGTGAGACGGAACATCTCAGCCCTCCTTTTGCCGCAGCCGCAGCCCGGTCTTTTTCAGAATTCGCGTGGAATAGAGGATGTCATCGTCGCGGCAGGCCTCGCCGAGGATCGCCTTGATCTGCGCGCGCTTTTGCTCCACCTCGTCGCGGCTTGTGCCGTGGATCATGGCGAACAGGTTATAGCGCCAGTCCGGCAGGGCGCGCGGGCGCTCGTAGCAATGGCTGACATAGTCGAGCGCGCCGATACGCGGGCCGAGACCGGCAATCCGCGCATCCTCCACATCCCAGACCGACATGCCATTGGCCACCATACCCAGCGCATAGTGATTGGGCGCAAGCGCGATGCGGCGGATGATCCCGCGCTCCTGCATCGCGCGCAGCCGGTCGCAAAGCGCCGCCTCGTCCATCCCCAGCGTATCGGCCAGCGCGGCATAGGGCTCTGCCACCAGCGGCAGGCCCGCCTGCGTGGCGGCGATGATGCGGCGGTCGGTGGCGTCGATGCTCATGCCGCCACCCGGAACCCGATGAAAAACTCGCGCAGTTTCGGAAAGCGCAGCACGCGCAGGCCCGTCTCGCGCTCGATCATCCCGGCCACCGCCGCGATCTCGTCGCCGGTCTCGGTGGCGAGAACGAACCACATGTTGAGCCGGTGCGCGCGCGCGTAATTATGCGCCACTTGCGGGTATGCGTTGATCTGCGCCGCCACGGTCTCGAAATCGGCCTCCGGCACCGCCATCGCGCAAAGACAGAACGCGCCGCCCATCGCCTCGGCGTCAAGGAACGGGCCGAACCGGGTGAGGATGCGCGCAGCCTTCATGCGCTCCAGCCGCGCGATCAGATCGGCCTCGGTCAGCCCCAATTCCCGCGCCACGGCGGCGAAGGGCGCAGGCGTGATCGGAAAGCCGTCCTGCAAGCGGTTCAGGATCGCGCGATCGGTGGCGTCGGGGGTCATGCGCTGTTCCTTTCGGGGGCGATCATGGCACCGGTCTGCTTGAAGCAGCGGGTGGAAAACAGCGCGAGATGCGGCACCCCGCGCAATTCGGGCAGAGAGGCGGCCTGGTGCAGCCAGCCCAGCGCCTCGGCGCGGCTGCGGGCGTGGATCATCGAGTAGAGACGGTATGGCCAGAGGCCCGGCACGATGCCGCGCTCATAGCACAGCGTCACACCGGGCGATGCCGCCAGCACCGGCCCGGCGCGGTCTATCGCCTCGTGGGGCAAATCCCAGACCACCATCGCATTCGCCCGCCAGCCCAGCGCGCGGTGGCGCACGATGACGCCCAGCCGCGCCACGATCCGCGCATCAATCAGCGCGCGGATACGCGCCATCACCGCGTGCTCGCGCAGGCCGATCATCGCGGCCAGCGCGGCATAGGGCTGCGGCTCCAGCGGAAGGCCGCTCATCAGGGCCTGCATGATCGCCCGGTCTCCGGGCTCCAGCACGCTTGTATCGGGGGGGATGGGCACGATCCCGCCGCGCGGCTCGTCGCGCAGGCTGAACCCGAGATCGAGGTTGAACGGGCGCACCAGCCGCAAATCCAGCACCTGCAAGCCGCTGCGCCGCGCGATCCGCGCAAGCGCCGCATCGACATGCGCCCGGTCCGGGCCGGTGGCCACGAACCACAGGTTCCAGTCGTTCTCGCGCAGGTAGGAATGGTTCACCCCCGGCTCTTCGCCGATGATCCGCGCCACCTCCTCGATCCGGTCCTCGGGGGCGGCCACCGCCGCCAGCGTGCTGGCGGAGATGGTGTTGGGCGCGCAGGTGGCCCCGACGCGGGTGATCTGCCCCGCCGCCCGCTTGGCCAGAAGGCGCGACAGCACATCGAGCTCGGTGGTGCCGAGATGCTGCGCCAGCACGTCATAGGGCCGCGCCGTGACGGGGAAATCACGCTGCCAGTCGTTGAGCAGCGCCCGGTCGATGGGATCGGCAAAGTGGTGCATGGCTCACAGCCCCGTCTTGTGCGCGCGCGCGGTAAAGAAGATGCCCGAGGGGCTATCGGCCTCGATCTCGCCCAGCTTTTCAAAGGTCTCGGTGTCGTAGATCATGATCTTTCCGGCATCGCGCACCGACAGCCACACCTCGTGACCGCGCGGGGTAAACTCCATATGGAGCACGCCGGGGCCGGGCTTGAATTCGTGGATCACCTGCTTGCTCAGGCTGTCGATCACCTGGATCGTGTCGTTCCTGGGATGGGCGAAATTCACCCAGACATGGCGTCCATCCGGCCGCGCCATGGCAAAGACCGGCTGACCATGCACCGCCGTGCGCCCGGATTCCCCAAGGCTGCGCGCATCGACCCAGAGCACCTCGTGCTGGCCCATCGCGGGCAGGGCGAATTCGTGCCCCGCCAGCGCCCAGCCCTCGAGATGCGGCATCTTGTAGACCGGCAGCCCCTCGCGCCCCTCGGCATAGCCGGGCAGGATGGCCGTTGGCTTGGGCGCGTCCTGCCACAGGTCGAGCGCGCTCAGATGATCCTCGCCGAACAACCCGACGATATAGGTGCGCCCGTCCCCGGTCACCAGCGCGTCATAGGGGTTCTTGCCCATGCCCGTCATCCGGGTGATTTCGGGCGTGTCCCCCGACAGATCGGCGACCCATGTCTCGCCCGCATCCCAGAGCGAAAACACGAAGCGCGTGCCGGGAATATCCACCAGCCCGACGGTTTTCGACCCCGTGGGGATATCGGCCACCAGATCGAGCGTGGCCGCGTCGAACACCCGCACGCCGCCCGGCTCGTAATTGGACACCGCCACATAGCGCCCATCATCCGAGATCGCCCCGCCGATGGAATTGCCCGCCTGCATCACCCGGCCCACGATCTTTCGCTCGAGGATATCGACCTTGGTCAGCCCGCCATCCCGCCCGAAGACGAAGCCAAAGCGCTCGTCCGGCGAATAGACGATGGAGGCATGGCTCAGATCGCCCAGCCCCTCGATCCGCCCGATCCGCGCGCGCTCTGATTGATCGACCACCAGCAGCGAGCCGCTGGCGCGTTCCACCACCAGCCCCAGATCGCCGGTGCCCTGCGCCCCGGCCCCGCTGGCAAACGCGCTGCATAGAACAAGCGCCACCGCGCCCAGCAGATGACGGAGGCGGGTATTTGGACCAAGAAGATGCCCTGATCGCGTTTCTTCCTGAGGGAAATACTCCGGGGGAGTCGCGCTTTGCGCGACGGGGGCAGCGCCCCCGAAAAGGCGTGTGATGCGGGTCATCCGGGGTCTCTTTCCAAAAGATAGGCTGCGATCCAGCGTGCCTCGGCCTCGCTCAAGAGCGGTCGCCAGGGCGGCATCGGGGTGCCGGGAATGCCGTCGAGGATGACGCGGGCCAGGCTGTCGTTGTCGTGATGTCCAAGCGCGCCGGTGCGGATATCCGGCCCCAGCCCGCCCTTGAGCGTCAGCCCGTGGCACGATCCACAATCCTGCAACACCAGCCGTTCGAGCGCGGCGGCGTCGGGCTCGGCCCATGCAGGCGTGGCGGCGGCGAGCGCCAGGATCACAAGCGCCCTATTCACCGGCCATTGCCTCGGGCAGATCGAAGGGCAGCGCCGTATCGCGGTAAAGCGACACGACGTGACCGATGACAAACAGCACCGGCGCGGGCAGCGGGGCGGCGGCCATGTCCAGCCCGATCCGGTCGAGCCGCGACACGCGGCGTATTTCGCGCGGGGTGGTGGCCTCGGACACCGCCATGACCGGCAGCGCGCCGGGCAGGCCCTCGCGCATCAGGTTGAGCGCGATTTCCGCGATATTGGCCGCACCCATATAGACCACCAGCGTGGTGTCCTCGCTGGCAAGGCTCTTCCAGTCGAGATCGAGCGGCGCGTTGCGCGCCCGGTGGCCGGTGACATAGCGCACCCCGGTCGAGAGACCGCGATGGGTGAGCGGCACGCCGGTGCTCGCGGCCATGCCCTGCGCGGCGGTGATGCCGGGGCAGTATTCGACCGCGACCCCGCGCGCGCGCAGGTATTCCGCCTCTTCCGATCCGCGCCCGAAGATCAGCGGATCGCCTCCCTTGAGCCGCGCCACGCACAGGCCCTCGCGCGCAAGATCATAGAGGATTTCGTTGATCCGCTCCTGTGGAACGGTGGGGCATTTCGGGCCCTTGCCCACCGCGATCATGCGCGCGTCAGGGGGCGCAAAGCCGAGGATTTCGGGGCTGACGAGGCGATCGTAGACCACCGCGTCGGCGGTCTCGAGCATCCGCATCGCGCGCAGCGTCATCAGGTCCACCGCGCCCGGTCCGGCCCCTACAAGCAACACGCGGCCCTGGCTAAGATATGTCATCGCTGTCTCCCGGTGTGACCTACCCCGCGATTGTCGCCCATCGGGCGGGGCGCGCCTTGACTTTCGTTAAGGTGCGCCGCGACTGCCGTTGAAAAGGGCAGCGCGCGATCACTCTTTTGCGCGTGTCGCCTCGATGAGCCAGGCGATGACCTTGTCGCGGTCCTCGGTGCGGCGGCGGAAGCCGCCGAAATTCATCGCGGTGCCTGGGATGAAGGCTTCGGGCTTGGTCAGCCAGGTCTTGAGGTTCTCCACCGTCCAGGTCCCCCCCCAGGCGCGCATCGCCTCGGAATAGGGGAAATCGGGCACCGAAGCTGCGGGCCGCCCGATCAACCCGTTGAGCCACGGTGCCTTGTAGATCACGTGGTCAAGCCCGTGACACTGGCTGCACCGTCGCTCGAAGATCGCCGCGCCCTCGGCCAGCGCCTCGGGGTCGGTGGGCAGGTCGTCAGTGGCGTGTGCGGGCAGTGGCAAGAATACCAGAAGCAGCGCAAGGGTTCGAATCGGGGGCATGGCTCTCTCCTTTCCATTACAAAACAGCGGCCCCGGCCCGTTTCGGGACCGGGGCCGCCTGCGCCGGCACACCCGCCCTCAGGGCGCTACGGCGTTCAATTCGACCGACGCATCGTCGAGCGCCAGCCGCAGATCGAGCGAGACATGGTGGAACCGCGCCGCCGCGTGATCGTCATGGAGCGCAAAGCCCACCGTGTAGACCTTGCCCGGCTCGATGGCGATCTGCCCCGGCGCGGTGGCCGCAAGCGGACGCACCAGCACCGCCGTCCAGGTATCGCCCTCGCGCACCATCGAGCCGTCTACCGGGTGGCCCGCATCCTCGTGCCGCCGCTCCAGCAAATAGCCGCGCCGCGCATTGCCCGAAGCGTCGAGCCGGGTGAAGTCCATGAAGGTGTCGCTCTCCAGGAAGGCTTTAAGCTCGCCCTCGTCGCGCAGCAGATCCCAGCCGCCCGCCGGGCGCGACCGGCCCCGGATCTCGATATCGGTGCGGCTGTTGGGGATGTATTTCTGCACATAGCCGTGCCCGCCCAGCGCCGCGTCGAGATCGCCAAGGCTCTCGGGCGTGTTGGGCATGGTGCGGCTGTCCATGTGGCAGCTTGCCCAGCACCCCGCCTGATTGGCGCGCTCCACCCCGCTGCCCACGATCATCATGGCGAGTTTCACCGGGTTTTCCGGGTCCATCATGCCGCCATCGACAAAGGGCACCGGCGCGTGGCCGCCATCCTTCCAGCGCAGGCGCAGGTAGAGGTTGTCGGCGTCATGCGCGGCCTGAATGGCCACATCCACCGCGCCGCGCTTGCCGGGGATGGGGGTGGGCTCGGCCTTTTCGCCGCTGACCATCTTGGCCCCCATCGCGGCGGTCTCCTTGGCGTGGCAGACCGAGCATTGATCGCCGCCCTTGGTAAAGGCGCGCGCGCCGCCATGTTCCTTGCCGTTGAGCACCCATTCCCACGGCGTCTGGCCGGGATAGAAGAGGCCAACGGTGACGGGGGTGATGGCGGACCAGTCGATTGCGCCGTCCGGCCCCTCGGTGGCGGGGGCGGGCTCGCTCTCGCTCAGCGCCGCATCAACAGCCGCTGCAATGCGCGCCTCGACCGCTGCTTCGGCCGCCTGCGCTGCCTTGGCGGCGGCGGCCGCCTCTTCGGCCTCGACCTTCTCGATATAGGCCAGCCCGTCGAGGAAGCTTTGCGGCACCTCCTTGATATGGGCAGGGTTCGGGGTTTCCAGCGCCTCGATCAATTCCTCGGGCGCGCGGCTGCGCACATCCGAATGCGCGATCCCCTTGTGACAGTCGATACAGGTCTGGCCTGTCTCCATCGCGGTCAGATGCTGCTGACGCGCGCGCGGTTTCTGAAAGCGCGGGTTCATGCTTTCGATGGTGTGACAGTTGCGGCATTCGCGCGAATCGGTCTTTTTCATCGCGGTCCAGACATTGGTGGCAAGCCGCAGGCGTTCCTCCTCGAATTTCTCGCGCGTGTCGATCGTGCCGACAAGCTTGCCGTAAAGCTCTTTGGACGCCTGCACCTTGCGCACCATCTTGTGCACCCAAGGGTCGGGCACGTGGCAATCCGAACAGGTCGCCTGCACGCCCGAGCGATTCTCGTGGTGGATGGTGTGCTCGTATTCCTTGAACACGTTCTCTCGCATCTCGTGGCAGGAGATGCAGAAATCCAGCGTGTTGGTCGCTTCCATCGCGGTGTTGAACCCGCCCCAGAAGACGATGCCGGCGATAAAGGCTGCGGCCGCACCACCGATGGGCACGCCGAAAAGCACCCAGCGCCGCCACATGCGGCCGGGTTTCTTGGGGGTTTCGTCAGTCATGTGATCGGCGCTCCGTCAGGTCTGCGGTTGATCCTTGGCAAAGAGAAAGGGCCGGGAGGCGATCATGCCCCCCGGCCCTCATGGCTCAGGTCTTGTGGTTCGACCGATTATAGACGTTGAACTTGCCGGTGGGGGCAAAGAGGCCCTTGATCCGGTATTTCTCTTCCAGCGTCTCGGCGTCGAAAACCACGATCTCGCCATTGTCGGTTTTCGAATCCGACCGGTTCCAGACCGAGGCCCAGACCTCGGTGCCGTCCTGGTTGAATTCGAAATGAACGGCGACAGAACCTTCGGTTTCGGTCAACTGGATGGTTTTGACGATCTCGCCGGTGGCCTTGTCGATCACCTGCACCGATTGCTGGATCTCGGGTTCGGGATGCAGCGTCTGATCCGCCCAGACATATTTGCTGTTCGGATGGGTGCGCACAAACAGGCCCGGCCCGTCGGTTTCGACCTCGTAGCAGATCTTCCAGGCGTTGTCGGGATGGCCCTCGGGATCGTTGCCCCAGACCGTCACGAAGCCCGTGCCAAGATGCGTGGTGCCGCCCACGGGGCCGCAATTGGGGTCAACCCAGTTGGCGCCCGGTCCCGGATGCGGCTTCGACTTGACGTCGATGATCGCTTCGAGCTTGCGGGTCTTGGAGTCGATCACAACCATCTGGTTCGAGGCATTGGCCGCGATCTGGAAATAACGGCCTGTCGGATCAAAGAACCCGTCATGCAGGTATTTCGAGTTGTCGATCTTGTCGATCCGCAGGTTGTCGATATCGGAGTAGTCGACCTGCCAGATCTGACCCAGTTCCTTGACCGCGACCAGCCATGTCGGCTCGTGCGGGGTGGTGTAGATGGCGGCGACGCGCGCCTCCTCGACATATTCGCCATCGACGTTGACGCCGCGGGTCGAGACGACCTTTTTCGGCTCCATCGTTTCGGCATCGACGATGGCGAAATGCGGCGGCCAGTAGCCCCCGCCGATGACGTATTTGCCGTCGCCGGATACGGCCACGTCGCGGGCGTCATAGGCGATCTTGACCTCGGCCACGAGCATGTTCTCGGGCTTTTGCCACAGGTCGATCTTGGTCATCTTGCCGTCGCGGCCCATCGTGTACCAGAACCGGCCGGGGTTTTCCGGCTCGTCGATGCTGTGATGTTCCGACGCCTTGAGGACGTGGACGGCATAGCCCGTGGGAATATGGACCAGCACCTCCTTGGTGTCGCCGTCGATCACCGCGACCTTGCCCACGTCGCGCTCGATCACGACAAAGAAATTCTCCCAGTTGCGGCCATGCAGCGGCTCTGTGGGGTAATCCTTGGGCTCGATATAGACCTTGCGGGTCTCCTTCATCTGCGCGAGCGACATTTCCGGCGGCTTGGGCGGATCGAGCTGGATATAGGTCGCCAGGTCGCGGATCTTCTCTTCGCTCAGGATGCCGTCGAAATTGTTCATCCCGCCTTCGGTGCCGTAGGCGATGATTCGCTCCAGCCGGTCCTGGCCAAGCTTGAGCGTGCCGGTGACCGTCTCGGTGCCGTCGGCGGCCTTGGTCTTGACTTCGGGCAGGAGCGGCTTGCCGGTCGCGCCCTTGCGGAGCACGCCGTGGCAGCCGGCGCATTGCTCGAAATAGGTCTGCTTGGCACCTTCAAAGGCCTCTTCGGTCATGGTGGGCCGATCCTGCGCAAAGACCGGCAGGGCGACCGTTGACAAAAGCAGGGAAAAGCCAAGGCCAAGGCCTGCGGCGCGCGCAGTCTTCGCATTTGGGGCTGTCATATCATGTTCTCCATTGCGTTGGTGAGGCACGGGAAAGTGAACATGACCTTGCCGCCGCGCGCCTTGACTTTCGTTAAGGCGGCCACAAGGGCCACGCGATGCGGTTGAGATCGCTTGTGCAAAAGGGCGCTGGGCATGCGCGCCGCGCGGCCCAAGAGCGGCCAAACTGTTTTGCCCCCTGTTAACAATAGTCAAGGAGCGGGCCGCCGGACCTGCGCAATTTGTGTGCAGTCGCATTCACGCGCAAAGGAGAATCGCATGCGCGAAGTCATGACCAAGAGCATGGCCCGAAACATTTTTTACGGAGGATCGCTGTTCTTCATCGTGATCTTCGTCGGCCTCACTGCTCACTCGCACCGTCATATCCTGACCAAATCGACCAATAACGACCAACTCACCGAGAGCGTCGCCAAGGGTAAGCATGTCTGGGAGAAGCACTCCTGCATCAACTGTCATTCGATCATGGGCGAGGGGGCCTACTTTGCGCCCGAGTTGATGAACGTGATGACGCGCTGGGGCGCGAGCGGTGATGCCGAGGCCGGTTACGAGATCCTCGACGGCTGGATGAAATCGCAGCCCTCGGGCGTCGAGGGGCGCCGTCAGATGCCCTATTTCGACCTGACCGAGGAAGAGACGCGCAACCTTGCCGATTTCCTGCTCTGGGTTGACCAGATCGATGCACAGGGCTGGCCGCCCAATGATGCGGGCTGAGTGAAGGAGACACTCGATGAAATACCAAACGCAAAAAATTGCGATGGCCTACTTTGCTGTCGCGCTGGGTCTTTTCGTGATCCAGATCATCGGCGGGCTGCTGGTGGGCTGGGTCTATGTCAGCCCCAATTTCCTCAGCGAGCTTGTGCCGTTCAACATCCTGCGGATGCTGCACACCAATTCGCTCATCGTCTGGCTCTTGCTGGGCTTCTTCGGGGCCGCCTATTTTCTTATCCCCGAGGAATCCGAGCGCGAGATCCATTCGCCGACACTTGCCTATCTGCAACTCGCGATCCTGGTTCTCGGCACGCTGGGCGTGGTGGTGACCTATCTGTTCAATCTGTTCGAGGGGCATTGGCTTTTGGGCAAGGAGGGGCGCGAGTTCCTTGAGCAACCCAAATGGGTCAAGGCCGGTATCGTCGTGGCGGCGCTGATCTTTCTCTACAACGTGTCGATGACCGTGCTGAAGGGCCGCAAGACCGCGATCACCAACATCTTGTTGCTGGGCCTGTGGCTGCTTGCGCTGCTGTTCCTGTTTTCCTTCTACAACCCCGCCAACCTGTCGCTGGACAAGATGTATTGGTGGTATGTGGTCCATCTCTGGGTGGAGGGCACATGGGAATTGGTGATGGCCTCGATCCTCGCCTTCCTGATGCTCAAGCTGACGGGGGTTGACCGCGAGGTGGTGGAAAAATGGCTCTATGTCATTGTCGCCGCCGCGCTTTTCTCGGGCATTCTCGGCACCGGGCACCACTACTACTGGATCGGCACGCCGGGCTATTGGCAGTGGATCGGCTCGATCTTCTCCTCGCTCGAAGTGATCCCGTTCTTTGCCATGATGGCCTTTGCCTTTGTCATGGTCTGGAAGGGGCGGCGCGATCATCCCAACAAGGCGGCGCTTCTGTGGTCGCTGGGCTGTGCCACGCTGGCGTTCTTCGGGGCGGGTGTCTGGGGGTTCCTGCACACGCTGCACGGGGTCAATTACTATACCCACGGCACGCAGATCACCGCCGCTCACGGGCACCTTGCGTTCTACGGGGCCTATGTCTGCCTCAATATCGCGATCTTCACCTATGCGCTGCCCATTCTGCGCGGGCGTGATCCCTATAACCAGGTGCTCAACATGGCCGCGTTCTGGCTGATGTCGGGCGGGATGGTGTTCATGACCTTCACGCTGACCATTGCCGGCACGGTGCAAACCCATCTGCAACGGGTGATGGGCGAGTATTACATGACCGTTCAGGACCAGATCGCGATCTTCTACTGGATGCGCCTTGGTGCGGGCGTGGTGGTATTCCTCGGGTTGGTCCTGCTGGTCTATTCGCTGGCCTTCCCGCGCCGGGAGATCATCACGGCCGAGCCGTCGATGGCCGCGGAGTGACGGGCATGGACGGTGATATGACCCTGCAACAGGAGGGGGCGGCCACCGCCCCCTTCTACCTCGCGCAAGGCGATGAATGCGCGCTGTTCCGCGCCGCCAGCGAGAATGACCTGCCGGTGCTCCTGAAGGGGCCGACCGGCTGCGGCAAGACCCGTTTCGTGGCGCATATGGCGGCAACGCTTGGCCGCCCGCTCTATACCGTGGCCTGTCATGATGACCTGTCGGCGGCGGACCTGATTGGCCGTTACCTGCTCAAGGGTGGCGAGACGGTCTGGGTCGATGGTCCGCTCACCCGCGCGGTGCGCGAGGGCGCGATCTGTTATCTCGACGAGGTGGTGGAGGCGCGCAAGGACGTGACCGTGGTGCTGCACCCGCTCACCGATGATCGCCGCATCCTGCCCATCGACCGCACCGGCGAAGAGCTGGAGGCGGCACCGGGTTTCATGCTCGTGGCGTCCTATAACCCCGGCTATCAGAATATCCTCAAGACGCTCAAGCCCTCGACCCGGCAGCGCTTTATCGCGATGGAGTTCGATTTTCCGCCCCCCGATCTGGAAACCCGCATCGTGGTGCAGGAAACGGGTATCGCCGAGGATCGCGCCCGCGCCCTTGTGCGGCTTGCGGGCAAGCTGCGCGCGCTCAAGGGCCAGGATCTTGAGGAAGGCGTCTCGACCCGCCTCGTGATTTACGCGGCCACCCTCATCGGGCAGGGAATGCCCGTGGAGCGCGCCATCGAGGCCGCAATGATAGAGCCGCTGACCGATGATGCTGATATCAAACGCGGGCTTCTCGATCTGGTCACGGCCGTCTTTGGGTGAGGCATGGCCGTGACCGGTATCGACATAGAGCCGTGGGAGCCCGAAGAAACCATCGGGAAACTGTGGCACGCATTCGCCAGCCGCCTTGATGCGCCCAAGGCGCATCACGGGGCCGCCGTGGACCTGTCCGAGGTCAGCGGGCGGCTGGCGGTGTTCTTTCGTGGGCTTGGCGGCGGGCATTCGGTCGAAATCCGCCCGGTCTCGCCAGAGGTATCGCGCCATCGCCTGCGGTTTTTGCGGCGTCTGGGCACCGAGGTGGAAATCACCCCGCGCGCCAGCTTTGACGGCGAGGTGCTGCGCCTGCCCGACAGCCTCGGGCTGTTGCCGACGCGCGCGGCCAATGGCGCGCTTTACCTGTGGCTGACGGCGGCAGTGGCCCATGCGCCCGGCCATGTGGCCGAGGATGATCCGCTGCGCGCGGACCTGCGCGCGTTGCGCACCGCGCGGGCGATGGTGCAGGCCACCCTTGCCGCCGCGCCGGGCCTGCAAGAGCTTTACCAGAACCTGTGTGCGGCCACCCTGCATTACCGCGCAGCGCAAGCCCTGCCGCGCGAGGAAGCGGCGATCGAGGCGCTGATCCGCGAGATGCTCGGGGATCCCGCGCCCCTGACCGACCGGGCAAAGGCGTTGCACTCCGCGATCGAGGCGGGCGACCTGGCGCAGATCGCCGCCCCGCGCGGCTATCGCCCGTTTCAGCCGGTTGCGCTCTGGCCCGACCTGCGCGAACTGGTGATGTCGGCGCGCGACGAGGTCGAGAGCCGCGACACCGACGGCCCGCCCGAGGAGGGCAGCAACAAGACCCACCGCGCCCGTCGCCGCAAGGCCGATCAGGCCGAGCGCGGCGACAGCCTGATCCTGCACAAGTTCGAGGCGATCCTGAGCTGGACCGAGTTTCTTAACCTCAACCGCCGTGTCGATGACGACGACCCCGACAGCGCCAAGAAGGCCGCCGACGACCAGGAGGAAATCGGGCTGGGCCAGATATCGAAGGCCCCCGCGACGCGGCTCAAGCTGCATCTTGATCTTGCGCCCGAGGATGTCGACCGCGACCGCCTGTCGGGCGTCACGCTATACCCTGAATGGGACGTGCGCACCGGGGCCTACCTGCCCGATCATGTGCGCGTGCTGGATAGCGTGGCAGAGCCGGGCAGCGGCGTGCCCTCGTTTCGCGCCGACCCGCGCGCGCAGCGGCGCATCCACCGGGTGCGGCGGCAATTCGAGGCGCTGCGCCCCGGCCGCGTCTCGATCCCCGGTCAGCTCGACGGCGACGAGCTCGATATCGAGGCGGCGGTGCGCGCGCGCGTCGATATCCTCGCCAACGGGGCGGGCAGCAACCGCATCTGGCGGCAGACCCGCCCGCAGGCCCGTGACCTCGCGGTGTCGATCCTGCTCGACATATCGCGCTCGACCGAGAGCGCGGTGGGCGACCGCGCGGTGATCGATGTGGAGCGCGAGGCGCTGGCGGCGCTGGCCTGGGGGCTGGAGGCCTGCGGCGACAGTTTCGCCATAAACGCGTTTTCCTCGCTCAAGCGCGACCGGGTCTATATCCGCACCTGCAAGCGCTTTGACGAGCCGATGAGCGCCTCGGTCGAGGACCGGATCGGCGGGTTGCGCCCCGGTTTCTATACCCGGTTGGGGGCGGCGGTGCGCCACGCCTCCAAGGGGCTGTCGGCGCAGGGCGGCAGGCGCCGCCTGCTTCTGGTCATCACCGATGGCAAGCCCAACGATCTCGATCATTACGAGGGCCGCCACGGCATCGAGGATACCGCCATGGCGGTGCGCGAGGCGCGGCGCGCGGGGCAATCGGTGTTCGGCATCACCGTGGACCGGCAGGCCAAATCGTGGTTCGCGCGGATGTTCGGGCAGGGCGGGTTTCACGTCATCCCCCATCCCGAACGCCTGACCGAGGCGCTGCCGATGATCTATCGCGATCTGGTGGGCGCATGAGCGACACCAGCGTGTTCGACGACTTGCCCGGCGATCTGATGATCTGGGTTCTGATCGTCAGCGAGCTTTTGGTTTTCGGGGCGGGCCTCGCTGCATTCCTGGCGGTGCGGATCACCGATCCCGAGGGGTTTGCCGTGGCGCAGGACGCGCTTTACCGCACCGGCGCGGGGCTCAACACCGTGGTTCTGGTGACAAGCGGCGCGCTGGCCGCCCTTGCCCTGCGCCTGCGCGAGGGCGCGCGGCGCGGGGCTGCGCGCGTGGCGCTGATCGGGGCGGCGGCGCTCGGCGTGGTGTTTCTCGTCATCAAGGGCGCGGAATATGCGGGCAAGGCCGCCGAGGGTATCGGCTGGGATACCCACCCGTTCTTTACCTTCTATTACCTTCTCACCGGGTTTCACGCGGCGCATGTCGTCGCGGGGGTCGTCGTGCTGTTGCTGGTCGCGTGGCAGGACGCGCCGCGCAATATCGAGGCGGGGGCCGCGTTCTGGCACATGGTCGATCTGGTCTGGGTGCTCTTGTTCCCGGTCATCTACCTGCTGCGATGAGGATGCCCCGCGATCCGCTCCTGCGCGCCTGGGGCGCGCTGATCGGGCTTAGCCTCGGGTCTACGCTGTTGTCGCTCGCACCGGTGCCGCCGGGCCTGAGCGCCGTTGCCGGGGCGCTCATCCTCGGGCTTGCCTGGCTCAAGGCGCGCGTGATCCTTGGCCGCTATCTCGGGCTTGTCGCGGCACCGTTCTGGCGGCGGGGGTTCGGGGTATCGCTTGCCGGGTTCTGCCTGTTGCTGCTCGGGCTTTATCTCGCATCGGGCACGGCTCACCCCCGCTGGATATCCGCGCCAAGCCCGGCCATCAGCGGCTCGAATACCGGGAATGACGTGGCGATGGGGCTGGCATCATCGACGCTGACCGGGGCGTTTGCGGCCATGCCCATCACCAGAAACGACATGGCGATACGGTGATCGAGATGGCTGGCGCAGATCTGCCCGCCGGGCACGCGGCCATGCCCCATGCCCTGCACGATCCACCAATCTGGCCCATCCTCGACCGTGACGCCGCCCGCACGCAGGCCCGTGGCCATGGCCTCGATCCGGTCGCTTTCCTTGACGCGCAATTCCTTCACGCCGCGCATCACGGTGGCCCCTTGGGCGAAGGCTGCGACGACCGACAGCACCGGGTATTCGTCGATCATCGAGGCGGCACGCTCGGGCGGCACTTCGATGCCCTTCAGATCGGGAGAGAAACGCGCGCGCAGATCGGCCACCGGCTCGCCGCCCTCCTCGCGCTCATTCTCGTAAGTGAGATCGGCCCTCATCTCGCGCAACGTGGTGAAAAGCCCCGCCCGCGTGGGATTCAGCCCGATGTTGGGCACCAGCACATCCGAGCCGGGTGTGATGAGCGCCGCGCAGACCGGGAAGGCCGCCGAGCTTGGATCGCGCGGCACGACGATGGTTTGCGGGATGAGTTCCGGCTGCCCGGTCAGGGTGATGACGCGGCCCTCGTCGGTCGCTTCGGTGGTGATTTCCGCCCCGAACCCCGCCAGCATCCGCTCGGTATGGTCGCGCGTTGCTTCGCGCTCGATCACCACGGTCTGCCCCGGCGCGTTGAGCCCGGCCAGCAGCACCGCCGATTTCACCTGCGCGGACGGCACCGGCACGGTATAGCGCACCGGCACCGGATAGTCCGCCCCGACGATCGTCATCGGCAGCCGCCCGCCCGCGCGCCCCACCGCCCGCGCGCCAAAGAGCGCCAGCGGATCGGTGACCCGCGCCATGGGCCGCTTGTTGAGGCTCGCATCGCCGGTAAAGGTCGCGGTGATGGGCGAGGTCGCCATCGCCCCCATGATGAGCCGCACGCCGGTGCCGGAATTGCCGCAGTCGATCACCTGTTCCGGCTCGGCAAAGCCGCCCACACCCACGCCATGCACGCGCCATGTGCCGCCGTCGTCGCGCGTCACCTCCGCCCCGAAGGCGCGCATTGCCTTCGCGGTGTCCAGAACGTCATCGCCCTCCAACAGGCCGGTGATGACCGTCTCGCCGACGCAGAGCGCGCCAAGGATCAGCGCGCGGTGCGAGATCGACTTGTCGCCGGGCACATCCGCCGTGCCTGTCAAGGCCCCGGACGGGTGCGAGACCATCGGGATGGGGGTGCCGTGGCCGGACATGGGCGCGCTCCTCAATGCGAAATCGCCTGCCTGATAGCGCAGGCAGGCGACCGGTGTCCATCGCTTGGGTGTGGCTCAGGCCATGTCGAAGTGCAGCGGGCGGATCTGCTGGAATTTGCCCGTCGCGTTGAGCGCGGCAATCGCGGCCTCGGGCACCGGCGCATCGACATAGAGAAGCGCGATGGCCTCGCCGCCCGCATCCGACCGGCCAAGGGTAAAGTTGGCGATGTTGACGCCGTTCTCGCCCATGGTCTGGCCCAGCGTGCCGATGATGCCGGGCACGTCTTCGTTGGTGGTATAGAGCATGTGCCGCCCGATCTCGGCGTCGATATTGATGCCCTTGATCTGGATAAAACGCGGCTTGCCGTCCGAGAACACCGTGCCGCCGATGGAGCGCTCGCGCTTGTCTGTCACCACGGTGATCTTGACATAGCCCTCGAAGGCACCGGATTTGTCCTGCTTGGTGGTGGAGATCTTCACCCCGCGCTCCTTGGCGACGACGGGGGCCGAGACCATGTTCACCTCGGGGTTCACCGATTTCATGATCCCCGCCACGGCGGCGCAGGTCAGCGCGCCAAGGTTCATCTCGGACGCCACCCCGTCAAAGAGGATGTTGATGGCCTTGATCGGCTCGTCGGTCATCTGGCCGATGAAATTGCCCAGGTGATCCGAGAGCTTGATCCACGGCCCCATCACCTTGGCCTCTTCGGCGGTGACCGACGGCATGTTGAGCGCGTTGCTCACCGCCCCCGTCAGCAGGTAATCCGACATCTGTTCGGCCACTTGCAGGGCGACGTTTTCCTGCGCCTCGGTGGTGGCGGCCCCCAGATGCGGCGTGCAGACCACGTTGGGCAGGCCGAACAGCGGGTTTTCTGTGGCGGGTTCCTCCGCGAACACGTCAAAAGCCGCGCCCGCGACATGGCCGGATTTCAGAAGGTCGGCCAGCGCCGCCTCGTCCACCAGACCGCCGCGCGCGCAGTTGATAATGCGCACGCCCGTCTTGGTCTTCTCCAGCGCCTCACGGCTCAGGATGTTGCGGGTCTGATCGGTCAGCGGCACATGCAGCGTGATGAAATCGGCGCGCTTCAGGAGGTCGTCCAGCTCGACCTTCTCCACCCCCATCTTGTCAGCCTTTTCCTGGCCGAGGAACGGGTCATAGGCCACCACCTTCATCTTGAGGCCGCGCGCGCGGTCGCAGACGATGCCGCCGATATTGCCCGCGCCGATCACACCGAGCGTCTTGCCGGTGAGCTCCACCCCCATGAATTTCGATTTCTCCCATTTCCCGGCATGGGTCGAGGCGCTGGCCTCGGGGATTTGCCGCGCCACGGCGAACATCAGCGCGATGGCGTGTTCGGCGGTGGTGATCATGTTGCCAAAGGGCGTGTTCATGACGATCACGCCGCGCTTCGAGGCCGCCGCCTTGTCGATATTGTCGGTGCCGATGCCCGCGCGCGCGATCACCTTGAGATTGGTGGCATTGGCGAGGATTTTCTCGGTGACCTTGGTGGCCGAGCGGATGGCGAGGCCATCATATTGGCCGATCACCTCGGCCAGTTTGTCCTTGTCCTTGCCAAGATCAGGCTGGAAATCCACGTCGATACCGCGATCGCGAAAGATCTGCACGGCTGTTTCGGAAAGCTTGTCGGATACGAGAACCTTGGGAGCCATTTTTGCTGGTCCTTTGATGAAACGTTTCGGGGGAAGGCCCGGAGTCTTGAAAAGACTCCGGGCCGATTTCTTTTCAGGAAATCGGGGTCACGCCGACTCGGTGAGCGCCGCGATCTCGGCCTCGAAGGCCCATTCGATCCACGGCATCAGCGCGGCTACGTCGGCCGTCTCGACCGTGCCGCCGCACCAGATGCGCAGCCCCGGCGGCGCGTCGCGATAGGCCCCGATATCAAAGGCCACGCCCTCGTCATCGAGCCGTTTCACCACCGCCTTGGCGAAGGCCGCGCCATCGCTGATGCGCGGATCGGTGAATTTCAGACACACCGAGGTGTTGGACCGCACCGCCGGATCATTGGCGAGGAAGGCCAGCCAGTCATGCGCGGCAACGAAGCCCTGGATTTCGGCGAGGTTGGCATAGGCGCGGTTGCGCAGCCCCTCGATCCCGCCCACAGAGCGCGCCCAGTCGAGCGCGGCAAGGTAATCCTCGACCGCGAGCATCGACGGCGTGTTGATCGTCTCGCCCTTGAAAATACCCTCGATCAGCTTGCCGCCCTTGGTGAGGCGGAAAATCTTCGGCAGGGGCCAGGGCGGTGTGTAGCTTTCCAGCCGCTCCACCGCGCGGGGGCTGAGGATCAGCATCCCGTGCGCCGCCTCGCCGCCCAGCACCTTTTGCCACGAAAACGTGGTCACATCGAGTTTGTCCCAGGGCAGGCGCTGCGCGAAGGCCGCCGATGTGGCGTCGCAGATCGTCAGCCCTTGGCGATCCGGTTTGATCCAGTCGCCATTCGGGACGCGCACGCCCGAGGTGGTGCCGTTCCAGGTAAACACCACGTCATTGTCGGTATCGACCGAGGTCAGATCGACGATCTCGCCATAGTCGGCGGTCTTCACCACCGCGTCGAGCTTCAGCTGCTTGACCGCGTCGGTCACCCAGCCCGCGCCAAAGCTTTCCCAGGCGAGCATTTCCACGGGCCGCGCGCCCAAAAGCGACCACATCGCCATTTCCACCGCGCCGGTGTCAGACGCGGGCACGATGCCAATGCGATAGTCATCGGGAATGCCGAGCACTTCGCGCGTGCCGTCAATGGCGGCCTTGAGCCGCGCCTTGCCCACGGCGGCACGGTGCGAGCGCCCGAGCGGCGCATCGGCAAGCATGTTGACGTTGTAATTGGGGAATTTGGCGCAGGGGCCAGAGGAAAAACGCGGATTTTCCGGCCGCGTGCCGGGCTTTGCAATAGCCATGTAGCTACCCTTTCAGATAAGCGCCCCTCGTTGGGGAGGGGTGTCCCACGGACGCCTCTACAGAAACCCCATAAAAACAGCAAGTGCCAAAGCGCGTTGCCATGCAGGTTCTGGCGACTTGTCGCAGAATGAAACAAGAACGTCCGGGACTAAGTGGCACAAAACTGACACAGGATGTTCGCGGATTGTTGCTGCGAGGGCGGCGACATGACGGACGTTTATCAGGCCAGCCCGATAAAACGGAAACGCGCGACAAAAGCCGAGATGGCCGAGCGGGCCGCGTTCCTGATCGACTATGCCCGGCGTCATGGCCCGGTCACGGTGCGGCAGTTGTTCTATGCGGCAACGGTGGTCGATCTGATTGAGAAATCGGAGAGCGGCTATAACAAGGTGCAGGCTCAGGTATTGGCACTACGGCGCGAGGGCCGCTTGCCATATCACTGCATAGCCGATGCAACCCGCTACATGCGCAAGCCCCGGACCTTCGACGGCTGGGAGGACGCTCTGCAGGATACGGCGAGGCTCTATCGCAAAAACCTCTGGGCCAATACCGATCTGGAAGTTGAAATATGGGTGGAGAAATCGGCGCTTGCCGGTGTCATTTACCCGGTGACGGCGGAGTATGACGTGCCGCTCATGCCAACGGGCGGCTACACCTCTGAGACATTCGCCCATGAGGCGGTCAATCACCTGCGCGGCTCCGGCAAAACACTGGTGGTCTATGCGCTCTATGACTTCGACCGATCAGGCCGGGATGCAGCGGCATCGCTCAAGGAAAAGGTAGAGCGGTTCGGCGCGGAATATGGCGTCCCGGTGGTGTTCGAGGAGCTGGGGCTGACTGAATTTCAGGTCGGCTATCTGAGCCTTCCAACGCGACCAGCCAAGCGCAAGAGCGAAGCCGATAAACGCTGGCCGCATGACTATGCCGCCGAGCTGGACGCAATACCACCCGACACGCTGCGCGACATGGTGCGCGAGGCTATCGAGCGTCACCTGCCAGCGTATGAGTTGCAGCGCCTCAAAGAGATCGAGCGCGCCGAACGCCAGACCCTTCTCCAATTCATCGGAAGGGCAGCTTAACGCCACCGCGCCCCAGCATCATGGGCGTGGTGCTGGAGCGTCAACCCACCGGAGCAGACCGGCCAGACCGGGCATATCCCACCGACCCGCCCTAGCCTTTGACCGTTGAGCGAAATCAATGGGCTTATGACGATCCGGGGACTTGTAACCCACCCCGAGCGGCACCGGCTCCTGCTAGGCCCGCTCAGAAACGCGACGACTAAAACCCACCGGCTGGTGACATTGCCCATAGGGCCGTGGTGACAGATCGGGGACCGCACCGGCGCAGAGCTGCAAAGGGCGGGCTGAGTGAAAAGCTCAGGGGGAAGCGGCTGGCCCACGATACGGGCATCGCGTGGATACGGATCGAGGAGGCGCAGGGACTTCCCCAAGTCGGGCCGCACTGGCCTGCAAGCCTTAGGCGGGGGGAAGTAGCGGGTGCGGGAGTGTGTCCTGAGAGGATAGGTAAACCTTGCTGACCTATCCCATCTGTGGTATCGGTAAGCAACGCTGACCTATTAGGGCCACACCATGTTGCAGCTGATCGAGCGAAACCCTGTTGCCACCGGCGAGCCTGTTGACGTGATCGACCTGGCCGACCACCTGCGCGTGGAGCTGGCCGAGGCAGCGAACGCCATGCGCTTTGCCCGAGCGGCGGCGGATGAGGTCGAGCGGCACGCGGCGCTGGCCCTGTTGACGCAAGAGATCGTGGCCACCGGATCAGCTATCGGCACCGTCGCGTCATTGCCGATCGGCCCTGTCCAAGCCGGTGCGCTTGTCACGGTTGAGCGGATCGAGGAGGATGGCAGCACCACACCGATCGCCTCGGGCTGGCACCTGATACACGGGCGCTATCCAAGCCTACGCTTCGACGTGGCCCCCGAGGCCGAGCTGCGCGTCACATACACGGCAGGCTATGGCACTGACTATGAAGCCCTGCCCCGCGACCTGTCCCTTGCGATCCTGGATCAGGCGATCCGGCTTTACGACAGGCGCGGCGACGCGGACACGTCCCCCGGCCTTGCACCCTCAACAGCACGCATAGCGGCCCGCTACAGGCGCGTTGCGATAGGCGCGTAGGGGGGGGCACATGGCAGCACGTCAACAGCACTGTGTGAGGCGCTCTGGGGCCCTGTGGGCGCTGGCGGTCCCAATGCCGACGTTTTTCTCACAGACAGTAACCGGTGGTGAGAGTTCACATTTTCTTGCGAGTGCGCGGCCATGACGATGGCGGGGCAGATCATCGACGCGGTGCAGGGGCTGACAGTTCCCCAAGGCCCGCTTGCTGGTGAGCCTGTCACGCTGGCAAAGTTCCAGCGCGAGTTCATCGAGGGCGCGTTCTCTGGGGGCGTCAATATCGGTTGCCTGTCTGTCGGCCGAGGTGCTGGCAAAACGGCCCTGTCTGCGGCGCTGGCCGTCACCCACCTTCTTGGCCATTGGGACGATCAGGCGCAGCGGGAGATCGTCATATCGGCCCGGACGCTGGATCAGGCCCGCACATGCTTTCGGTTCTGTGCCTCTTTCGTGGGCGATTGTGAGGACGTCACAATTCGGCGCGGCAATGTGCTGGAGATCGAGTATCAGGACGCCACCGGCCCGCACCTTCTCAAGGCCATTGCATCGCAGGGCAAGACGGCCCTGGGCGGTTCGGCCACCTTGGCGATCCTGGACGAAAGGGCGGCATGGCCCGAGGGGCGCGGCGATGAGCTGGAAAGCGCGCTTCTCACGTCCCTGGGCAAGCGTGACGGGCGGGCGCTGTTGATCAGCACATCGGCCCCGGATGATGGCAATGCGTTCTCACGCTGGCTGGATACACCCCCACGCGGCTGCTATGTGCAAGAGCATCGCGCGGCCCCTGATCTGGCGGCGGATGACTGGCCGAGCTTGTTGCAGGCCAACCCCGGCGTCCCCGAGAATATCGGCCCGTCCAAGGACTGGCTGTTGCGCGCGGCGGCGCAGGCGATCGAGCGCGGCGGCAATGCGCTGGCCAGTTTCAGAAACCTTCACAGAAACGAGCGCGTGAATACCGAGGCGCGGCAGCTGTTGATCGAGCTGGAGCAATGGGCGGCGTGTGAGGTTGACATGCAACCGTCACGGCAGGGTCCGGTTTGTGTCGGGCTTGATCTGGGCGCAAGTGCCAGCATGACGGCGGCGGCGTTCTACTGGCCGGATAGCGGCAGGCTGGAAACTTTGGGCTGGTTCCCGGATGATCCATCTCTGGCCGTTCGCGGCGTGAATGATGGCGTGGGGCGGCGGTATCAGGAGATGGCCGATCGGGGCGAGTTGCGCACCATGACGGGGCGCACCGTGCCGGTGGCGCTGTGGATCGAGCAGGTGTTGCAGCACGTCGCTGGCGAGAGCATCGCCACGGTTCTGGCCGATCGGTTTAAACAGGGCGAGGTGCAGGACGGGCTTCAATCGGCAGGCTATCGCGGCCCGGTGACATGGCGGGGTTTTGGCTGGCGCGACGGGGCCGAGGACATCACCCGCTTTCAGCGCGCGGTTTACGATCGGCAGATTGCGGCCCCCAAGAGCCTGCTACTGCGCGCGGCCCTGTCGGATGCAGTCTGTCTATCGGATCCGGCGGGCAATCTGAAATTGGCAAAGGGGCGTTCTCTGGGGCGCATTGATCCGGCGGCGGCGGCGGTTCTGGCGATAGCCGAGGGCCAGCGGATGGCCAGCCGACCGGTGAGCAAAGCGAGGATGCAATGGGCATGACACGGGCTATCGGGTCGGCACTGGACCGGCAAATTCAGTTTCAGCGGGCAACGGAAACGGCGGACGGGTTCGGCGGGTTCACCCTGGTCTGGTCTGATCTGGGCGAGGTTATCCCGGCGCTGCGCATGGACGTGAGCGATACCGAAACCGTGGCGGCGGGCGTGTTCCGCGAGCGGTCAATGATCCGGTTTCAGTGCCGATCGACCGAGTTCACGCGGGGCATCACGGCAGACGATCGGATCCAGCACGAGGGCCAGCTGTTCGGCATCGTCGGCATCAAGGAGCCAGCCCAAGGGCGGCGTCGGCAGCTGTTGGAGTTCACCGTCGAGGGGCCGCTGACATGACCAAGCGACCGGGCAGATGGGCGCTTGTGCGCAAGGAATGGCAGGCGGTGCGGCACGGCGTTCTGGAGCGTGACGGCTGGCAATGCCAGCATTGCGGGGCGCGGCGGCGGCTGGAGGTGCATCACGTCAAGCGCGTGGCCGATCACCCCGAGCTGGCGTTCGATCCGTCGAATTGCCTCACCCTGTGCGGTCCCTGCCACACACGAGTCACGAATTTGGAGCTGGGCAACAATCCCGATCCGAAGCGCGTCGCATGGCGCAAAGCGGTGGCCGAGCTGGCCACGAAACCGATCGAGCGAAAAGGAGAAATCAATGCTTGATTCCGTGAAAATCCAGCGTCGGCAGTCGGAAATCCGGCAGGCGCTGGCCGAGCTGGCCGGGGCTGAAACCCTGACCGACGAAACCCGGTCCAAGATGGACGCGATGGACCGCGAATATCAGGACAATGAGCGCAGGTTCCGCGCGGCCCTGATCAGCGAAAACGAGGAACGCGAGCAGGCCAAGGGCGAGCTGGAAACCCGTTCCAGCCGCGAGTGGTCCGAAATGATGGCCGGGTTCGAGATGCGGCAGGTGGCCCTCTATCTGGACGAGGGGCGCGCGATCGAGGGCCAGACGGGCGAGATCGTGCAAGAGCTGCGTTCGGCTGGCGGGTTCCGTGGCATCCCGGTTCCTTGGCAGGCGCTGGAGCAACGCGCGGGCGAGACGGTGGCCGG
>NZ_JBEPPX010000005.1:0-210398 GCF_040547535.1 Roseovarius sp. MBR-78
CCCAGCATGACGTATTCCTCGCTCCAATCGAACTGGAGCGCATCGCCCGCCGCGAAATGCAGGGGAATGAACGCGTCGCCCGTGCCGGTTCCCGTAGTCTGCTTGAGCTCTCGAACAAAGCGCTGAACCGGCGAATAGGGACCCCGTGTAGCCTTCCGCGACAAGCGCCTCATAAAGCTTCTTCGCGGTGCGACGCTCACGGCGGCGAAGCTGCAGATCGTGTTTGAAAAGCTCTCGAAGACGCTCCTCGAATTCCGCACTCAGTTTGAGACCCGCGCGCTCACGAGACCGTCGGTACTGCGGCGGCGCGTCGTCCTTCAGATACTTCTTGATCGTGGGTCTCGACAGGCCCGTCTCGCGCGCCACGGCCCGTATGCCGCGGCCATCACGCAAAATCCAGCCACGAACCTTCATTGCAGTTTCCATCACCAACACCTGCTCTTCCTCCGTGCATGACGCACGGATGATAACGTGGCAGGTGGGTCATTTTTGGATGATCATAACCCAACCAGGTGGGTCACTTTCGCATGCCGATTTACACCTCAGTGCGTCGATCTTCGAGAGCACATCATCAGGATTAATCCGCCCCGACGCTTCACGCAAGAAAAGGTCCATCAGCCGCCTCAAATTGCCACCGGCAAACTATACCAGCGCAGGTAGCGGGCGGGAATCCCCGTTATGCAGAGGTCTTTGCAATGGCTTTGACCGGGAATTTCCCGGAAGCGGTTCCTGTCAATTTGGGAAAACGCGCATGGTCTGTATGTCTCTAGGCAGCCGACTCATAAAACTCGATCCACAGCCTGACCGATGCCAATTTGATCATCGACAGGAAATTGCGTGACGTCTTCTCGTATCGGGTTGCGATACGGCGGAACGAGACTTTCAGCCTACCAAAGAAGCGCTCGATTTTGTTGCGTTCTCGGTAGATTTCAGCATCAAATTCGGCGGGCAGTTTGCGGTTGGCCTTGGGAGGGATCACGTCGATAGCGCCCTGTTCCCAGATCAAATCTCTGATCCAGTCTGCGTCATATGCTTTGTCCGCGAGCACATGTTGACCAGGTTGCAAATTGTCCAGTAGCGTCTTGCACGGCGGCGCGTCATGAGCTTGGCCGGGTGTCAATTCATATCGGATCGGCAGCCCATCCTGATTGGTAAGTGCATGTATTTTCGTGCCTAATCCGCCCCGTGAGCGACCTAAACAGCGGCGCGGGTCTTTTTTTGAGAGTCGTGGCGGAATGATGCGCCCGGATGCTCGTGCCGTCCACCATGACCATGTCCACGTTATGCGCGTCGGCGATGGCGTCCATGATCCGGTCCCAGTGGCCCGCATAGCTCCATCGGTTGAAGCGATTATAGACCGTTGTCGGTGGGCCATATTCGCTGGGCAGATCGGCCCAAGGGATGCCGGTGCGCAGGACGTAGAAAATGCCATTGATCACGCGGCGGTCATCCACCCGCTTCTTGCCGCGCGTTTTGTTAGGCAAGACAGCTTTGATGAATTCCCATTCCAGATCGCTCATGTCTGATCGCGCCACTTGCATCCTCCCGCCCGTTGTTTGGACGAAATGAATCATAAACATATGCCTCTAAACAAGAATTAATGGGTGTGCTGCCTAATCATCACACTGAGCCAAAACGTGGCTACATTGTTCCCGACGTGTCAGGCGTTGGCAAAGAAGCCTGATAAGAGACCCGCCTCTTCCATGTTCAGCGGGAAAAGGGTTGGTCAGAGGGAAAAATCCAGAACCCGCTATGAACGAAATTTCCCGATGCAAAAAGCGAGAAGATAAGACAAACATTCTCGAAAGAACGGTTATCATTTTGCCAGCCTGACACACATAAAAAGTGATAACAAAAAAATCCAGGCTTTTGATATTATGAAATAAATTTAGGGCTTTGGAGACCGTCGCTCTACCAGCTGAGCTATACCCCTATCGTGACCAGGGTGTTATTGGCTTTCGCCTCGGGCGTCAAGCATCCACGGGCCGGAAAACCGCCGCCGCGTCAGTCGAGCGCGCGCGCCTCGTCGATGAGCATGACCGGAATCCCCGACCGGATCGGAAACGCCAGCCCGGCGGCCTTGCTCACAAGCTCTTGGCGGTCGGCGTCATAGTCGAGCCGCCCTTGCGTCTGCGGGCAAACCAGCGCCTCCAGCATCCGGCGATCAAAGGCGGGCGCGGGGGCCTCTTGGTCGTCGGTCATTGCACGATATCCTCGTTATTGCCGCCGCGCAGGGCGTATTCCAGAAGCGTCACCAGCGTCTCGCGCCGGGTGCCGAGCGATGGCGCCTCGAGCAGCGCCTGTTTCTCCTCCGGCTCGAATCCCAGCATCATCGACAGCGAATTCACCAGCAATTCGTCCTCCGCCTGCCCCAGCGACTCCCAGTCGGTCTCGAGCGCGCGGGCGCTGAAATAGCGCGACAGCAGGTTCATGAACCCCGCCCGGTCAAAGCCGGGATCGCTCTCGACCGGGCCCATGTCGCGCCCGAAACTCTGCCAGCACACCCGCGCCCGCCGATACGGGGTAAAACCCTCGACCTCTTCCAGCAGACGAAACCGCGACAGCCCGGTGAGGGTGATCATGTAGCGCCCGTCCTCGGTCTCCGAGAACTGCGTGACACGCCCCACGCATCCGATCCGGTGCAGCCCGGTGCCGCCCTCGCGGCCCGGCACGCGGTTGGGCTGGATCATGCCGATCAGCCGCTCGCGCGTCTTGAGCGCATCATCAAGCATCGCGAGGTATCGCGGTTCGAACAGATGCAGCGGAAGCCGCGCGCGCGGCAAGAGCAGCGCACCGGGCAGAGGGAAAACCGGGATGATCTCCGGCAGGTCAAAACATTGTTCCATAAACGGTAGTCTAGCCCGCTGGCCGCCTCAGGCAAATATCATCGAGCTGAGCCTGCGCCGCCCGTTGAGCAATATCGGATCATTGGGCTTCAAGGCCTCGAAGATGGTGAAAAGCTGCGCCTTGGCCGCGCCGTCGTTCCACTCGCGGTCGCGGCGGAACAGATCAAGCAACTGATCCACCGCCGCCTCCACCTCGCCAGAGGCATAAAGCGCGGTCGCAAGATCGAAGCGCGCCTGATGATCCTCGGGATCGGCCTCCACAGCGGCGCGCAGATCGGCCACGGGGCCCGCATCCTGCGCCTGCCGCGCAAGCGCGATCTGCGCGTGCACCGCCTCGATCTCGGGCCGGTCTGCGATCTCGGCGGGGGCACCGTTGAGGATCGCTTCGGCCTGATCGAGATCACCCGCCGCCACCTGCACCCGCGCCATCCCGGCAAAGGCGCGCGCGCTTGTGCCATCCTCCTGCACGATTGCCGCAAAGGTTTGCATCGCATCCGCCAGCGCGCCCTGCTCCAGCATCTCGTCGGCGGCATCCAGCGCGGCCTCAAGCCCGTCATCCTCGCCGCCCGCGCCGCCCGCCGCCTCGATCACGCGGGCAACAAAGGCATCGACCTCCGATTGCGGCAGCGCGCCCTGAAAGCCGTCAATCGGCTGGCCCTGCCAGAACGCATAGACCGTGGGCAGCGACTGGATGCGCAGTTGCGCGGCAATGGCCTGATTGCGGTCCACATCCACCTTGGCCATGCGCACCGCGCCCTTGGCCCGCGCCACCGCCGCCTCGAGCATGGGGCCAAGCTGCTTGCACGGCCCACACCACCCCGCCCAGAAATCGACGATCACCGGCACGCTCTGGCTGGCCTCGATCACCTCGGCCATGAAATCGGCCTCGGTCACGTCGCGGACAAGATCGCCCGCCGCAGGCCCGTTCGCCTTTTTGCCAAGTTCCAGCATGTCGAAGCTCCCTCTATCCGAACGCCCCGTATATGAGGGCGCATTCACCGCTGTCAAAGATCAAATGTCGCGAAAACCGGCGCATGATCGCTTGGCTTGTCCCAGCCGCGCGCCGCCCGCAAAATGCGGCTCCCATGCCCCGCCGCAGCGATATCGCCGCTCGCCCAGACATGATCGAGACGGCGGCCCTTGTCGGCCTCGTCCCAGTCGCGCGCGCGGTAGCTCCACCAGCTATAAAGCTGGCCCTCGGGGATATCCGCGCGGGTCACGTCACACCAGCCGCCCGCCTCCATCACGCCACCAAGGTGATCGACCTCCACCGGCGTGTGGCTCACGATCTTCAAAAGCTGCTTGTGCGACCACACGTCATCCTCGCGCGGGGCGATGTTGAGATCGCCCACGAGGATGGATTTCTCCGGTCGGCTGTCGCGGAAAAAATCGCGCATATCGGTGAGGTAATCGAGCTTTTGGCCGAATTTCACGTTCACCTCGCGGTCGGGCACATCGCCGCCCGCAGGCACATAGAAATTGTGGATGGTGACACCGTTTTCCAGCCGCCCGGCGATGTGGCGCGCATGGCCCAGCCCCGCCAGATCGAGCGCGCCCGCCTCCTCGATGGGCAGCCGCGACAGGATCGCCACGCCGTTATAGCCCTTCTCGCCGCGCGCGACCATGTGGAGATAGCCAAGGCCCGCGAATATCTCGGCGGGGATTTTCTCGACCGGGCTTTTGCATTCCTGAAGGCACAGGATATCCGGCCCCTCCTCGCGCAAGAGCCGGGCTACAAGGTCCGCGCGCAGGCGCACCGAATTGATGTTCCAGGTGGCAAGGGTGAAGGGCATGGTCTCTCCCACAGGTCGCTTTTGCGGCGCAAGTGACCCCAGACCGGGGCCGAGGGCAAGCAGAAATCAGGGCGCGCGAGTAGGGCGGGCGGGGCCTCACTCCGGCACGATCTCCTCGCGCACGGTCTTCGCGGGCGTCGCGGCCTCCCCCGCCTCTGCTTCGGGGGGCATTACGGCCTCTGCCGCCTCGTCCACGGCCTCCGCCGCCTCCGTGGCCTCGGCCTCGGTCCCCGCTGCCTTTGCCGCCTCGTCCACGGGCCGCCCCGAAAACAGGCCGATCTTTTCCTTGGCGGGGCGCCCGTCATCCTCGAACCAGCCAAGGTTGTCGTTCTGCCGGTTGAGCCATGTCTCGATGAGCTTGGCGGCGTTGCGGCTGAGATGCTCCATCTGCACCTCCTTGCTCTGCGTCAGCCCCGACCCGATCACCGTCCTGGGCGAGATGGTCTCGACCACGGTGACAAGTTCCGGCTCGTCGTTGAGCTTCTTGCCCGCCGCGTCATCCCACACCGTCACGTTCAGGATCAGCGCCGATTTCGGCGACGCCACCACCGGCACGCCCGGTATGGCCAGAACATAGCCCTCGACGCTCACCCCCAGATGATAAAGCTTGTCGCCCTTGTAACGGGTGAACCGCGCGGTCATCGCTTCGGTCATCGCGCCGATCCACTCTTCCTTGGTCGCCGCGCGCGAGGCCGGCCCCTTGGTCAGGTTGGGGGCCACCACCACGTTATGCCCAAGCCGGAAATTGCCCAGATAGGTGGGCTCTTCGTCCAGATCGTTGGCATTGGTGCAGGCGGTCGCGACCAAAAGGCCGAACAGGACCATGAAACGGCGCATTAGCGGCCTCCGGCTATGATAAACTCGCGCAGCCATAGCGCAGCGCGCCCCCCGGCGCAACGATTTGCCGCCCGCGCCGCCCGGCTCTATATCAGATCCACACGCCCGGAGGCACCGCCATGACAGACACCGACACCGCCCCGCCGCCCACACCGCCGCCCGCGCGCGTGCCGTTGGTGACAGAGCCATTGGGCGTGCTCGGCTCGTTGCGCGCGGCGCGCGCCAACGTGCTGTCGATCATCCCCGAGATCGCCACCCGCCAGCCGATGGTTTCGGGGCGCACCGGCAAACGCTGGCACATGGTGATGGACCCCGACGCAATCCGCCGGATGCTGCTGGAAAACCTCGACAATTACCCCAAATCTCTGGTCACCAAGAACCTGTTGCGCCCCGCCATCGGCGACTCGCTCTTTATCGCCGAGGGGGCGCATTGGCGCTGGCAGCGGCGCGCGGCAGCGCCCGTCTTCTCGCATCGCAACGTGATGAACCTCGCGCCGGTGATGACGGCGGCCGCCCGCCGCAGCGCCGAACGCATCGAGACCGCAGGCCCGCGCGCTGTCGATATGGCCGCCGACATGGTGCGCACCACATTCGACGTGATCGCCGATGTGACCTTTTCCGGCGATGGCATGTTCGACGCCGACGGCGTGCATCGCGGCATCGACGCCTATATCGCCGAGGCCGGGCGCATCTCGCTTTTCGACATCCTCGGCCTGCCCGATTGGGTGCCGCGTCCGGGGCGGCTCATGGCGGGCGGCGCGGTCTCGGAGATGAAGCGCGTGGCCGACACGGCGGTTGAGGCGCGGCGCGCGCGCGGGCCGGATGGCGTGCCCGACCTGCTCGATCTCTTGCTCGACGGCGAAGACCCCGAAACCAAGCGCCGCATGAACACGGCAGAGTTGCGCGACAACCTCCTGACCTTCATCGTCGCGGGCCACGAGACCACCGCGCTCGCGCTTGGCTGGTCGCTCTATCTCTGCGCCCATGACCAAGGCGTGCAGGACCGCGCCCGCGCCGAGGCGCAGGCGGTGATCTCGGGCGGCGCGGCCACCGGCGCGGACGTGGCACGCCTGCCCCTCATCCGGCAGATCATCGACGAGGCGCTGCGCCTCTACCCGCCCGCCGGGATGGTCTCGCGCACGGCGCTTGAGGCCGATACGCTCTGCGGGCGCGAAATCCGCGCGGGCGATACCGTCATCATCCCGATCTACGCGCTGCACCGCCATCATATGCTGTGGGACGCGCCCGACAGCTTTCGCCCCGACCGTTTCGCTGATCGCAAGGCGGTGCCGCGCTATGCCTACCTGCCCTTCGGCGACGGGCCACGCATCTGCATCGGCGCAAGCTTTGCCTTGCAAGAGGCGGTGATCGTGCTCGCGACGCTCCTGGCGCGGTTCCGTTTCACGCTGGTGCCGGGGCGCGCGCCCGATCCGGTGATGATCCTCACGCTACGCCCACAGGGCGGCGTCTGGCTCATGGCCGAGCCGGTGTGAGGGAACCGCTGCGTGGCGCGCGTCCGGTGGCACTGCAAGGCCGCGCCCTCCGGAGCAATGTGGGGCGGGAGGCGATGCGAGGGATCTGTTGCTGCCATTCGATATGATGCGATAAGCCGCGTGAGTGCCCGACCGCGAGTGGGCGCTTCAACGGTTGCGCGTGGCAGTTTATGCCTGCCAAATACTTGAACGATCGTAAGAAGTTCGACGTGGCAAAAGCGCCCGCCCGTCCGGGCGGGCGCTCGCGCGGCGGCGTGCAAGCACGCCTTGATTCCGCGCGGGGGTAAACCGCAAGTGGCGGCTCAAGGCCAATAACGTCCCCCTTGCAGCCATGGGCACGTTTCGTCAGCCGCCAACCACCCGCATGACACTATGTAGACCGTTTCATGAAATCGCCCCCGCCCGCAACGCGGACGGGGGGATCGGGCTGGATTTACGCCTCAGATCACTTCGCCGCGTTGCCCATCACCGACAGGCCGCGCAGGATATCGACGGCATAGGCGAGCTGGTAATCCTCCTCGCGCAGGCGGGCGATCTCCTCGGCGCGTTCGCGCTCTTCCTCGATCTGCTTTAGCTCGTCCTCGGTCAGGCTGTCATTGTTGAGCCGTCCGCGCAATTGCGCCTCGGATCGCGTCGGGCGCTCGCGCTGCGCCTCTTCACCCTCGGCCTCTGCCGTGCGGCGCGGCTGGGCAACCACGATATCGGGGCTGACACCCAGCGCCTGAATCGACCGGCCCGAGGGCGTGAAATACCGCGAGGTCGTGAGCCGCATCGCCCCGCCACCGCGCAGCGGCATCACCGTCTGCACCGATCCCTTGCCAAAGCTCTTGGTGCCGACAACGATCGCGCGGCGATGATCCTGCAACGCGCCCGCCACGATTTCCGAGGCCGAGGCAGACCCGCCATTGATCAGCACGACGATAGGCTTGCCGCCTGCCAGATCGCCGGGCGTGGCGTTGAACCGCTCGCCATCGGCCACTTCGCGGCCCCGCGTGCTCACGATCTCGCCCTTGTCGAGGAACGCATCCGACACCTTGATCGCCTGCGTCAAAAGCCCGCCGGGATTGTTGCGCAAATCAAGCACGACCCCGCTCACCTTGTCCATACCGCCCAGCGCCTCGATCTGCTCGGCAAGGCCCGATTCGAGATTGGCATAGGTCTGGTCGTTGAAGGTGGTAACGCGCAGCACAACGGCATCGCGCTCGGTGCGCGCGCGCACCGCCGTAAGCTTGATGGTGTCGCGGATGATCGACACGTCGAACGGCTCTGCCGTGCCCTCACGCACCACGGTGATGACGATCTCGCTGCCCACCGGGCCGCGCATCAGGTCCACCGCCTCGTTGAGGGTCAGGCCAAGCACGCTCTCGCCATCGACATGGGTGATGAAATCGCCCGCCTCGATCCCGGCCTGATCGGCGGGGGTGCCATCCATGGGCGAGACCACCTTGACGAACCCGTCCTCCTGCGTGACCTCGATGCCGAGGCCCCCAAACTCGCCGCGCGTCTGCACCTGCATGTTCTCGGCATCATCGGGCGAGAGATAGCTCGAATGCGGGTCGAGCGAGGTCAGCATCCCGTTGATCGCCGACTCGATCAGCTTTTTCGTGTCCACATCCTCGACATATTGCGCGCGCACCCGCTCGAAGATGTCGCCGAAAAGATCAAGCTGCTCGTAGACGCTGGACGATCCATCGTTTTCCTGCGCAAGAAGCGGGGCCGCGACCTGCGTCGTCACCACCGCCCCCGAGAGCAGCCCCAGCGCCGTGGCCATCAGGATTTTCTTCATGTCTCAACCTTCCTTGTCGGTCGCGAACCACGCAAGCGGGTCCACCGGTGAATTATCTTTCCGCACCTCGATATAGAGCGTCTGCTCCCGTCCGGCACCCCTGTCATTGCCGCCTGCCCCGTCCCCGGAGCCTGTCTCGGCCGCGGCCAGCAGGTCGCGCCCATCCCCGGCCCCGCCCATCAGGCCGACGGGGCTGCCGCCGGGCAGCACCTCTCCGATGCGACCATAGACGGTATCAAGCCCGGCGAATACCATCAGAATCCCGGCCTGCGGTTCCAGAATGATCACATTTCCGTAGTCGAGCAAGGGGCCACGATAGCGCAATGTCGCAGGCACCGGCGTGGTGACGAGCGCGCGTGGGCGGGCGGCCAGAACGATGCCGGGGCGGGTGATCCCGGCGGCATCGGCCTCGCCCGCGCGGTGCAGGATCACCCCCTCGACGGGCAAGGGCAGGCTGCCCTTGCGCGGCCCGATATCAGGCAGGCTGCCCGCGACCTCGCCGACGGCGATATTGCTCAGACCGCTGGCAAAGCCCTCGAGCGTCTCCGCCGAGGCGATGAGCAGCGCGGTCTGGATCGGATCCTCGGTAAAGCGGCGCGGCAGGTCGCCGCGCGCGGCGATGGCCTGGCTCAGGCGCACGCGCGCCTCCTGCACGCCGCGCAAGCCCTCCTCCAGCGTCGACGCCGCACTTTGCTGAAGCGCGCGCAGCACCGCGATATCCTGCACCTTGGCCCGCAGATCGAGCGCGCGCGCGTCAAGCGCGGGGGCCACCTCCGACAGGATCATGCCTGCGCGTGCCGTGCCTACCGGCCCCGACGGGTGCAGCATCAGCACCGGCACCGGCGCGTGGCCCATCACCTGCAACACCCCCAGAAGCTGCGCGATCTCGTCCTCGCGGGTGCGCAATTGCGCCGCCAGCACCTCTTCGCGCAGCGCCGCGCGGCGCATCCCCTCGCGCATCGCCTCGAGGCCGCGCTCATAGGCGCGGATCACCCCGGTCAGCGCCTTCACGCGGTTGCGCGCGCCCTCTGCCTCCGCGAGCGCCGCCGCCGCCTCGTCAAGCTCTGCCGCCGCCGCGCGCGCATCCGATGACGGGTCGGTGCCCTGCGCGAATGCCGGGGCCGATACCGCCAGCAGCACAAGCGCGAGACAGGCCGCCCATATCCTCATGCCAGCAGGCTCTGGCCGGTCATCTCGGGCGGGACCTCCAGCCCCATCAACTCCAGCAACGTCGGTGCCAGATCGGCAAGCCGTCCGCCCATCCGCAGCCGCGCCCCCTCAGGCCCGCCCACAAGGATCACCGGCACCGGGTTGAGCGTGTGCGCGGTATGCGGCCCGCCGCTCTCGGGATCGACCATCACCTCGCAATTGCCATGATCCGCCGTCACGATCATCGCCCCGCCCGCCGCCTCGAGCGCCTCCAGCACGCGGCCAAGCCCGGCATCCACCGCCGCACAGGCCGCCATCGCCGCCCTCAGATCGCCGGTATGGCCGACCATGTCGGGGTTGGCATAGTTGACCACGATCAGGTCATAGCGCTCGGCGATGGCCTCCACGAGGTGATCGGTCACCTCCGCCGCCGACATCTCGGGTTGCAAGTCATAGGTCGCTACCTTGGGCGAGGGCGCCATGTATCGATCCTCGCCGCGCTCGGGGTCTTCGCGCCCGCCGTTGAGGAAAAACGTGACATGGGGGTATTTCTCGGTCTCGGCGATGTGGAATTGCCGCAGGCCAGCGCGGCTCACCCATTCGGCCAGCGTGTTGACGATCACGCGGGGCGGAAACACCGTGTCGAACCAGGCGTTATGCGCCTCGGAATATTCCACAAGGCCAAGGCGCGCCGCCCAGTCGGGCACCACCGCGCGCGTGAAAGCACTGAAACCGGGATCGGCCAGCGCCTGCAATATCTCTCGCGCGCGGTCGGCGCGGAAATTCAGGCAGAAAAGGCCGTCCCCCGCCGCCACGCCCGCATAATCGCCGATCACCGTGGCGGTGATGAATTCGTCGGTCTCCGAGCGCGCATAGGCATTGGTCACCGCCATGCGCGCGTCCGTCGCGCGCAGGCCTTTCGCGGCGGTGATCGCGTCATAGGCTTCCTGCACCCGGTCCCAGCGGTTGTCGCGGTCCATCGCGAAATAGCGCCCGGTGACGGTGGCAATGCGCGCGCCTTCGGGCAGCATCTCCTGCAAGGCCGCCAGATGGGTGCGCGCCGATTTCGGGGCCACGTCGCGCCCGTCGGTCATCGCATGAAGCACCACCGGCACGCCCGCCCCGGCAATCGCCCGCGCGGCGGCGGCAATATGGGTGATATGCCCGTGCACCCCCCCGTCCGACACCAGCCCCAGTAGATGCGCGGTGCCGCCCGTGCCCTTCAGCCGCTCTATGAACCGGCCCAGCGCAGCATTCCCGGCAAAACTGCCATCCTCAACCGCCAGATCAATCTGGCCCAGGTCCATCGCCACCACGCGCCCCGCGCCGATATTGGTATGGCCCACCTCGGAATTGCCCATCTGCCCACGCGGCAGGCCGACATCGGGGCCATGCGTGATCAACGTGGCATTGGGGCAGGTGGCCATCAGCCGGTCCATGTTGGGCGTCGCGGCAAGATGCGGGGCGTTGGCCTCAGGCCGGTCACTCACCCCCCAGCCATCGAGAATGCACAAGATTACAGGGGCGGGCACAGGGGCGGGCATGGTGTCTCCGGCGTGATACTGCCCGTGCGTTTTAGGCCGATGGATGCGGCCCCGCAACCCTTGCGCCACGGGCTCTGGGCCGGGGCACGATCTCGAAGATGCAGGCCCCCGCGCCAGTCGCACAGCACGCGGTCTGCACCACCTGCGCGCGCGGGTCCACAAGGCCCCGGAACAGCGTCTCCAGCACCGCGCGATGCCAGCCACTGCCCGCCACCGACAGAGGGTTGTCGTGGATCATCAGCCGCGCAGGCTCGCCCGCGCGCAGTTCTACCCGGCCCGATCCGGCGAATGTCCAGGCATGGGCCAAGATCGCCCGCAGCAACAGCCGCGCCGCCAGCCGCGCAGGCAGCAGCCGCAGCACCACCCGCGCAGGCAGCGGGATGCGGTGGCGCAGGATATAATCGCCGGTCCGCCGCCCCGCCTCGTGAGAGACGCGGGCCGCCGTCGCGGGCGGCAGCGAGGCATGCACCGCCCGCATCACCGCTGCGGCCTGGCGTTCCGGCACCATCGCGCCGGGCGGCGCATCGAGCAACGCGCCAAGCTCCGCCGCCTCGAAAACCTGCCGCGCCAGCGCCCGCCCCCCCTGCGCCTCCAGCGCGAGCGCAAGCTGAAGGATCGTGTTCGGGCCGACGACCGCAGCGCCAGTCCCGCCGGTGGTCATTCCGCCGCCGTGCCCGGCAGCACGAAGGGCCGCTCGCCGCCCTCATCGCCCCCGCCACAGGCGCGCACCCCGGCCTGCACGGAGGCCAGATCCGCCTTCTTCGCCCGAATTTGCTCGCGCACGCTGGCCTTGCGCTCCTGCGCGCGGCGCTTGCGATCGGCCAGCGCGTCCCAATCGGCCATCTGCGCATCGGCGATGCCGCGCGTCTCGTCGAAATGGAAATCCACCTGACCCTTGGATTGCGGCCCCCAATAGCCGACCTTGCCCAGATCGTAGAAGGTCCGCGCAAACCCCGCCTTGGCAAACGCCTTGAGACAGCCCAGCAGGTATTTCCGCCGGAAGCCCCGGCCCCGCCACGGGTAGTGAAACAGCGCCTTGTTCATGTAGAAGCGGCGGTAATTATGCATCACCCGGTCCAGAAGCGTGGCGCGGTCCATCGCCGCGGGCTTCATGATCGGGGTGACGAAATTGTATTTCTCGAAGTCGAACACCTCGACCTTGTCGCGCAATTCCTGGAACAGCGGCGTGAACGGCCAGGGCGTATACATCGTCCAGTTGGCCAGATCCGGGTTCCAGTCGCGGGCGAAACGATAGGTCTCCTCCAGCGTCTCCACCGTCTCGTTATCCAGCCCCACGATGAACTGCGCCTCGGTGAAGATATCGGCCTCGCGCAGCAGGCGGATGGCCTCCTTGTTCTCCTCGACGCGTGTCTCCTTGTTGAAGAGATCAAGCTTCATCTGCGCCGCGGCTTCCGTCCCGAGGCTGACATGCACCAGCCCCGCCTCGCGCCAGAGCGGCAGCATGTCCTTGTCGCGCTGAATATCGGTGACGCGGGTGTTGATGCCCCATTTCACGCGATCCGGCAGGCCGCGCCGGATCAATTCCTCGCAGAACTCGGTGAATTTGCGCTTGTTGATCGTGGGCTCCTCATCGGCGAGGATGAAAAAGCCGACCCCGTGGTTGTTCACAAGGTCCTCGATCTCGTCCACCACCTTTTGCGGGTCGCGCACGCGGTAATCGCGCCAGAATTTCCACTGGCTGCAAAACGAACAGGTGAACGGACAGCCGCGCGCAAGGCTCGGGATCGCGAGCCGCGTATTCAGCGGAATATAGATGTATTTCTCCCAGTCGAGGATCGACCAGTCGGGCGTGATCGTATCAAGATCGGCAATCGTCGGCGCGGCGGCGGTGGCGATGATCTCGCCCCCCTGCGTGTAGGCGATGCCCTTGATCCGTTTGCGGTCGCTCTGCCAGCGCCCATCGACGATGGCGCGCACCAGATCGAGAAAGACCTGCTCACCCTCGCCGCGCACGATCACGTCGATATGCGGGGCCTCCGACAGGACCTGCCGATACATGAACGTGGCATGGACGCCGCCCAGCACCGTCACCGCCTCCGGCACCACTTCGCGCGCGATCTCCAGCACCCGCTCGGCGTGGTAGATCGAGGGCGTGATCGCGGTGCAGCCAACGATATCGGGTTGCAGCGCGGTAATGCGGGCGCGCAGCTCGTCCTCCTCGACATTATGCGTCATCGCGTCGATGAAGTGGATGTCGTCATATCCGGCGGCCTTGAGCGGCCCGACAAGATAGGCGACCCATGCAGGCGGCCAGTTGCCGGCAATCTCTGCCCCGCCAGAGTGATAATTCGGATGTATGAGAACCAGTCGCATGAGCGCCTCCAATCTGTCAACTTAAGCTGACATCTTGAGAGCTTCAAAAAATTGACATGGATCAAGTCAGGCCGGAAACTCCGGCAGTTTTTCCACCCCGGCAAAGATTTGCGCGGCGTGGTTTTGCAAATAAATGCGCAGCCAGGGCGTATAGGCAGCGGGAGTGTTGGCGATCCGCAGCATCAGCGCGTCACGGCTCACCCAGTCCACGGCCATCACCTCGTCGGGGTTGGGGCGGGTCTTGATGCGCCGCGCAACCTGCGCCACGAACACCTCCACCACCTCGTGCTCGATCAGGCCGCCGCCGACATCGGCGCGATATTCCACCTGCCCGCGCGGCACGAGCGTGAGCCCGGTGATGCCCAGCTCCTCGCCGAGCCTGCGGCGCGCGCACGCCGCACCGTCCTCACCCCAGCGCGGATGGGTGCAGCACGTATTCGCCCAGAGGCCCGGCGTGTGATATTTCCCCAGCGCGCGGCGCTGAATGAGCACCTCCTCGCCATGGAGCACGAAGACCGACACCGCCTTGTGCCGCAGCCCGCGCCGATGCGCCTCGAGCTTTTCGACGGCCACCAGATCACCGCCGAGCCATGTTGGAATCATCTCGCTCATGTATAGCCCGCAGGCACCAGCCGCGTCAGGTGGGCAAGGTTCTTCAACCCGATCTTCACATGCGCCATGGGCCGCGCACGCACCAGCTTCTTGTTCATATAGGCCTCGAATGTCAGCCGCTGCACGTCGATGTCATGGCAGAGCGAGACAAACCGCTCGCGCCGCTCGTCCGATCTGTAATACGCATTCTGCATCGAGGCCAGCACCCGGAACACGGTCTTGTGCTCGCGCATGAAAAGGCTGCGCGCGAGGCGCAGATCGCGCACGCGCCCCGAGGCAAGGCAGGCGCTCGCCGCCGTCGCCGCCACGCGGCCGCCGACCATGGCGTAATAGATGCCCTCGCCCGAGGAGGGTGCCACCACCCCCGCCGCATCGCCCGCCAGCACCACGTCGCGCCCATTGTCCCAGCGGTCGAGCGGTTTGAGGGGGATCGGCGCACCTTCGCGCCGGATCGTCGGGCAATCGCTCAGGCCAGAGGCCGCGCGCAGATCGGCGGTGGCCTGCTTGAGGTCCACCCCCTTGACCATCGAGCCCATGCCGACGCTGGCCGATTTCCCGTGCGGGAACACCCAGCCGTAGAAATCCGGCGAAATCCGCCCGTCATAGATCACGTCGCAGCGCGCCGGATCATAGGCCCCGACCGCAGCCGGTGCCTCAATAATCTCATGATAGGCAATCACATAAGGAATCCGGTCGCCCCCCGGCACCTCGGCCCGCGCGACACCCGAGCGCGCGCCGTCCGCGCCGATCACAAGCCGCGTCAGCGCGCGGCGCTCCTCGCCGCTGGCCTTGTCGCGCCAGATCACCGCCGTGCCCGACTCGTCCCGCTCGATCCGCAGCCATGTGCCGGTCAGCCGCTCGGCCCCCGCGCTCGCCGCACGCGCGCGCAGGAATTCGTCGAACCCCTCGCGATCCACCATCCCGACAAAGCCGTTCTCGATGGGAATATCCACATGCCGCCCCGTCGGCGAGATCATCCGCGCCGTGGTGATCTTCGCCACAAGCTGATCCTCGGGGATGTCGAAATCGGCGATCAGGCGCGGCGGGATCGCCCCGCCGCAAGGCTTGATCCGCCCCGACCGATCCAGGAGCGCCACCTTGTGCCCCGACCGCGCCAGATCCTCGGCCGCTATGGCCCCCGAAGGCCCGCCGCCCACCACCACCACATCATACATGCTCATTCTCCCGGCACTGGCACCGCGCCGCGCGCGTGCCCATGATCTATCACCCGCAGCGCCAGAAGCGCCGCCAGCACGAATAGCCCCGCCTCGGCGTAGAACACCGTGCCGAAACCTGCGGCGTCATTGCCAAGCGCCGCGCGCATCACATCTGCCGCCGCCGCCCCCGTCAGCCCGCCGAACCCCGCCGCGATGGCCTGCGCCGCGCCCCAAAGGCCCATCCGCGTGCCCTCGCGCGCCGCGCGCCCCTGCCCCGCCAGCGCCATCATCGCGCCGATGGCCGCGACCGCGAACATGCCGTTGAATAGCCCCAGCGCCACCACCGCAGGCACCAGCGCCGCCGCCAGCCCCGCCGCGCCGAGAAAGGCAATCACCGACAGCGCCACCGCCGAGCCAAGGCATCCCGCCACGACCCAGTGCTTCAACGAGCCAAGCCGCAGCCCCGTCGCGGCGATGCCGACGATCAACATGCCGAGGAAAACGCCCCCATTCTGCGCCCCCGAAAGCTGCGTCGATTCGCCGGGCGTCATGCCGAAAACCAGCCCCGCATAAGGCTCAAGGATCAGTTCCTGCATGAAATAGGCGGTCATCGACAGGAACACGAAAATGGTGAAATTGCGTGCGGCGGGTTCCGCCCAGACCTCCGCCAGCCCCTCACGAAACCGCATCGGTCGCGCCTCGGGCGCAGGCGCGGCCCCCGTGCGCCGCTCGATCCCGGCAATGGCCAGCGATGTGACCGCGACCGCGCCAAGCCCGACGATACCGACGATCTCCAGCAGGCGCGCAGGCGTGTAGGGATCAAGGAAATGTCCGACCGTCGTTGCCATCACCGCAATGCCCGCGATCATCATCAGCCATGTGATCGTCGCCGCCGCCGCGCGCCGCCGTGGCGCGCAGGCGCTTGCCAACAATGCCAGCAACGAGGTGCCCGAGGCCCCCGCCCCCAGCCCGATCAGCGCATAGGCCAGCACCGACAGCGCCAAACCGGGCGCGAAACTCGTCGCCATCCACACCACGCCCAGTGCTGCCAGCCACGCGCCGCCGCCCAGCACCGCCATGCCGCCGATGATCCAGCGCGTGCGGTGCCCGCTTGTGTCCGACAGGAACCCCCAATTGGGCCGGGTGATTTGAATCCCGTAATGCAGCCCGACCAGCAGCCCCGGCAATACCGCCGGCAGCGCCAGTTCCACCACCATCAGCCGGTTGAGCGTCGAAGTCGTCAGGACCACCACGGAGCCCAGGCACAACTGCACCAGCCCCATGCGCACGATCTGCACCCAACTCAGGTTCATCCGATCCCTCCAATCCCGCGCAGCGCAAAGGCGGCCACCATCATGCCGCTGACATAGGCCATCACGCCGGTGCCATTATACCACGGCGCGCGGCCCTTGGGATCGGACAGAAGCACGCGCATCGCCAGCCCCTGCGCGACGACAAGCGCGGCAATCGCCCCGGCGTGCCAGACCTGCCCCAGCGCAATGAGAACCGCGATCACCAGAAGCTGCGGCACCACCATGACCACGCAGGCCACCCGCGCGGCGCGCTCAGGCCCCAACGTCACCGGAAGGGAATTGACCCCCATCACCCGGTCGCCCTCCAGCGCCTTGAAATCGTTGAGCGTCATGATACCATGCGCGCCAATGGCATATAGGGCCGCCACCGTGACCACCTCCCACGCGGGCGCGCCTGCGGCCAGCACGGCGGCCCCGGTGAACCACGGCAAGCCCTCGTAGCAGAGCCCCACAAGCCCCGGCCCCCAGACGCCCGAGCGCTTGAGCCGCACCGGCTCTGCCGAATAGGCCCAGGCGGCCAGCACGCCGAAGACGGTCGCGCCAAAGCCCCAAGGCCCCAGCGCCGCGCCCATGCCCAGCGCCAGAACACTCATCGCCAGCGCCACCCAAAGCCCCCACCGCCCCGGCACACGGCCCGAGGGGATCGGGCGGTCCGGCTCGTTGATCGCGTCCACATGCCGGTCACACCAGTCATTCGCCGCCTGGCTCATCCCGCAGACCACCGGCCCTGCCAGCACCATGCCCAAGAGCACGAGCCACGGGGCAGAGCCGATGGGCACGCCCGAGGACACAACACCGCAGAGATAGGCCCAGATGGGGGGAAACCACGTCACCGGCTTCAGCAGCGTCAGAAGCGCGCGCGGTTCGGGATAGCGGCGGGAGGGGTGTAAGTTTTCAATGACACTCATGGTGTCAATTAAACTATACATTTCGAGTCGCGGAAAGGCTTTTCTCGCGTCGCCCGCGCCGCCGCTCAATCGGAACTGTTGAGCAACCCGTATTTGCGCAGCTTCACGTAAAGGCTCTGCCGCGACAGGCCCAGCATTTCGGCGGCGGCGACGCGGTTGTTGGAGGTCAGGCGCACGGCCGTCTCGATGCACAGCTTCTCCACCACATCCGAGGTGGCCGAAACCAGCTCCTTGAGCGAGGCGGTGCCGACCAGATCCATCACGCTCTTCATCGCTTCGTCATCGACGGCAACGGCATCGCCCGCCGCCTCGCCTGCCTCGCGCAGCGCCACATCGCGGAACACGAATCCATAGCCGATCTCGGTGCCGCCAAGCCGCAGCCGCGTCGCCGATATCTCGACCGCCGAACGCGTGCCCACCACGCTCTTGACCTGCGCCGCATAGCGCCGCACCCGCCCGCGCCGCGCGCTTCCCTCGATCATCAGCTTGAGATCGACAGCCCCCCGCACCAGACAATCGGCCAGCGATTCGCCCTTGAGCGTGCGAAGCTGCGGCGCGTCCACCATTTCCAGGAACGCCTCGTTCGCATCGCGGATCAGGCCCTTGGCATCGGTCAGCACGATGGCATCGCCGGTCTCGGCATAAAGCATGGCCAGCGCATTGGTGAATTCGGGGCCAGCGCCGTCGCTCTCGTCCATCGCGACCACGCGCGCCATCAGGCACAACTCGCCCGCCGCGCGAAAATAACTCGGCACAATCTGCAACACCCGCCCGTTGCGCCGCGCCACCACGTCAAGGCCGCCCGCCCCGTCCGCCGTGGCGGCAGATTTCAGCGCCTCGGCGAATTCGCCGCGTTTGCGCCCCTCGAAGACCTGCGCGAAACTCGTGCCGCGCAGCGTGTCCACCTTGCTCCCCAAAAGCTGTGCTGCGGCGCTGTTGAGGTCGCGGATGCTGCCCTGCTCGGGCTCGATGAGCACAAGCGGCGTCTCGGACGCCTCGAGCACCACGCGATAGAGCGTCTCTGCCCCGCGCAGCGCCTGCGCGTCGCGCTCGCGCGCCACCTGCTCGCTCAGCAGGCGTTGCTGCACATCGGCAAAGGGCTGCATGTCGCGCCCGATCAGCAGGATCACCCCGCTCTCGCCCACCCGGTGCAGCGAATAGCGCACCGGTGCCTCCCAATTGGCATTGTCGACGTGGTTGATCTCTACCGGGCGCGGATCGGTTTCGGGCGCGTCGCGCATCATCGCGAGCCGTGCGGTGAATTTCGAGCGGCTCTCGTCGGTCAGGAAATCGCTGAAGAGCCGCCCGACCCAGTGATCGAGACAGCCAAGCGCGGGGCTTTCGGGATTGGTGGAAATACCCTCGACGATACCATCCGCGCTCAGCAGAACGGCCATATCGGCGACCTGCTCCACGAGGCCGGGAACATCGGCAATCTCCGGCAGTCGACCGGCCCGAAGCCTTTGGGATGTCTGCTCTTGCCTGCTCACGGCCTCGTCACGCTCCTACATCCATCCCGGCCCGGCGCGCGTTGCGCCGCGTCTCAGGTGTTCTCTCGCATCGTCAGACGCTCCGTCACCGTCGCCAAGCCGCACCGCTCGATCGCTTCCCTCACCGATTGCACGGCCAGATCGGCACCGCAAAGGGCCAGCACATCATCGTTTTCGGCCACACACCTGCCGCCCACCAACACGGGCGGCAGCGATCCCAGTTTGTTTCTCAGGTATTCTATCAATTCACCGGCGCTTTCAACCGATTTCCGCGTCGAGAGCGACAGCCCCACCGCCGCAAACCGCCCCTCGCGGAGCAATTGCGCCAATTCCGCCGCCTCCATGCCGATGGCCATGCGGACCCAGACGCCGTGACGGCGAAACGTGTCCGCCGCGACAAAGGCCCCGAGCGAATGCTGCTCGAAGGACGGGATCACCATCAGGATTTCCTGCCCCAGCGGGATGCTGCGGCCCAGCATACTTGCGCCGCTCGCGTCCCCCGCCGCGCGAAACAGCGCTTGAAGCCGCGCCGCGCCAAGCGTCACATCGACAAAACTCGCGCGGTCCGAAATCCACATCTCGCCCAGCCGTCGCGCTGCCGCGGGCACGTAGTCCTGGTAAACCTGTTCCGACGACACACCATTGGCGATCAGCGCCCCGATCACACTTTGATGGCTGGTTTCCGAATCGGATGTCAGCGCCGCACACAGCCGGTCTATCCAGGCATCGCGGTCCTTGGGGCTGCGATCCCCGTAATCCGAGGCGACCTTGCGCAACGCCGATTCCACCAGAAACCGGATCGCGGCACCGCGCGGCGCGTCCCCCATCATCTCTCCGCTACCCTGCATCGGCGGGTCCGACTCGGGCTGGCCCGTTGATTGGCCCACTGATTGGCCTGGGGACGACTGATCCGAGGTTGACTGGCGCTTCATGACACCCTCCCGTCAAAGCAGGTATTGGTTCGATCAGAAACCGGTCTTTGCGCCGGCTGCCGGGAGAATGCCCGGTGTGCTCGGGTAGTTAAACTGTGCGCTTCCAACATCAAGCTGTCAATACAAACTGACATATTCTTGGGAACTCTTCCTCCAAGACGCTGGTTTGATGATGGAATACGAAATCATCGCCACCCCTGGAGCACTTGAAAACAAGGGGAATCACGGATGCCTGCCTTAGAATGGCGATCATCACGACCCCGAGATTGTCAGGAAACAGAGACAGAATTCAAATCGGCAATGTGTAAATTATAGTTGACAGTTTACCCCCCTGCCCCCTAGCATTCCTGCAATGCACCCCGAAACGAGAGGGCGGGAAATGACGCGTGGCACGGCCCGCAAATCGCACCAAACGGCGCTCTATACCGCAGAGCAGCGCGCGCGCCGTGACGCCACCCGCTGGACGCTGGTTCAGGGGCTGCTCGCGCCGGCGCAATTCCTCGTATTCCTGGTCTCGCTCGCCCTCGTGATCCGCTTTCTGCTGACCGGCGCGGGCTACGACGCGGCGACGCTGTCGATCCTCGTCAAGACCGGCTTTCTCTACCTCATCATGGTCACCGGCGCGATCTGGGAAAAGGTCGTGTTCGGCCAATACCTGTTCGCGCCTGCCTTCTTCTGGGAGGACGTGTTCAGCTTTGCCGTGATCGCGCTGCACAGCGCCTATGTCTGGGCGCTGCTGAGCGGTGCCCTCGCCCCGGCGCAGGAGATGGGCATCGCGCTGGCCGCCTATACCGCCTATGTCGTCAATGCCGGGCAATTCCTGCTCAAGCTGCGCGCGGCCCGGCTTCAGGCGGGGGTGACGGCATGAGCGCGGCCCCCCTCCCCGCCACCGGCTGCCTTGACGCGCCGGTGCTGCGCGAACGCGGCCAGCACGAGGTGTTCTGCGGGCTGACGGGAATCATCTGGCTGCACCGCAAGATGCCGGATGCGTTCTTTCTCGTCGTCGGCTCGCGCACCTGCGCGCATCTGCTGCAATCGGCGGCGGGCGTGATGATCTTTGCCGAGCCGCGATTCGGCACAGCGATTCTCGAGGAAACCGATCTCGCGGGCCTCGCCGACGCACAGGAAGAGCTGGAGCGCGAAGTGGCCCGCCTGCTGGCGCGCCGCCCCGATATCCGGCGGCTGTTCCTTGTCGGCTCCTGCCCGTCGGAGGTGATAAAGCTCGATCTCGCGCGCGCCTCCGAGCGGCTCTCGGCGCGCCACGGGCCTTCGGTGCGCGTGCTGAGCTATTCCGGGTCGGGCATCGAGACCACCTTCACCGAGGGCGAGGATGCCTGCCTTGCCGCCATGGTGCCGGACCTGCCCGAAACCGACGCCCGCGCGCTGGTCATGGTCGGCGCGCTCCCCGATGTGGTCGAGGATCAGGCGCTTGGCCTGCTGGCGCAGATGGGCATCGGCCCGGTGCATGTGCTGCCCACGCGCCACGCGGGCGACACGCTGGCCATCGGCCCCAACACGCGCTTCGCGCTCACCCAGCCCTTTCTCGGCGCGACCCACGGCGCGCTCACCCGGCGCGGCGCACAGCATATCGCCGCCCCCTTTCCCTTTGGGGAAGAGGGCACCACCGCCTGGCTCTGGGCCATCGCGCAGGACTTCGGCGTCTCGCCCGAGACCTTTGACGCCGTCACCGCCGCGCCCCGTGCGCGCGCAAGACAGGCCATCGCCCGCGCCAGCGCCCCGCTCAAGGACCGCTCGGTGTTTTTCTTCCCCGACAGCCAGATGGAAATCCCGCTCGCGCGCTTTCTCACCCGCGAATGCGGCATGACCGCCATCGAGGTGGGCGCGCCCTATATCCACAAAGCGCTGGTCGGCCCCGATCTCACGCAGCTCGAAGACGGCCCCACCCTCGCCGAGGGCCAGCATGTCGAGCGCCAGCTTGACCGCTGCCGCGCCGCCCGCCCCGACCTCACCGTTTGCGGCCTTGGCCTCGCAAACCCGCTCGAGGCCGAAGGGCTCACCACCAAATGGGCGATCGAACTGGTCTTCACCCCGGTGCATTTCTACGAACAGGCGGGCGATCTCGCCGCGCTTTTCGCCCGGCCCCTCAACCGCCGCGCGCTGCTGAACCGCGAGGCCGCCGAATGACCGCCCTTCATCTTGCCATAAATATCCTTTTGGGGGTCGGAGGCCGGCCATGAAGCTCACCCTCTGGACATATGAAGGCCCGCCCCATGTCGGCGCGATGCGCGTGGCCACGGCCATGAAGGGGCTGCATTACGTGCTGCACGCCCCGCAGGGCGATACCTATGCCGATCTTCTCTTCACCATGATCGAGCGCCGCAACCACCGCCCGCCGGTGACCTATACCACGTTCCAGGCGCGCGATCTGGGGGCGGATACCGCCAACCTCTTCAAGACCGCCTGCCAGTCGGCCTATGACCGGTTCAAGCCGCAGGCGATGATCGTCGGCGCGTCCTGCACCGCCGAGCTCATTCAGGACGATCCCGGCGGCATGGCCGAACAGATGGGCCTGCCCTGCCCGGTGATCGCGCTGGAACTGCCCAGCTACCAGCGCAAGGAGAATTTCGGCGCGGACGAGACCTTTTACCAAATCACCCGCGCGCTGGCCAAACCGGTCGAGAAGACGCCCGATGTCACCGCCAACCTGATCGGCCCCACCGCCCTTGGCTTTCGCCACCGCGACGACATCACCGAGGTGACGCGGCTGCTGGCGGATATGGGCATCGCGGTCAATGTCTGCGCGCCCTATGGGGCCACGCCCGCCGACATCGCCCTTCTGGGCGCGGCGCATGTCAACGTGCTGATGTATCCAGAAACGGGCGATAGCGCCTGCCGCTGGATGGAGCGCGAGCTTGGCCTGCCCTATACTCGCACCGTGCCCATCGGCGCGGGCGCGACCCGCGATTTCGTGGCCGAGGTCGCAGACCTGACCGGCACCGCGCCCTGCCTCGACGACAGCCGCCTGCGCCAGCCGTGGTATGCCGCGAGCGTCGACAGCACCTATCTGACCGGCAAGCGCGTCTTTATCTTCGGCGATGGCACCCATGTGGCCGCCGCCGCCCGCATCGCCCGCGACGAGATCGGCTTCGAGGTGGCGGGGCTTGGCTGCTACAATCGCGAGATGGCCCGCCCGATCCGCGCGCTCGCCCGCGATTTCGGGGTCGAGCCGCTGATCACCGATGATTATCTCGAAGTGGAGGCCGCGATCGAGGCGCTGGCCCCGGAGATGATCCTCGGCACGCAGATGGAGCGGATGATCGGCAAGCGCCTCGGCATCCCCTGCGCGGTCATCTCCGCGCCCGTGCATGTGCAGGATTTCCCCGCCCGCTATAGCCCGCAGATGGGCATCGAGGGTGCCAACGTGATTTTCGACACCTGGGTGCATCCGCTGGTGATGGGGCTGGAGGAGCACCTTCTCCACATGTTCCGCGAAGACCCAGAGTTTCACGACGACGCGGGTGCCAGCCATCACGGGGCCGCGCATGTCGCGCGCGACGAAGGGGGGCCGTCTGCCCCCCGTCGCGCCACGGGCGCGACTCCCCCCGAGGATATTTCCGGCAAGATGACGGCGGGCGAGGTGATCTGGCTCGATGCCGCCGAGCGCGAACTGAGGAAAATCCCCTTCTTCGTGCGCAGCAAGGCCAAACGCAACACCGAGACCTTCGCCGCCGAACGCGGGATGACCGAGATCGACATCGACACGCTTTACGAGGCCAAGGCCCATTATGCTCGTTGACCGCACCATAACCGCCGCCCCCGCCTATCGCGTGGTGATCCTGACGCTGGATGCCCATGCCGCGGGGCCTTGCGCGCGCGCGGCACCGCGGCTGGCGCAGGATTTCCCCGGCCTTCAGCTCGAGGTTCATGCCGCCGCCGAATGGGGCACACATCCCGAGGCGCTTGAGGCTGCACGCGCCGCGATTGGCCGCGCCGATATGGTCATCGCCAACCTCTTGTTTCTCGAAGAGCATGTCGCCGCGATCCTGCCCGCGCTTCAGGCCCGGCGCGCCGGATGCGACGCCATGATCGGGGTGATCGCCGATGCGCAGATCGTTCGGCTGACGCGGATGGGCACGCTTGATATGTCGCGCCCCGATGGCGCGCTCTCGCGCCTGATGAAGCGGTTGCGCGGCGCGGGCAAGAGCGGCACCGACGATGGCGCGCGCAAGATGAAGATGCTGCGCCGCCTGCCGCGCATCCTGCGGCTGATCCCCGGCAAGGCGCAGGATCTGCGCGCGTGGTTTTTGACCATGCAATACTGGCTTGGCGCGTCGGATGACAATATCGAGGGCATGGTGCGCTTTCTCATCGGGCGCTATTGCCGCCATGCCGATTGGCGCGGGGGCGGCGCGGCGCTGCCGCTCGATTATCCCGATACCGGGCTTTATCACCCCGACCTGCCTGCCCGCATCACCACCGATCCCAAGGCCCTGCCGCATCCCGGCGGCGCGCGCGGCACGGTGGGCCTCTTGATGATGCGCAGCTATGTGCTCTCGGGCGATACCGCGCATTACGATGCTGTCATCCGCGCGCTCGAGGCGCGGGGCCTGCGGGTGCTTCCGGCCTTTGCCGGCGGGCTGGATGGCCGCCCCGCGATCGACGGCTTCTTTCGTGGCGAGGATGGCCCGCGCGTCGATGCGCTGTTGTCGCTCACCGGGTTCAGCCTTGTGGGCGGCCCCGCCTATAACGACAGCGCCGCCGCCGTCGAGGTGCTGAAATCACTCGACGTGCCCTATATCGCCGCGCATCCGCTCGAATTCCAGACGCTGGGCGAATGGGCGGGGGCCGCGCAGGGGCTTGGCCCGATCGAGACCACCATGCTCGTCGCCCTGCCCGAGATCGACGGCGCCACCGATCCTTGCGTCTTTGGCGGGCGGCACGGGCCGGGGGGCTGCGACGGCTGCGCCGAGGCCTGCCAGGGCGTGGGCACCGACAAGGTGATGGCCCCCTGCCCCGAGCGGGTGGAGCGGCTCGCGGGCCGGGTGGCAAAACAGGTGGCGCTGCGCCGCTCAGAACGCGCCGCGCGCCGGGTGGGCATCGTGCTTTTCGGCTTTCCGCCCAATGCGGGCGCGGCGGGCACGGCGGCCTATCTCGACGTGTTCCGCTCGCTTCATAACGTGCTGCACGCGATGGCCGCGCGCGGCTATGATCTCACGCCGCCACCGACGGTCGAGGCGCTGCGCCGCACCGTGCTGGAGGGCAACGCCGCCCAATACGGGCAAGAGGCCAATATCGCCGCCCATGTCCCCGCCGCCGAGATGGTGGCAAACACCCCGTGGCTTTCGGAGATAGAGAGCCAATGGGGCGCGGCACCGGGCCGCGTGCAATCGGACGGGCGCGGCGTGTTCATCCTCGGGGCGCAGTTCGGCAATGTCTTTGTCGGGCTGCAACCGGCCTTTGGCTACGAGGGCGACCCGATGCGCCTTTTGTTCGAGCGCGGCTTTGCCCCCACCCATGCCTTTGCCCAGTTCTACCTCTGGCTGCGCCACAGCTTTTCCGCCGATGTATTGCTGCATTTCGGGATGCATGGCGCGCTCGAATTCATGCCGGGCAAGCAATCGGGGCCGGGAAATCGCTGCTGGCCCGACCGGCTCATCGGCGACATGCCCAATGTCTATCTCTACGCCGCCAACAACCCGTCCGAGGCCAGCCTTGCCAAGCGCCGCTCGGGCGCGGTGACGGTGACGCATCTCACGCCGCCGCTCTCGGCCTCGGGGCTGTATCGCGGGCTCGCCGATCTGCGCGACAGCCTCACCCGCTGGCGCGCCACGCCCGCTGACGCGCCCGACCGGGTCGAGCTTGCCGCGCTCATCAAGGAGCAGGCGCAGGCGGTCGATCTCGATGGCGGCGATCCCGATACGCTCTGGCGCAGCCTGCTCGAGACCGAAGAGGCGCTTATCCCCGAGGGGCTGCACATCGTGGGCCAGCCGATGGCCGAGGCGGCGCGCAACGGATATCTCGACCTGATCGCCGAGACCGATCCCGCAGGCCGCGCGCGCGCCGCGAAACTTCTGGCCGAGGATCACGAGATACCGGCGCTGCTGCACGCGCTCGACGCGGGCTTTACCCCGCCGGTGCCCGGCGGCGACCTGATCCGCTCTCCCGGCATCCTGCCCACCGGGCGCAATATCCACGCGTTCGATCCGTTCCGCATGCCCAGCGCCCATGCCTGCCGCGAGGGGGCCGCGCAGGCCGCGCGCCTGCTCGAGACCCATGCCCGCCTGCCGCGCACGGTGGCGCTGGTGCTGTGGGGGTCCGACAACATCAAATCCGACGGCGCGCCGATTGCGCAGGCGCTGGCGCTCTTGGGCGCGCGCCCGCGCTTTGACAGTTTCGGGCGGCTTGCCGGGGCCGATCTCATCCCGCTGGAGGCGCTTGGCCGCCCGCGCATCGACGTGCTGATGACGCTTTCGGGCATTTTCCGCGACCTGCTTCCGCTGCAAACCCGCCTTCTGGCCGAGGCCGCGTTCAAGGCCGCCACCGCCGAGGAAGACCCCGCGCAGAACTTCATCCGCGCCCATGCGCTCGCCTATGCCGAGCACCTGGGCTGCGACATGGAAACAGCGGCGCTGCGGGTGTTTTCCAATGCCGAAGGCACCTATGGCGCGAATGTGAACCAACTGGTCGACAGCTCCGCCTTTGGCGATGAGGACGAGCTGGCCGACGCCTACGAGGCGCGCAAGAGCTTTGCCTATGGCGTGAACGGTCAGGCGGTGCAGAACACCGCGCTTCTGGGCCAGGCGCTGCGCGATGTGGACCTCGCCTATCAGAACCTCGAATCGGTCGAGCTTGGCGTGACCACGGTCGATCACTATTTCGACACGCTGGGCGGGATTTCCCGCGCCGTTCGCCGCGCGCGCGGCGGGCAGGAGGCGGCGATCTACATCTCCGACACGACGCGCGGCACCGGCAAGGTGCGCACCCTCTCCGAACAGGTCTCGCTCGAGACACGCTCGCGCCAGCTCAACCCGAAATTCCACGAGGGGCTGTTGAAACACGGGGCCGAGGGCGTGCGCCAGATCGAAAGCGCGCTCACCAACACGCTGGGGTGGTCGGCCACCACCGGGCAGGTGGAGCCGTGGATCTATCAGCGCATGTCCGAGACCTTCGTGCTTGACGAGGAGATGCGCGCGCGCATGGCCGCGCTCAACCCGGCGGCCTCGTCGCGCATGGCCAACCGCCTGATCGAGGCACACGAACGATCCTACTGGCAGCCCGACGCGGCCACGCTTGCGGCGCTTCACGCCGCCGCCGACGCGCTCGAGGACCGGATGGAGGGGGTGGCCGCCGAATGACCCATCCCCGCACCCTTGAAACGCGCCCAACGGACGGTCGCACCACCCGAACCGGGAGGAGACACCCATGAGCCCACTGGACATCAAACAGCCGCCCGCCGCGCGGGCCAACATGCGCGAGGCCGCCGGGCTCGAGGCCCGCAGATCGGTTGCCGCGCCGCCGGTGCTGCGCGGACAGGATGGCGAGGGCTCGCTGCAAGTGCATCAGGACGCCTCGATGAAGATCGAGGGGGCCAAGGTGTTCTCGGTCTATGGCAAGGGCGGGATCGGCAAATCCACCACCTCGTCGAACATCTCAGCCGCCTTTGCCCAGATGGGCAAGCGGGTGTTGCAGATCGGCTGTGATCCCAAGCATGACAGCACCTTTACCCTGACGGGCAAGCTACAACCTACCGTCATCGACATCCTCAAGGAGGTGGATTTCCACGCCGAGGAACTGCGCCCCGAGGATTTCGTCACGACTGGCTGGGGCGGCGTGCAATGCGTCGAGGCGGGCGGGCCGCCTGCGGGCACCGGCTGCGGCGGCTATGTCGTGGGGCAGACGGTGAAGCTGCTGAAACAGCACCACATGCTGGAAAATACCGATGTGGTGATCTTTGACGTGCTGGGCGATGTGGTCTGCGGCGGCTTTGCCGCGCCGCTGCAACATGCCGACCGGGCGATGATCGTCACCGCCAATGATTTCGATTCGATCTACGCGATGAACCGGATCATTGCAGCGGTGCAGGCCAAATCGGCCAATTACAAGGTGCGCCTCGCGGGCTGTGTCGCCAACCGCTCCAAGGATACCGACGAGGTGGATCGCTACTGCCGCGAGGTGGGGTTCAACCGGATCTCGCACATGCCCGACAGGGATTGCATCCGCCGTTCGCGGCTCAAGAAAAAGACGCTTTTCGAGATGCCCGACGACGAGGACGTGATCGAGTGCCGCAAGGAATATGTGCGCCTTGCCGAAACGCTCTGGAACGGCACCGAAGGGCTTGCCCCCGCGCCGATGGAGGATCGCGACATTTTCGAAATGCTGGGATTCGATTGATGAGCTACGAGGCCACACGCGACCGGGTCGAGACCTATTTCGACCGCACCGCCACGCAGGTCTGGGCGCGGCTGACCTCGGATGCGCCTGTATCGCGCATCCGCCAGACCGTGCGCGCGGGCCGCGACACGATGCGCGCGGCCATGCTGGCGCGCCTGCCTGCTGACCTGCGCGGCGCGCGGGTGCTCGATGCGGGCTGCGGCGCCGGGCAGATGAGCGCGGAACTGGCGGCGCGCGGGGCCGATGTGCTGGCCTGCGATATCTCTCCGGCGCTTGTCGAGATCGCGCGCGAACGGCTGACTTATCCCCTGAAACCCCGTGTGACCTTTCACGCGGGCGATATGCTCGATCCGAGCCTTGGGCGGTTCGATTACGTCATGGCGATGGACAGCCTGATCTATTACGCCGAGCCGGACCTTGCCCTTGCGCTTGACGCACTGGCCTCGCGCAGCCGTCACGGCATGGTCTTTACCGTCGCGCCGCGCACGGCCCTGTTGATGGCGATGTGGCGCGCAGGCAGGCTTTTCCCGCGCGCCGACCGCTCGCCCACCATGGTGCCGCATTCCGCCCCCCGTCTGGCGCGCGCGCTGCGCGACGCGGGCAGCGCGGCGCAGCTTGCGCCCTTGGACCGGGTGGCGCGCGGCTTCTACATCTCTCAGGCGATGGAGCTACGGCCATGATCGGGCACACCTGGAAGCGCATCAACGCAAGGCTGATGGTGGCGACGACGCGCGTCCTGCCCTTTGCCGATGCTGCAAGCGAGGGCCTGCCGCTGGGCCAACTCCTGCGGCTGTCGCTCTTTCAGGTCTCGGTCGGCATGGCCACGGTGCTGCTTCTGGGCACGCTCAACCGCGTGATGATCGTTGAATTATCCGTGCCCGCGCTCGTGGTGGCGGCGATGATCGCGCTTCCGGTGCTGATCGCGCCCTTCCGCGCGCTTCTGGGCTTTCGCTCTGACACCTATCGCAGCGCGCTGGGGTGGAAGCGCATTCCATATCTCTGGTTCGGATCGCTCTGGCAGATGGGCGGGCTTGCGGTCATGCCCTTTGCCCTTCTGGTGCTCTCGGGGCAACAGGCGGTCGGCCCGACATGGGCGGGCGAGGTGCTGGCGGCGATGGCCTTTCTCATGACCGGGCTGGGCCTGCACATGACGCAGACCGCGGGCCTTGCGCTGGCAAGCGACCGCGCCACCGACGAGACGCGCCCGCGCGTGGTGGCGCTGCTCTACGTGATGTTCCTCTTGGGCATGGCCGTCTCGGCCATCGTGATCGGCTGGCTTTTGCGCGATTTCGCGCCCTTCACGCTGGTGCGCGTGGTGCAGGGCGCGGCTCTTGTGGGGATCATCCTCAACCTGATCGCGCTCTGGAAACAGGAAAAACTCGCGCCCATGAGCCGCGCCGAACGCGCCGCCCCGCGCCCCCAATTCCGCGACGCCTGGGCCGACCTGATGGCAGGCGGCACGGCGGGGCGGCTTCTGGCGGTGGTGTTCCTTGGCACGCTCGCCTTCAACATGCAGGATGTGCTGCTCGAGCCTTATGGCGGCGAGGTGCTGGGCCTGTCGGTTTCGGCCACCACGGTTCTGACGGCGGTCTGGGCCATGGGGGCGCTGGCGGGTTTTGCCATCGCGGGCCGCGCGCTCTTGCGCGGGGCCAACACCTACCGCATGGCCGGGAACGGGCTGCTGATCGGGCTTGCCGCCTTTGCCACGGTGATCTTTGCCGCGCCGATGCAGGCACCCACGCTGTTCTTTTGCGGCGCGGCGCTGATCGGGCTTGGCGCGGGGCTTTTCGCCGTCTCGACACTCACCGCCGCGATGACGCTGGCGGCAGGCGGCACGGCAGGCAACGGCCTGGCGCTCGGGGCCTGGGGCGCGGCGCAGGCCACGGCGGCGGGGCTTGCCATCGCCATCGGCGGCGGCGTCCGCGACCTTGTCAACCACCTTGCGCTGTCGGGCACATGGGGCGAGGCGCTCGCCACCCCCGCCACCGGCTATTCCACCGTCTACCACATAGAAATCGCGTTTCTTTTCGTCACGCTTGTCATTCTCGGGCCGCTTGTGCGCCACGGGGTGCAGGGTGGCAGGGGCGCACCGGGACAAGGCCGCCTCGGGCTGGCCGATTTCCCCACATGATACCCGTTCGCTCAAAAGGAGCCTGACATGACCGAACCCTTCTTTGGAAATTTTGACCTGGCGAGCCTGTCGCTCTGGCTCTTCTGGGGCTTCTTCGCGCTGCTGATCTTCTATATCCAGCGCGAGAACATGCGCGAGGGCTACCCGCTCGAGGATGATGACGGCAACGCTTCGGCCAATCAGGGCCTGTTCCCGCTGCCCGATGACAAGACATTCCGCCTGCCCCACGGGCGTGGCGAGGTTACCGTGCCCTCGGGCCAGACCCCCGAGCGCAAGGATCTCGCCCTGCGCAAGACCGCCGCGGGCAACGGTTTCCCGTTCGAGCCGACGGGTGACGCGATGGCCGATGGTGTCGGCCCCGCCTCCTGGGCACCGCGACGCGACATCCCCGAGCTTGACGGCCACGGGCATCCCAAGATCGTGCCGATGTCGGCCACCGATCACTTCCACGTCTCCGCCGGGCGCGACCCGCGCGGGATGCCCGTGGTGGCAGGCGATGGCGCGACCGTCGGCACAATCAGCGATATGTGGATCGACGAGCCGGAACAGCTTGTCCGCTATCTCGAAATCGCCCTCGACGAGGGCCATGGCGGCGGCAAGCGGCTGGTGCCGATGACCTTCGCGCGTATCTGGGGCGGCAAGGTCAAGGTGCGCTCGATCTTCGGCAAACATTTCGCGGGCGTGCCGCAGAATGCGTCGCCCCGGCAGGTGACCCTGCTGGAGGAAGAAAAGATCAGCGCCTATTATGGCGGCGGCACGCTTTACGCCTCCGAGGCGCGGCTCGAGCCGCAACTGGGATAAGGGGGAAAGACGATGAGCCACGACGATTTCGCAAGCGAGCCGGTGCGCGGCCTCCCCGAGACGCCGCCCGAGGGCGAGCAGATCCTCTGGCAGGGCCGCCCGCATGGTTTCTGGCTGAGCTGGGACTCGCTCAGCCTGCCCTGGGTCGCGGGGTATTTTGCGATCCTCACGATCTGGCGCTTTGTCAGCGTGATCGACCAGGTGCCGCTGATGCAGGCGGTGGCGTTGTCGCTGCCCTTCGTCATCATGGGCGCGATCGTCATCGCCATGCTGCTGATCGTGGGCTACGTGCAGGCGCGCGCCACCGTCTACACCATCACCAACCGGCGCGTCGCCATGCGCATCGGTGCCGCGCTGACCGTCACGCTCAACCTGCCCTTCACCCAAATTGCCAAGGCCGATTTCCGGCGCGGGCGCGGCGGCACCGGCACCATCGCGCTCGACCTGCTGGGCGACACGCAACTGAGCTACCTGGTATGCTGGCCGCATGTGCGCCCTTGGGTGATGCGCCGCACGCAGCCTGCGCTGCGCGCCATCCCCGAGGCCGAAAAGATCGCGGCCCTGCTGGCTGAGGCCGCCGAGACGCGGATCGCCACCCCGCAGATCGCGCGCCGCGCCGCGCCTGCCCCCATCGCCGCCGAATAGGAGCCTGAGCCATGACCGACACCTACGCCCCCCGCTACAAGGCACCGCCCGACCGCGATCTCGTGCCGCGCGTCATGGTGCGCGCGATGCTGGGGCTGGTGCTCTCGGTGCTGGCGTTGGTGAGCCTTGCGGTCTATTCGGGCCGCCCGGTCACGTCGACCCCGCCCAAGGCCGAGGTGATGCTGGAGCGCACCGTGTTCCTCAAGGGCGAGATGAGCGGCGCCGCCACCGTGCTTGACGCGAACGGCACGCTGATCGCGCGGATGTCGCCCGAAAAGGGCGGCTTTCTCGCCGGTGTCGGCCGCGTGCTCGACCGCGAGCGCACCAAGCACGGCGTGGCCCTTACCGGCCCCGTCATCATCACCGGCCGCGCCGATGGCCGCGTCTCCATCCATGACCCCTCGACCGGCTGGGGCGCGGATCTCATGGGCTTCGGGCAGGACAATGCCCGCGCCTTCGTCCGGCTGCTCGCGCAATAGAAAGGAAGACTGCCATGGGACTTCTGACCAGAGACGTGGAACACGCCCCCTGCACCGTCGAGGTAAGCCATTGCTTCGACAGCCTGCACGCGCATGTGCGCTTTGACAACGGGGCGGTCATCCATCCCGGCGACGAGGTCAAGGTTCACGGTGCCGAGATCATGGCCCCCTATGGCGAGGTGGTCCGCGAGGCGCGGCAAGCCACCATCATCCGCGCAAGCGCGCTCGAGCGCCTCTGGACCCGGTGGACCGGCGATTTCGAGGTGATGGAACTGTGCGAATTCTCATTCTCCGAGGAGGTCACGCTATGAACATGCCCCTGAAACACACCGCCGACGCCACCACCGCCGAGGAAGGGCTGGCCATCCAGGAAGAGCAGGCGAAATTCGACAGCAAGGCCGCGACCGACGTGGCGATGCAGAACACGCTTCTGACCCCGCGCTTCTACACCACCGATTTCGACGAGATGGACGCCATCGACGTGACCCCGGTGCGCGAGGATTGGGACCACCTGATTGACCAGATGGAAAGCGACCCCAACAAGGGCCATTTCAAGAAGAACGAGGACTGGGACCATGTCGATTGGGACGGGATGGAGCCGGGGCTGCGCAAGGAATTCATCGACTTCCTGATCTCAAGCTGCACCGCCGAGTTCTCGGGCTGCGTCCTCTACAAGGAGATGAAGCGGCGCGGCAACAACCGCGACATCACGCAGCTTTTCCAGCTCATGGCCCGCGACGAGGCCCGCCACGCAGGCTTCATCAACGACGCGCTGCGCGAGGCTGGCGTGGCGGTCAATCTGGGCTTTCTGACGCAAAAGAAGAAATACACCTATTTCCGGCCCAAATTCATCTATTACGCCACTTACCTCAGCGAAAAGATCGGCTATGCCCGCTACATCACCATCTTTCGCCATCTGGAGGCGCATCCCGAACATCGCTTCCACCCGATCTTCAAATGGTTCCGCGAGTGGTGCAATGACGAGTTCAGCCATGGCGAGGCCTTTGCCCTGTTGATGAAATCAGACCCGAAACTGACCTCGGGCACCAATGTGCTCTGGATCAAGTTCTTCCTCACCGCGGTCTACGCCACCATGCATGTGCGCGACCACCAGCGCCCGGCCTTTCACGCCGCCCTTGGCGTCGATCCCGACTGGTATGGGCACGAAGTCTTCACAAAAACCTCCGCGATCTCGAAGCAGATTTTCCCCATCACCCTCGATATCGAGCACCCGCGCTGGCATCGTGGGCTGAAGCGGCTGCAAGTGGCCAATGCCGATCTGGCACAGGCGCGGGCGGGCACGGGCCCTGGCGCATGGCTCAAGCGCCTCGGCGCACAGACCCGCGCGGCGGCGGCCTTCCTCAACCTGCTGACCATCCCCGCGAAAAAGCACTCCGTGCCCGCCAGCACGCGGATGGAACCCGCTTACTGATACGCGCGGGGGGCCAGCCCCCCGCACCCCCCGTGATATTTCCGGCAAGATGAAGGAACAAGACGTGCACAGCCCCTGGATCGCGGCCTTTGCGGCGCTGTTTCTCTGGTGGTTCTCCACCGGGGCGATCCTCGTGGTGGTGCGCCTGATGGAGCGACGGGGCGAGGCCGCGCGCCGCGCCGTGGTGGTGGCCGCGCTGCCGGTGATGGGACTTGGCATCTGGGGCTATGAGACCACGCTTGGCGCGGGATCGGCGGGCGCGGCCTATGGCGCGTTCCTCTCGGCGCTGGCGATCTGGGGCTGGATCGAGCTTGCCTTTCTTCTGGGCGTCATCACCGGCCCGAATGCCCATGCCTGCCCTGCGGATGTCCCCGAATGGGAGCGGTTCGTGCGCGCCTGGGGCACGCTCGCGTTTCACGAGATCCTGCTCGTGGCGGTGCTGGGCCTCATGTGGGCCACCGGCGCAGGCGCGGCGAACCCCACCGGGCTCTGGACCTTTACCATGCTCTATGCCGCGCGCGTCTCGGCCAAGCTCAATCTTTACGCGGGCGTGCCGCGCATCAACGTGGAATTCATCCCCGCCCATCTGCGCCACATGGCGAGCCATTTCCGCCTGCGCCGCCCCGGCTGGGTGTTTGCCGTGGCGGTGACCGGCCTCACCCTGGCGCTCGCCTGCTGGATCGAGCGCGCCATCGCGGCCGGGGATGCGGGCGCGCTCACAGGCCACGCGCTCTTGGCGGCGATCACGGGCCTGGCGCTTCTTGAACACTGGCTGATGGTTCTGCCATTGCCCGATGCGAAACTCTGGCGCTGGATGATGCCCGCGCCCAAACAGGACAAAAGACCGGAGGGACCCCATGGATTTTGACACGCTCTTTTCATCACAGCTTGACGCGCTGAAAACCGAGGGCAATTACCGCATCTTCGCCGAGTTGGAGCGCCGCTGCGGCGATTTCCCGCGCGCGCGCAACCACGATGCAGAGGCCCCCGACGAGGTCACCGTCTGGTGCTCGAACGACTATCTCGGCATGGGACAGCATGAGGGCGTGCGCGCGGCGATGAAGGACGCGGTGGACCGCTGCGGCACCGGCGCGGGCGGCACGCGCAACATCTCGGGCACCGCCCATGATCATATCGTGCTGGAGCGCGAGATCGCCGATCTGCACGGCAAGCAAGCGGCGCTTCTCTTCACCTCCGGCTATGTCTCGAACTGGGCGGCACTCTCGACGCTGGGCAGCCGTCTTCCGGGCGCGGTGATCCTGTCGGACGCGCTCAACCATGCCAGCATGATCGAGGGGATGCGCCATTCGCGCGCGCAAAAGGTGATCTGGAAGCATAACGACCCCGAAGACCTTGACCGCAAACTGGCCGCCCTGCCCGCCAATACGCCCAAGATCGTGGCATTTGAGTCGGTTTATTCCATGGATGGCGATATCTGCCCGATGGAGGAGATCGTCGAGGTAGCCGAGCGTCACGGCGCGATGACCTATCTCGACGAGGTGCATGCCGTGGGCCTCTATGGTCCGCGCGGCGGCGGCGTGTCAGAGGAACGCGGGCTGGCTCACCGCATCACCCTGATCGAGGGCACGCTGGGCAAGGCCTATGGCTGCATGGGCGGCTATATCGCGGGCTCGCACGCGCTTTGTGATTTCATCCGCAGCTTTGCGTCGGGCTTCATCTTCACCACCGCCCTGCCCCCCGCCGTCGCCGCCGCCGCTACTGCAAGCATGCGCCACCTCAAGCAGTCGGATAGCGAGCGGCAGTTGCAGCGCGCGCGCGTGGCCTATCTGCGCGCCCGGCTTGATGCGGCAGGCATCCCGCATCTGCCGAACCCGAGCCATATCATCCCGGTGATGATCAAGGATCCGGTCAAATGCCGCATGATCTCCGATATCCTGATGCGCGACTTTGGCATCTACGTGCAGCCGATCAACTATCCCACCGTGCCCAAGGGCACCGAGCGGCTGCGCTTCACGCCGGGGCCGCTGCACAGCGAGGCCGATATCGACCGGCTGGTCGAGGCGCTCGGCTCGCTCTGGCGGCAATGCGCGCTGGCCCACGCGGTGGCGTAGTCCTCCGTCGTCCTCGGGCCTGACCCGAGGACCTCCCACCCCACACACGCCGTCATCCTCGGGCTTGACCCGAGGACCTCCCGCCACATCGCTTCTCATCCATGAAAACCGGCGCGGCGCCTACCGCGCCACGCTGAGCGGCACCACGTCGCCGCGCCGCACCTGCATCACCTCCCGCAGGCTTGCGGCGATATCGCCCGCCGTCATGCCGGCGTCCGAATACATCTCGGCAGGGCTTGCCTGCTCGATGAACCGGTCGGGCAGGCATATATTGCGGATCACCAGCCCCCGGTCAAACGCCCCGCGCCGCGCCAGCTCGTGCAGCACGAGGGAGCCGAAACCGCCCTCGGCCCCCTGCTCGACCGTGATGATCGCGCGGTGATGGCGCACCAACTGCATCAGCAGGTCGGTATCAAGCGGCTTGGCAAAGCGTGCATCGGCCAGCGTCACCGAAATGCCCTCGTCAGCCACCATGTCGGCGGCCACCTGACACTCAAAGAGATGCGCGCCGAACGACAGGATCGCCACATCGGACCCCTCCTCGATCACGCGGCCCCGCCCAATCTCCAGCACCTGCCCCCGCTCGGGCAGCGCCACGCCGGTCCCCGCCCCTCGCGGATAGCGAAAGGCAATCGGCCCCTCATCATGCGCCGCCGCCGTGGCGACCATGTGAACCAATTCCGCCTCGTCCGAGGCGGCCATCACCGTCATACCTGGCAGGTTGCCAAGATATCCGATGTCGAACGCCCCGGCATGGGTCGCGCCATCCGCGCCCACCAGCCCCGCCCGATCAATGGCGAAACGCACCGGCAGGCGTTGCAAGGCCACGTCATGCACCACCTGGTCATAAGCGCGTTGCAGGAAGGTCGAGTAGATCGCACAAAACGGCTTCAGCCCGCTTGCCGCCATCCCCGCCGCAAAGGTCACGCCATGCTGCTCGGCAATGCCCACGTCAAAGACACGGGACGGAAAGCGGTCCGCCATCTTGCCCACGCCGGTGCCATCGGGCATCGCTGCCGTCACCGCGACGATGCGCTCGTCCCGCGCGGCCTCGTCGGCCAGTGCGTTGCCGAAGACGCCGGTATAGGACGGCGCGGCAGGCGCGGATTTCGCCTGCGCCCCGGTGGCGGGGTCGAATTTCGACACGCCATGGCCCCGGTCCGCCGCCCCCTCGGCGGGGGCATAGCCCTTGCCCTTCACGGTGCAGACATGAATGAGCACCGGCCCCGTCGCCCGCGCCCGCGCCGCGCGCAGCACCGGCAGAAGCTGGCCCATGTCATGCCCGTCGATGGGCCCGACATATTGAAATCCCAATTCCTCGAAGAGCGTCCCCGACCCGGTCAGACCCGTCACCAATTGCCGCGCGCGCTTGGCGCTCTCGCGCAGTGGCGCGGGCAGCGCCGCCTCGAACCCTTCGGCCAGAGAGGACATGCGCGCCAGCGGCTCGCTGGCATACATCCGGCTGAGATAGGACGACATCGCCCCCACCGGCGGCGCGATGCTCATCTCGTTATCGTTGAGAATGACGAACAGCCGCCGCCCCTCGGCACCGGCGTTGTTCAGCGCCTCATAGGCCATGCCCGCACTGATCGCCCCGTCGCCGATCACGGCAATGGCGTCGCCCGTGGCCTGCCCCATGTCGCGCGCCACGGTAAAGCCAAGCGCGGCGCTAATCGAGGTCGAGCTATGCGCCGCGCCGAACGGGTCATAGGCCGATTCGCTGCGCTTGGTGAAACCCGACAACCCGTCCTTCTGGCGCAGGGTGCGCATCCGGTCGCGCCGCCCGGTGAGGATCTTGTGCGGATAGCATTGGTGCGACACGTCCCAGATGAGCTTGTCCATCGGCGTGTTGAACACCGCGTGCAGCGCCACGCTCAGCTCCACCACCCCAAGCGACGATCCCAGATGCCCGCCAGTCTCCGAGACCACGGAAATCACCTCGGCGCGCAGCTCATCGGCAAGCGCGCGCAAGTCACTATCCGACAATCGGCGCAAATCCGAAGGGCCTGCCACGCGGTCAAGAACGGGGGTGTCTGGTCTGGGATGGGTCATCTCGGGGCCTCCTCTCAGGTGGCGCAGCGCCACCCGCGCGAGGGCGGCGAGAAGGGGAGCAGGGGCGCGTCACGCACGCGCGCCCCTGCGTCTTGGTCAGTTGCCGTAATCGGGTGCGCCGGTGGTCGCCAGTTCCGGCCAGTCACCGATCACATTGGTGCCTTGCAGGGGCTGTTGATAGCCCTTGTGGCAGGTCGTGCAGCCGGCCTTGGGCACATCACCGTTCGGTCCAAGCCGCGTTTCCGGCAAGAGCGCACCGGCGGGCATGATATAGGTGTTGTTCAACTCGTTCACCATCTGCCGCCCCAGCAAGGCCGTGCCCCATTGCGGAGTGACCTGGGCAGGATCGTAAAACGCGCGGCTGTTGTGGCAGAGCACACAATTCACACCCAGCGAGTTCGCAAAATAGTTCATCAGCGAATAGGTCTGCTCGGCCTTCTGGATCGACGCGTAATCGTCCTTGCCCGGAACACCCGCAACGCGGCTTTCAAGACTGTGGACGTTCACCGGCTCACCCTCGACAAGATAGGCCATGAGCGCGCTTGACGGCAGCGAAGTGTATTGGCTGACGGGGGTGGCCCGGTTCTGCACGGCCCCCCATCCGGCCATCGTCTCGGACACCTGCCCCGGATCAAACCAGATACCGCTCGGCACCGGCTTGCCCTGGTGACAGGTATAGCAGGTGACGCCCACCTGCTTGTTGGCGTTGACATGCCCATCCCAGTTTTCGTTGAGGTTCTGGGTCATGCCGATCATGACATAGCCGACGCTGGTCTGATAGCTTGCCATGTCGTTGAACAGATCGGGTATCCCCGTCCATTCGCGCATCGCCGCCAGCAGTCGGTCGTAATTCTCGACCGTCAGATCCTCCAGCCCCGGCGGCACATTCTCGCGTGCCGCCCCGGCGGTCTCTTCGCCGCCCTGCGGCACCACGGGGGCCGAGGTGCTGGCAAGAAACCCCTCGATGCCGGGATCGGGCCGCGCCAGATCGGCCTTGAACTCGGGGCGCGACATGCCGGTGCCGCGCGGGCCGGTTTGCAGGCTGTCGGTGGCATAGGGCTGACCGAAAGCCACCAGCATCGTGGCGGCGAACACCGCCCCCCCCACCACGCCGATGGCGATGGCGGGGCCGTAGATGTCACGCGGGTTCTCGCGGTTCCATTTGTCAAACCATTTCGGAAACATGGCTTATTCCCCCTGTCCGATAAAGGCTTCGTAGGAGCCGTAAGCCTCGTAGCCGTAAGAGCCGTCATACATGGGCGCGAAATTGTGCTCCTGTGCCCAGATGAACCAGTTATCCACCACGGTGCCGGTTAGCAGGATACCGATGCCCCCCGTGATCGGGGTCAGCACCGCGAACCACCACGCCCAGCGGTGGATACCCTCCATCGTGGCATTAAATCCCATGGTCCAGCGCCAGAAGAGGGCGGCGCGCTCGCTTGCCGTGCCACGATCGACGATCTGCTCCAGCTCCCGGTCGCCGCCATAGCGGGTGACGGCCAGAATGGTCGCCCCGTGCATCGCGAACAAAAGCACCGAGCCATAGAGGAACACGATAGAGAGCGCGTGGAACGGGTTGTAGTAGAGGTTGCCGTAGCGGATCGAAAACGCCGTGGTCCAGTCCAGATGCGGGAAGATCCCATAAGGCACCGCCTCCGACCACGACCCCATCAGCACGGGCCGGAAGAGGCCCAGCACCAGAAAGAGCCAAATGGCCGAGCCGAACGCCCAGAACACATGCTTGCCCATCTTGTGGCTTGCCGCCAGTTGATAGCTGCGCGCCCACCAGGCCATCACCGCTACCAAGAGGAAGAAGGACGAGATGATATACCACCCTCCGTCATTCAACGGCGGCATCGACAACCCATGCTCCGGCCCCGGCGGCTCCAGCGCCAGCCAGAAAAGCTGTCGCAGAAACTCGGGGATCGACCAGCCGACCTGCGCCAGCATGTTCAGCCCCACGACAAAGAACCACATCAGCCCGCTGGCAAGACTCACCACCCCCAGCATCCCGAGGTTGATCGGCCCGATCTGGGCATTGCCCATCCAGCCGGCCAGCTTGGAAAAGAACGGCGTGCCCGCGCGTTCGGCCAACAGGCGCCCGCCGGTGTCGTCCATGCCCATCTCGGGCCTGCCCTGCACCTGCACCTGCGTAAAGATATTTTGATATTCAATCATGGATCACATCCCCACCTGAGAGGGCCAGATCGGCAGATCAAGCCACCAGTTCCACCATTCGGGCCAGCCCTTGGTCCAGACCGGGCCGGAAATGATGATGCATACCGCCGACCAGAACACCGCGTTGATGGCGAGCAGAAAGCCCAGCCGGTGAATCCCCAGCGTGCCCACCGAATAGCCGATGAAATCGCGGAAAAACGTATCCTCGTGATCGGGCGTCTTCATTTCCTCGCCCTTTTCGGGATTGGCCGCCGACAGGATCAGCCCGCCATGCAGCGCCAGCGCCAGCGTGGTGGTGAAAAACAGCGTCACCGCCAGCATATGCGCCGGGTTGTAATGGAAATGCAGATAGGCATAGCCGGTGTTGCTCACCCAATCGAGATGGCTGAAAATGCCGTAAGGAAAGCCATGCCCCCAGGCCCCCATCAGGAGCGGGCGAAAGATCACCAGCGTGACATAGGCCAAAATCGCAAAGCTGAAGGCAAAGGGCACATGATAGCCCATCCCCAGCTTGCGGCAGATTTCCACCTCGCGCAGCGCCCAGCTTATGAAAGCGCCGGTCGCGCAGATCGTGATAACCTGCCAAAGCCCGCCCTCCAGCAGCGGTGCCAGCCCGAGGCCATAGCTCAGGTCGGGCGGCGCGATATTGATAAGCCACGGGTTGAAGGTGCCCTGTTGCGAGGCCCCCCAGAAAATCAGAATGGTGCCGAGCACGGCGAAAAACGCCGTCGTCACCCCGAAAAAGCCGACGTAGAAAGGCCCGACCCAGAAGTCGAACAGATCACCGCCGACGAGCGTCCCCCCCCGGACCCGGTATTTGCGTTCGAAACTGAGCAAAGCCATGTCTCTGCCTCCGCGTTGCGCGGCCCCGGCACATGCATATGCGCCCCTCGGGCCTGACTGTTGACTGGTGTGGTTTGCCGCGGGCAAGAAACCCGCCCGCGGCGCTTTTCTCTGGTAACAGCGCGATCAGCGCCCGTATTTCTGGGCCGCGATTTCAAACCAGTTGAAACCGTCGGTGCTCAGAAGCACGAGGTGAATCATCACCGCCAGCAAGAACAGGAACACGCCCTGCGCCACGAAAACGCGGCGGGGGTCGAAGATCAGCCATATTTTGTAAAACTTAGCCATTTTCTACCCCTTTCCTCAGAACCACGGGAACCAGATGAAGGTCGCGATATGCGCGACCACTGCAACCAGCGAGAACAGCCAGAGGCCGCTCATATACACTGAATGCAGTTCCTGGGCCTGCTCGTCTGTGAGACCTGTGAACGACAGGTCGGATTTATCAGCCATGAACTTTCCTCCGGAATGTTATGCTGACGCCGCGGCACCCCGCGGCCGGGTCCCTCGGGGCCGGATGGCCCTTCAGGGTCTGTCCGCCCTTTCGGGCGTGCAGTCTCGGATTTCGGTCAGGGGCCATGGGCCTCAGACCGAGAAAATCATCGGCGTGATCCGGTCCGCCTCAAGCCAGGCGCGCGCCAGCGGCCCGTTGAGGTTGAGCGTGCGCTGACGGATCACGTCACGCACCCAACGCACGGCGGCGAAGGGGATCGCGAAAAAGAAGATGCAGAAGAAATACACCCGGTATTCGGCGCTGCTGCGGCGGGGCGCGCGGCGGCGCACCGGGGCGCTGGATGTCATGTCAGTCATCGGTCAGTTCCTCCCTTTCGGACGGTATGTTCGGGGTCACGCGGTGAAGGGCGGCAAGCGTCACGCGCCCTTCGCCATGGTTAAGGGCTGCTTCCTCGGCGCTGTCGCGCAGCGTCTTGGCCGCCGATATCCGGGTCAGCACGGGATGGCTCTCGACGATCCGCGCCAGCGCGGCGCTCGCCTCCACATCCCATGGCAGATCGCGGCGCAAGGGCGTGGGCGTGGCCGGGCCTGCATCCATCTCCGATCCCAGCGGCAGGATATGGAACAGCGCATCGAAAAGCCCGTTGCACACTTCCTGCAATAGATACGTCGCCCCCGCATAGCCCATCATCGGCGTGCCCGTGGCGCGCCGGATCGCGGCACCGGGAAATCCTGCGGGGATGAAGGCCGGGCGCGGCCCATGGCCCGCGCTCATCTCGGCCAGATACATCTTTTCGTTGATCGACCCCATCAGGATCAGCGGGCGCTTGCCGTGGATCAGGGCGCGCACCTCGTCGTTATTGGTCTTCTTGCCCGCAAGACGCGGGATGGCAAAGGCGCAAGGCAGCCCCAGATCACCCTCGAGATAGGCGCGGATGCCGCGCGTATAGGTCTCGTTCGCGACAATGCCGAAATTCGCCGTGGCAAAGAAATCCTGCGTGACCGAGCGCCACAGATCCCAGACCGGTTTCAGCGTGGAATGCTTTTCGCGCGCGATGAACGGTTCCGGGTCAAGCCCCAGCATCTCGCCAAGCTTTTGCAAAAACAACGTCGTCGACTCGACACCGATCGGCGCTTGCAGATAGGGCTTGCCCAGAACCTCGGCCAAACCACGGCCAAACTCACGATACATCACGATATTGGCGTCCGCGTTGACCAGATTGCGCATCTCCGCGAGATGCGCGCCCATCGGCATCACCATGTTGACCTCGGCCCCGATCCCCTCGACCAGACGCCGGATTTCGGCGAGATCGGACGGCATGTTGAACGTGCCATACATCGGCCCGAGGATATTGACGCGGGGCGCGCAGCCCTCTTCGCGCTTCTTCTCGGGCGGCATCCGGCCCTTGGTCATGGCGAACTCGGTGAAAATCCAGGTCATCGCCCGGTCAGCGGACTGCCATTGATCCTCGTCGATGGTGCGCGGCAGGAACCGCTGAATATTGGTGCCCTGAGGCGTCACACCCCCGCCGATCATCTCAGCGATCGAGCCGGTGACAACCACGGCGGGCAGCGCCGGATCGAGCGTGCCCCAGGCGCGTTTCATCGCCTCTTCCGTGCCCGCGCCCATCTCGCCCTCGCCCAGCCCCGTCACCACGATGGGCAACTCATGCGGGGGCAGCGCGTCGGTGTAATGCAAGACGGAGGTCACCGGCAGGTTCTCGCAGCCCACGGGGCCGTCGATCACCACCTGCAATCCCTTGACGGCGCAGAAGGCATAGACCGCCCCCCAATAGCCGCCCGCGCGATCATGATCCTGGATCAGCATCAGATCATCTCCTGCGCTTTGGCGGCGCGCGCCTTTTTCTCGATCTTCTTGAGGTTCGTCGCGCGGAAGTCCTCGCGGATATTCGGATCGGCCTCCCACACACCCGCCGTATCGCCGGTGCCCACACCCTCGAAAAATTCTCGCATCTTGCCCATGCGCGCCTTGTTTCCCATGGCGGCATTGACCACCTCGGCAAGGCTTCCCGCGCCAGCCGGTCCCATCAGGGGCCGCGCCGAAATGAGGTTGGTGAAGTAAAGCGCCGGGATGCCGCGCTCCTTGGCCTTTTGCACCACCGGCGTCGTGCCGATGGCGAGGTCGGGCTGCACCGCTTCCATCGCGGCGCAATCATCCTCCAGCGAGGCGCGGAATTTTACCTTCACGCCCTTCGCGGCCAGCCATTCGGCATCCGCCGCCGACCACGGTGATTTCGCGCAAGCCGTTCCCACGTATGGGATATGCGCCCCGCTCTCGATCAGCAGCCGCGCCACCAGCAACTCGCTGCCCTCATAGCCCGAAAGCGTGATCGTGCCCTTCACGGGGGCCTTGGCCAGCGCCGCCTTGATCGCGGGCAAAAACGCGTTCTGCGCCGCCGCCACCTTGTCAGCCGCCAACCCGAACGCCTCGCCAATCCCGGCCAGCCACGCCGCCGTGCCGTCATGCCCCACCGGTGCAGAGCCCACGATGGGCCGCCCGGCGGCCTCGAATTCACGCACTGCCGCCGTGTAGAACGGATGGATCGCCGCCACCGCCCCGCAATCGAGCGCGGCATAAAGCTCGCGCCATTCGCGGCATGGCACCACCGGCCCGACGGCCAGCCCCATGGGCGCCAGCATCGCCCCGATCATCATCGGGTCTGCCGGAAACATCTCGCCCAAGAGCGTCACCGTGGGCCTGTCCGACACGCCACCCTCGGGTGCCGCCACCGGCCCCGCCTCGACCTCCTTGCGCGCATAATTCAGCATCGCGCCGGCCAGCACATCCTTGGCCTCGGCATGGGTCGGCACACCGAATCCGGGCACGTCGATGCCCACGATCCGCACCCCGTTGATTTCCTTGGGCAACAGCCGCAACGGCACACCGCTTGCCGTGGGCACGCAGAGGTTGGTCACCACCACCGCGTCATAACGCTCGGGATCGGCCATCTCGTGCACGCTCTCGCGGATATCCTCGAACAACTTGCCGGTCACGAGGCTCTCGGAATTGAACGGCACATAGCCAACCGAGCGCCGCGCCCCGTAGAAATGCGACACGAATGTCAGGCCATAAACACAGCAGGCAGACCCGCTCAGCACCGTCGCCACGCGCTTCATCCGCAGCCCCACCCGCAGCGAGCCGAACGCCGGGCACATGCTTTGCGGCTTGTCATGCGGGCCCTTGGGGTAATCGGCGGCATAGCGGTCAAGCAGGTCCGATTGCCCCGCCTTGCGCGCGGCCTCGGTCATCTCATCCTTGGCGTGACAGCCCGCGCCATCGCCCTCATTCACCTTGGCCGAAATATCCTCGGGGGGGCGCTCCGCAGGGGCGCGGGGGGCGGAAAGCCCCCCTCCACCGTCGCCGCCATCCTCATGCCTCGTCATAGATCACCTCCAGCGAGGCCTTGGGCGCGGAATGCTTGCCGCGCATATCGGCATCGGTCGCAGGCTCCAGAACGATATCGCCGCCCGTATCCTTGCTGTCGAAAAGCGCCAGAAGCCCATCCTGATCGAGCGGGTTCGGGCGGACCGGCGGGGCCACGCCGACCGCTTCGGCCAGCCCGGCAAAGAGATCGCCCCACTGGCTCTGCATGGTGCCGACGATCTGGTAATTGGCGGATTTCTTGCGCAGGTCGTCATCCTGCGGGATCGCGGCCAGAACCGGGATGTCCACCGCCTTGGCGAAGGCCTGCGCCTCGCCGGAATGGTCGTCCTTGTTGATCACAAGACCCGCGACACCAACATTGCCGCCCATCTTGCGGAAATATTCCACCGCCGAGCAGACATTGTTGGCCACGTAAAGCGATTGCAGATCGTTCGAGGCCACCAGGATGACCTTCTGCGCCATGTCCCGCGCAATCGGCAGGCCAAAGCCCCCGCAAACCACGTCGCCGAGGAAATCCAGCAAGACGTAATCGAAATCCCAGTCGTGAAAGCCCAGCTTTTCCAGGAGTTCGAACCCGTGGATGATCCCGCGCCCGCCACAGCCCCGGCCCACTTCCGGCCCGCCAAGCTCCATCGCGAAAACACCGCCGCGCTTGAAACACACGTCGCCGATCTTCACCGGCTCTCCGGCGAGGTTCTTTTTCGTCGAGGTCTCGATGATCGTGGGGCACGCCTTGCCGCCAAATAGCAGCGAGGTGGTATCCGATTTCGGATCGCAGCCGATGAGCAGCACGCGCTTGCCCTGTTCGGCCATCATGTGGCTGAGATTGGCCAGCGTGAAGGATTTCCCGATCCCGCCCTTGCCGTAGATCGCGATGATCTGCGTCTTCTTGGTGGGCGGGGCCTGCGGCACTTCAAGGGTCGGCTCCTGGGCCGCCTCGTCGCGCAGCCGCTTGTCGAATGCCTTGAGATTGGGCACGTCGTCTTTCATGCGGCGTCCTTCCAGTTGAGAATCATCTTGAGACAGTCGGGATCACCGAAGGCCGTGCGATAGGCTTGGGGCGCATCTTCGGCCCGCGCCTGATGGGTGATGAGACCGCCCAGCGACAGCGCGCCGGTCTCGATCAGGTCGCGCACCGCGACCAGATCCCCTCGTGTCCATTCTGCCGCCACCCGCAGCCGCGCCTCGCGCATGAAGGCGGGCGGAAAGGCAAAGCTCAGACCGGCAGGATAAAATCCCGCCAGCACGATCTCGCCGCCCTTGGCCAGCCGCCCGATCAGATCGTCAAGGATCGCGGCATTGCCCGAGGCATCGTAGATTGCGCGATAATCGCGGCGCGGGTCGTCCTCGGGGGCGATCACCTGATAGCCCTCGGCCCCGCTGCGCCGACCGGGTTCGACCTCCCACACGACCGGCGCGGGCGCGCCCGCCGCAATCGCCAGCCGCGCGAGAAGCCGACCGAGAACGCCGTGACCGACGATAAGATCGGGCATGGACTTGTCGAGCCCCGCCATCGTGTGCCGCGCGGTGGCGGCGAGCGCCAAAAGCGCGCCCTCGGCCTCCATCGCGGGATCAATCCGCGTCACGCGCTCGGCAGGGCTCACCAGCCGTGCCGCCGCGCCACCAAAGAGGCCATGCGCCCCCTCAAAACAATTCGCCCCCGGCACGAAAACATGATCGCCGGGGCGATAGCCGGTGGCCGGGTCTGCCTCGACCACCTCGCCCGCGGCCTCATAGCCGGGCACCAGCGGATAGCCCATGCCCGGAAAGGGCGGCATCGTGCCAGTCCAGAAAAGCTTCTCCGTGCCGGTGGAAATCCCCGAATGCGCGATCTCCACGACGATATCCCCCGCCCCCGGCGTCTTGAGCGCAAGCCTGCCAAGATGAAGGTCCTCGGGACCGTTCAAAAAGACAGCGCGGGTTTCCATGATCGCCTCCCAGCTTGCCCGATCCGCGTCCCGATAGATTCGGGTGCCGTGATGCGAGCGATTGATGTCAGTGTAACCGGACAATTACATGTGTCAAGTTTGCGTGACACTTTTCCGCGTAAAAGTTGTCAACCGGGCTTCACACAGCTTAGTGCGCCGGTGATATAGGGGCGTGGCGCGCGCGGGATGCTCACCTGCGCGAATCCCGCCTCGCGGCACATCTGCGCGATACGCGCCGCCGACCGCACGCGGCCCGTGCCCATCGCCATCGTGTAGAAGGCGAAATACACGTCGCCCGCGCGCTCGGGCCGTGCCCCGCCCGCCATCGGCTCGGCCACGATCAGCCGCCCGCCCGGCGGCAGCGCCGCGTGGCACTTGGCCAGCAGGTCGCGCACCGTGTCATCCTCGTGGTCATAAAGCACCCGGATGAGCGAGATCGCATCGGCCCCACCCGGCAGCGCCTCCTCGCGAAAAGACCCCGCCAGCATCTCGACCCGCCCCGACAGCCCCGCCGCGCCCAGCCGCCGCGCGGCCTCGGGGCGCACCTCGGGCAGATCGTAAAGCCGCAGGCCCATGCCCCGGTAGCGCCGCGCCACAGCCGCGATGAACGCGCCAGAGCCGCCGCCCACATCCATCAGGCAGCGCAGCCCGCGCAAGGGCACCATGCGCAACACATCCTCGGCCACCAACCCTTGGGATTGCGCCATGAGGTCGGAATAACGCTCTGCCACCTCCGGCGCGATGCCGCTGCCAGCCCCGAAAACATAAGGCCAGAACCGCGCCAACTCGGTCTCGCCCTCACCCCGCAGGAGCGCCACCGGATCGGCCATATCGGCGTAAAACGCGCGGTGATGGCGGATCATCGCCTCCAGCCCCGGCACCCCCAGCAGCGCCGCACCGCGCCGCGCCAGCACGAATCGCCCGTCACGGCGGCGCCTGAGCAGCCCCAGCGCCGCACCCGCCTGCACCAGATAGGCCATGCGGTCGGGCGGCACATCGCAGGTGCGCGCCAGCGCCCCGGCCTCTTGCGCGCCCTGATGATAGAGCCGCCGCAACACGCCCAGCTCCACCAGCGCGAACAACACCTGCGATTGCACGAATCCCTGCACCAGATCGAACAGCACCGCCCCATCGCGCCGGGCAATGCTGCGGATGACCGGCACGCGCGCCGCAAGGCTCTGAAATCGCGGATTGGCCAGCAGCCGCGCGACCATCCCCGCGCGCGGGCGGCGCGGGGCCGGCACTGCCTCCGGCATCGCCACGCCGGTCAGGCCGTCGCCGCGCGGGCGGGCAGCTTGGGCATGATCTGCTCGGCCTGCGCGCGCACCATCGCCGCGAGCGCGGCCTCGCCGGGGCAGGACGGGATCGACGCGATGGCCCCGGCCAGGATATCGTTCAGCCGCGCCACCGCCCCCGAAACACCCAGCTCTGCCACCGCATTGGGCCGCCCGTGCAGATCGTCCTGCCCCACCGGCTTGCCCAGGCTCGCCTCGTCGAGCAGCGCATCGCGCAGATCGTCGGCCACCTGGAACGCCTCGCCGATCAGCGCGCCCAGATCGTGCCACGGCTCCGGCTCCTGTCCGGCGGCGATGGCCCCCATCTGCGTGGCGGCGATAAAGAGCGCGCCGGTCTTGGCCCGGTGATAGGCCGCGAGGTCAATCGCCGCCTCGCTCTCCCAGCCCTGCCCCGCGCAAATGCCATGCGGCATCCCGGTCTGCCGCGACAACACCCCCACAAGGGCCAGCGCCCGCCCCGGATCCTCCGCCCCCGCGCGGCTCAGCACGTCAAAGGCCAGCACGATCAGGCTGTCACCGGCCAGCACCGCCAGCGGCTCGGAATAGGCGCGATGCACCGAGGGCTTGCCCCGCCGCAGATCGGCATCGTCGAAACAGGGCAGATCGTCATGCACGAGGCTCGCACAGTGAATGAGTTCCAGCGCGGCGGCGGCGGCGTCCGAGAGCGCCGGGCGATCCTCGCCACAGGCGCGCGCCACCGATAACAGGATCGTGGGCCGTATCCGCGCGCCGCCGGGCGTCACGGCATGGGTGAGCGCGCCCGACAGGCGGCGCGGCGCGCGCGCGCCCGAGGCATGGCACAGCGCCGCGCCAATGGCGGCCTCGATCCGGTCTGAAATGGGCATGTGGGGCCTCCCGCGTCGCCACTGTCATTTATAAATGACACTACATATGTAAATCATACTGGACAGTTTGCGCGCGCGAGTCAACAATCCTCCCATGACATTCGCCGCCTCCCCCCCGCCCCGCGCCGATCACACCGTGATCGTGGGCGCGGGCGTGGGCGGGCTGGCCACGGCGGCGCGGCTGGCCCATGCCGGGCTGGCCGTCACCGTGATCGAGCGCCACGCCCATTTGGGCGGCAAGATGCGCGCGCTGCCCTCGGATGCGGGGCCGGTCGCGGCGGGGCCGACGGTTCTGACCATGCGCCACGTCTTTGACGCGCTGTTCGAGATATGTGGCGAGCGGCTCGACGACCACCTGACCCTTATCCGCCAACCGCTGCTGGCGCGGCATTTCTGGCCCGATGGCAGCCGCCTCGACCTCTACGATGACGCGGATCGCAGCGCCGAGGCCATCGCCGATTTCGCAGGCCCCCGCGCGGCGGCACAGTTCCGCGCCTTCGATGCCCGCACCCGCGCGCTCTTTGACGGGTTCGACGCGCCGATGATGCAGGCCGCCGTGCCCCGGCCCCTCGACCTCGCGCGCCACGTCATGGCCCATCCCGGCCTCTTGCGCCACATGGCCCCGCATCAAAGCCTCGCAGCCCTGCTGCGGCACAGCTTCGACGATCCGCGCCTCGCGCAACTCTTCGGACGCTACGCCACCTATGTTGGCGGGATGCCTGCGGGCGTGCCGGCGCTGCTGTCGCTCATCTGGCGCGCCGAGTCTGCCGGGGTCTGGGCGGTCGCGGGCGGAATGCACATGTTCGCGGCAGCCCTCGCCGATCTTGCCCGCCGCCAAGGTGCCGTGATCGAGACCGGCACCCATGTCGCGCGCATCGACATTTCCGACGGCGCGGTCACCGGCGTCACGCTTGAAGATGGCCGCCACCTGCCTTGCACAAACGTGGTGTTCAACGGTGATCCCCGCGCGCTCGCCACCGGCGCGCTCGGCCCCGATTGCGCGCAGGTTGCGCCCGCCACGCGCACCGCGCCGCGCAGCCTCTCGGCCGAGGTTTGGGCCTTCGCGGCCCGCGCCAACGGCCCCGACCTCGCCCATCACAACGTCTTTTTCCGCGCCGACCCGGCCCCCGAATTCGCCGCCCTCGCGCGCGGCGAAACGGCCCCCGATCCCACGCTCTATGTCTGCGCGATGGATCGCGGGATGGGCACCGCCCCGCCCGCGCCCGAGCGCTTCGAGATCATCGCCAACGCCCCGCCCCTCCCGGCGGACACAGCCCCGACCAAGGAGTCCCCATGCCCGACTCGGATCTTCGCGACACTGGCCCGCTTCGGCCTGCGCTTCACCCCCGCACCGACGACGCAAAGCCTGACCACGCCGCAGGGGTTCGCCCGCCTCTTCCCGGCCTCGCTCGGTGCGCTCTACGGGCAGAGCCCGCATGGCACGATGGCGGCCTTTCAGCGCCCGACGGCACGCACGGGCGTGACGGGCCTCTACCTCGCGGGCGGGGGGGCGCATCCGGGGGCGGGGGTGCCGATGGCGGCGCTCTCCGCACGGCACGCGGCAGAGGCGATCTTGAGCGACCGAATTTCGACATCGCCGTGCCGCCCGACGGCTATGCCTGGTGGTATCTCGACGGGCTGAGCGAGGACGGCACCCGCGCCATCTCGGTCATCGGCTTCATCGGCTCGGTGTTCTCGCCGTGGTATGCGTGGTCGGGCCGCCGCGACCCTGCGAACCACGTTTGCATCAACGTCGCCACCTACGGCCCCGGCGGGCGCTTTACCATGACCGACCGGGGCAGCAGCGCCCTGCGCCAGAGCGCCGATTGCCTCACTGTCGGCCCCTCCTCGATGCGCTGGCAGGATGGCCAGCTCATCGTCGAGATCGACGAGATCGGCGCGCCGCCAATGGTGTCGCGCGTGCGCGGGCGCGTCACCGTCACGCCTGCGGCCATCACCGGGGTCGAGGTCGCGCTCAGCCCCGACGGGGCGCATGTCTGGCGGCCCTTCGCCCCGGTCTGCGATATCACCGTCGCGCTCGAGGCGCCGGGTTGGCACTGGTCCGGCCACGGCTATTTCGACGCCAATTTCGGCACCCGCGCGCTCGAGGCCGATTTCAGCCGCTGGACATGGGGCCGCTTTCCAACCGCCGCCGGGGCCACCTGTTTCTACGACGCCACCCGCCGCGATGGCAGTAGCCTCGCCCTCGGGCTACGCTTTGACGCTGGTGGCAGCGCGCAGGAGATCACCCCGCCCCCCAAGGCGCGGCTCCGCCGCAGCCTCTGGGCGCTGGCACGCGAAACCCGCGCCGATCCGGGCCACATCCCCCGGCAGGTGCTGCCGATGCTCGACGCGCCGTTCTATTGCCGCGCGGCGGTGCAAACCCGGATCGACGGAGAGGATATCGTGGGCGTCCACGAGGCGCTCGACCTCGACCGCTTTCGCGCGGCGATGCTCAAGCCGATGCTGGCAATGCGGGTGCCGCGCCGGGCGCGCTGGCGGTTCGACGAGCCTAGCGCGCCACGTCCGGGTTGAGCCGCAGAACCGACAGGTTCAGCGCGCCCGCCACCGATACCCAGACAAGATAGGGCACGAACAAAAGCCCCGCGATCGTGTCGACCTGCCACAGCGCCACCAGCGTCGCTGCCACCGACAGCCACAGCGCGCCCAGCACCACAAGGCCCAAGCCCATCCGCCGCAGCCCGAAAAATACCGGCGTCCACAGCCCGTTCAGCGCGATCTGCAACGCCCAGAGCGCCATTGCCAGCGCGTTGTCGGGGCTCATCGCCACGCGCGCCCCGGCGGTGGCCATGCAGAGGTAAAGTATTGTCCACGCCGCAGGAAACAGCCAGTTGGGCGGCGTCCACCACGGCTTTTTCAGCCGCGCATACCAGTCTCCGGGCGGAAACAGCCCGCCGGTCGATCCGGCGGCGAAACAGGCGGCGAGGAAAATGGCGAAAATCACATATATCATGCGCGTGACATAGCCGGATCGGCGCGGCGCTGCAATGCGGCCAGACGCTCGGCATCGCGGTGCTTGAGATTGGCAAGCGTCGCGTGCAACGTATCCGACCAATCGCGCGTCGCCCGCCCTTCGGTAGCCGCCGCCTCGACCAGAAAATCATTCTCTGGCAATGGTTTGGCATATAGCAGCGCCGGGCCGGGCATGACCATGCTCGCCCCCGCCCGCAGCCCCGCCAGCCCCAGCCAGCCCAGTTTCTGCCCCCCCGTGGTGCGCGCCCGCCCGGCGAAAGGATCGCAGCCGCCACGCCGCACCGCGCCGCCGATCCCGGCATAGATGAGCCGCGCGGCATAGATACCGGGGCGGCAATCGACCGGCAGCGCCGCGATCCCCGCCTCGGCGCGGGTATAGAGACCATCGGCCTCGCGCAACAGCCGCGCAACCAGCCTGCGCAGCTCGGGAGAGCTGTCAGGGCGGGCCAGAAACGCTTCGGGATCAATGCCTTCCGCCGTCATCCAGTCAAGCGGCAGATAAAGCCGCCCCTCGCCGGCATCCTCGGCCACATCGCGCGCGATATTGGTAAGCTGCATCGCCACACCCAGATCACAGGCCCGCGCCAGCACCTCGGCGCGGCGCTCGCGCATGAGCACGCACATCATCGCCCCCACCGCCGCCGCCACCCGCGCCGAATAGGCCCTAAGCCCTTGCAAATCCTGATAAACCCGCCCCTCGGCATCCCAGGCCAGCCCCTCCAGAAGCGCCTCGGGCAGGGCGCGCGGCATGTCGAAATCCGCGATCACGGCGGCAAAGGCGCGGTCGGCAGGCGCGTTGCGCGGGCGACCGCGATAGGCGAGGTCAAGCCGCTCGTGCAGGCGCAGCACCGCCTCGGCCTTGTGCTCCTGCAAATCCACCGCGTCATCGGCCAGCCTGCAAAACGCATAGAGCGCCAGCGCCGGATCGCGCAGCCGCCGGGGCAAGAGCCGGGACGCGGCGTGAAACGACCGCGAGCCATGCTTGATGGCCGCCACGCAATGCGCCATGTCGCCTGCGGCAATCATCGCGCGACCACCGGATCGGGCACCACCTGCGCCAACACCTCGGCGCTCATGATGACACCGGGCACGCCCGCGCCGGGATGCGTGCCCGCCCCCACGAGGTATAGCCCGCGCGCCTCCTCGCTCAGGTTATGAGGCCGGAACCACGCGCTTTGCAGGATGCGCGGCTCGATGGAGAACCCCGCGCCATGCGGGCTCAGATACCGGTCACGGAACGTCTCGGGGGTGAATATCTCGGACGGGCCAAGATGCGCGCCAAGGCCTGGAAGCAATTGATCCTCCAGCACGTTCTGCACCTTTTGGCGATAGGGCTCGGCCTCGGCCTGCCAGTCCACCGGATCGCCATGGCCCAGATGCGGCACCGGGCTGAGAACATAGAACGTGTCATCGCCCTCGGGCGCGACCGTCGGATCGGTCACCGAGGGGCGATGCACGTAAAGGCTCATGTCATCCGCCAGCCTGCCCTTGATGAAAATGTCGCGCACAAGGCCCTTGTAGCGCGGCCCGTTGAGGATGGTGTGATGGCCCGCCTCGGGCCACATCCCCGCCGTGCCCTTGGTGCCGAAATACCACACGAAAAGCCCCATCGACCAGCGCGACCGCCGCAGCCGCGCGGGCGTCCAGCGCCGCTTTTGATGGTTGCGCATGAGGTGGTCATAGGTATGGCCTGCATCGGCGTTGGACACCACGATGTCGGCGGGCACCACCTCTCCCGAGACCAGCCGCAGCCCCCGCGCGCGCCCGTCTTTCACAAGGATTTCATCCACTTCCGCATTTTGGCGCACGATGCCGCCCTGCCCGGCGATCACGCGCGTCATCGCCTCGGCAATCGCCGCCACGCCGCCAATGGCGTAATGCACGCCGAATTCCTTTTCCAGGTGGCTGACCAGCGCATACATCGAGGTGACGTGGAACGGATCGCCGCCGATAAAGAGCGGATGAAACGACAGCGCCATTTGCAACCGCGGATCGCGCACCCGCCGCGCGGCATGGGCCGCGACCGAACGGTCGGCCCGCAGCCAGGCGAATTTCGGCAGCACCTTGATAAGATCCCACAGCCGGTGCATGGGCCGCCGCCCCAACTCGACAAAGCCAAAGCGATACCGCGCCTCGGCATCGCGCACGAACCGGTCATAGCCCGCCAGATCACCGGGAGAGAGCCGCGCCACCTCGGCGCGCATCGCCTCCGGCTTGGCCCGCGCGGCAAAGCGGCTGCCATCGGGCCAGCGAATCTCGTAGAAGGGATCGAGCGCGCGCAGGTCCACATCGGCATCGAAATCGCGCCCGCACGCGGCCCAGAGATCGCGCAAGCCCTGCGGCACGGTGACAATCGTCGGCCCCAGATCAAACCGGTGGCCGTCGCGAATCAGGTGCGAGCCGCGCCCGCCGGGGCTATCCAACCGGTCGAACACCGTCACGCGATAGCCCTTGGCCCCCAGCCGCATGGCCGAGGCAAGCCCGCCAAGCCCCGCCCCGATCACCGCCGCGTGCGGGGTGACGGGATGGGCGGTGTCGGGGCTCAGCGCGGGATCAAGACGTGTCAACATGAGATCAGCCTACACCTGTCAAGTTAAGTTGACAATCGGCGATTGACGGCTTTTCATGACAACACAAGCCGTGGCACACTTGCACGCAGGCAAATCGACGGAGCAGGACCATTACACCCCAGACCCAGACCGTCAGCCTGAGCTTTTTCCGCTTCGGCCCGACCGCGCATCGGCTCTGGGCCTTTGCGATGATGGGGCTGGCGCGGCGCGCATTGGCCGCCACCCCCGGCATCGGCTTCTGGAAACTTTGCGGCTCGGGCACTGGCGAGGGGTTCACCCCGCGCCCCAACACCGCCGTTTACGCGATCCTCGCCACGTGGCCCGACCGCGCCACCGCCGAGGCGCAAACCGTCACCGCCCCCGCCTTTACCCGCTACCACGCCCGCGCGCTTGAAAACTGGACGGTGTTCCTGCGCCCCGTCTCAGTGCGCGGCACATGGGCGGGCGCGGCCCCGTTCCACGCAGGTGCCGATACCAAAAGCGGCCCGCTTGCCGCGCTCACCCGCGCCACGGTCCGCCCCTCCCGCGCGCTGCGATTCTGGCGGCGCGTGCCCGATATCAGCGCGGTGATCGGCGATGATCCACATGTCGCCTTCAAGATCGGCATCGGCGAGGTGCCGCTTTTGCACCAGGTCACCTTCTCGATCTGGCCCTCCGCCGCCGCGATGGCGCAATTCGCCCGCGCCGACGGCCCCCATGCCCGCGCCATCCGCGCCGTGCGCGATGGCGACTGGTTCGCCGAAGAGCTTTACGCCCGCTTCCGCGTCACCGGCGCGCGGGGCACATGGCACGGCCAAGACCCCCTAGCAGACCTGAAAGAAACCGCATGACCTCTGCCTTCCCCTTCTCCGCCATCGTCGGACAATCCGACATGAAACGCGCCATGATCCTGACCGCGATCGATCCGGGCCTTGGCGGCGTGCTTGTCTTCGGCGACCGGGGCACCGGCAAATCCACCGCCGTGCGCGCGCTCGCGGCGCTGCTGCCGCCCATCCGGCAGGTCGCCGCCTGCCCGGTCAATTCCGAGCACCCCGAGGACTGCCCCGATTGGGCAAATGTCACCGACCCCGCGATGACCGAGCGCCCCACCCCGGTGATCGACCTGCCCTTGGGCGTGACCGAGGACCGCGTGACCGGCGCGCTCGATATCGAGCGGGCGCTGACGCGCGGCGAAAAGGCGTTCGAGCCGGGGCTGCTGGCGCGCGCCAATCGCGGCTATCTCTACGTGGACGAGGTCAACCTCTTGGAGGATCACATCGTCGATCTGCTGCTCGACGTGGCGCAAAGCGGCGTCAATATCGTCGAGCGCGAGGGCCTGTCGATCCGCCACCCGGCGCGCTTCGTGCTCGTTGGCTCCGGCAACCCGGAGGAGGGCGAGTTGCGCCCGCAACTACTGGACCGCTTTGGCCTTTCGGTCGAGGTGCGCTCGCCCGACGATATCGAGGAACGCGTCGAGGTGATCCGCCGCCGCCACGCTTTCGAGACCGATACCGCCGCTTTCATGGCCCATTGGGGGGCCGAGGATGCGCACCTGCGCGCCGCGATCCTGACGGCACGCGCGGCGCTGGCGGGCACCGACACGCCCGACGCGATCCTGACCGACTGCGCGCGGCTCAGCCTCGCGCTGGGCACCGACGGGCTGCGCGGCGAGTTGACGCTTCTGCGCGCCGCGCGCGCGCTTGCCGCCTTCGAGGGCGCGGCGCGGATCGCGCCCGCGCATCTGCGCGCCGTGGCACCGCTTGCGCTCAGCCACCGGCTGCGCCGCGACCCGCTCGACGAGGCCGGATCGGGCGCGCGCGTCGCGCGCGCCGTGGCCGAGGTGCTGGGGTGAGCAACGCCACCGATATGGGCCGGGCGCTCGCCGCTCTGGCGCTCGATCCCGGCGGCCTTGGCGGGCTGGTGCTGCGCGCGCGCGCAGGCCCCGCCCGCGCGGCATTCGAGGCGGCGCTGGCGCGCCTGCCGGGGCAGGCGCGGCGTATCCATCCCGACACGCCCGATGCGGTGCTTTTCGGCGGGCTTGACGTGGCTGCCTCGCTCGCCGCCGGGCGGGGGGTGCAGAGCGCGGGGCTTGCGGGCACGCCCTGCCGCCTGCTGCTGCCAATGGCCGAGCGCACGCGCGCAGGCCTTGCCGCGCGGCTTGGGCAGATGCTCGATGCGGGGCGCGGCCACAGCCTGATCGCGCTCGACGAGGGGGCAGAGCCGGACGAGGCCGTGCCGCCCGCGCTGGCCGAGCGGCTGGCCTTTCACATCGACCTCACCGCGCTGCGCGCGCGCGACGCCGAAATCGCCCTGCCCGCCCCCGCCGATCTTGATGCCGCGCGCGCGGCCCTGCACGCCACCACGCTGCCCGAGGGGGCGGCAGCCACGCTCACCACGCTGGCCGCGCGGTTCGGGATCGACAGCCTGCGTGCGCCGCTCATGGCGCTGCGCGCGGCGCGCGCGCTCGCCGCGCTCGACGGGGCCGCAGAGGCCACCGCCGACCACCTGCGCGAGGCCGCCGAACTGGTCTATCCGTCGCGCGCCACGCAAATGCCCGAGGCCGATGAGCCGCCAAACGAGGACGAGCCCCCGCCGCCCCCCGAGGAGGACAGCCGCGACGGCGGCGAGGACGAGGCCGCGCAGGACCTGCCCGACGACATCCTGGTTGCCGCCATCGCCGCGCGCCTGCCCGCAGGCCTGCTTGATCCGGCGCGCGCCGCCGCCATGCGCGGCGGGCCTGCCGCCAATGGCGGGGCGGGCGACCGGCAGGCGGGGCGGCATCGCGGCCGCCCGATGCCCGCCCGGCCGGGCCGCCCCGACGGGCGCGCGCGCATCGACCCGGTGGCCACCCTGCGCGCCGCCGCGCCGTGGCAAACCCTGCGCCGCGCAGCGGCGGGCGCGCCCGTTGAGAGGGTGATCGTGCGCCCCGCCGATATCCACCTCGCGCGGTTCGAGACGCGGCGCGACCGGCTGCTGATCTTTGCCGTCGATGCCTCCGGCTCTGCCGCGCTGGCGCGGCTGGCCGAGGCCAAGGGCGCGGTGGAATTGCTGCTCGCACAGGCCTATGCGCGGCGCGACCAGGTGGCGCTGGTGGCGTTTCGCGGCACCGGGGCCGAGACGCTGCTACCACCCACCCGCGCGCTGGTGCAGGCCAAGCGGCGGCTGGCGGCGCTGCCCGGCGGCGGCGGCACGCCGCTGGCGGCGGGGCTGCTGGCGGCGGGAGAGATGGCGGCGCAGGCGCGCAGGCAAGGGCTAAGCCCGTTTCTCGCCTGCCTCACCGACGGGCGCGGCAATATCGCGCTCGACGGCACGCCGGGGCGCGAAGCGGCGCTGGAGGATGCCCACACCGTCGCCGCGCGGCTGCGCGCCGGAGGGCTGCCCGCGCTGCTCATCGACACCGCCGCCCGCCCCGGCCCGCAAGGCGCCGGGATCGCCGCCGCGATGGGCGCGCGCTACCTCGCCCTGCCGCGTGCCGATGCCACCCGCCTGAGCGCCGCCATCGGCGCCGCGCGCGACGATCTCGCGGGCTGAGGATGGACTGGGCCCGAGACCTGCCCGGCTGGCCGCTGAGCGATCTTTCGCGCCGCGTGGCGTTGGCCCCGCATCGCTGGCATGTGCAGGAGGCCGGGCGCGGCCCGCTGCTGCTCTTGCTGCACGGGGCGGGGGCCTCGACCCATAGTTGGCGCGACCTGATCCCCGATCTGGCGCGCGATCACCGCGTGGTCGCGATTGACCTGCCGGGACAGGGCTTTACCGCGATGGGGGCGCGGGGCCGCTGTGGCCTTGTGCCGATGGCCAGCGATATCGCGGCGCTGATCGCGGCAGAGGGCTGGCAACCGCGCGCGATCATCGGCCATTCGGCGGGGGCGGCTCTGGCGCTGCGCCTCGCGCTTGACCTGCCCGCCGCCTCTGCCACCGCCCCGCGCGCGCCCCGCGTCATCGGTATCAACGCCGCGCTCAGCCCGTTCAAGGGGCTGGCGGGCGTCCTGTTCCCGGCTCTGGCCAAGGTGCTGGCGTTCAACCCCCTGACAGCGCTGGCCTTTACCGCCGGGGGCAACCGTCAGGCCCGCGCCCGGCGGCTCATTGAGGGCACCGGATCGCGGCTCGACGAGGCAGCGATCGGCCATTACGCGCAGTTGATCGGCGACCGCGTGCATGTCGACGGCACCTTGCAGATGATGGCGCAATGGGACGTGCGCGCACTTCTTGACGCTCTGCCCGCACTTGGCGCGCCCTGCCTGCTCATCACCGGCGAGACTGACCGCGCCGTGCCGCCCGATGTCTCGGCGCGCGCCGCAGCACGTCTGCCCGATGCGCGGCACCTGCGCCTGCCGGAGCTGGGCCATCTCGCGCATGAAGAGGCCCCCGCGCGGATCGCCGAGTTGATCCGCGATTTCGTCGCCGAGGGCTGATCCGGCGGTGCCCCCCTTGCCCGCGCCCGCCACCCGGCGTATAGCCCCGGCCTGATCCCGAAGGAGCCCGATCATGCAAGGCAGCGCCAATCTCAACGTCATGCTCAAGGCCGCGCGCAAGGCCGGGCGCATCCTGATCAAGGATTTCGGCGAGGTCGAGAACCTTCAGGTCTCGATGAAGGGCGCGGGCGATTTCGTGAGCCGCGCCGACATCGCCGCCGAAAAGATCATCAAGGGCGAGCTGATGGGCGCGCGCCCGAGCTATGGCTGGCTGGCCGAAGAGGGCGGCGAGGAGCCGGGCAAGGACCCCACCCGCCGCTGGATCGTCGATCCGCTGGACGGCACCACCAATTTCCTGCACGGCCTGCCGCATTTCGCCGTGTCCATCGCGCTCGAACACAAGGGCGAGGTGATCGCGGGCGTGATCTATGACCCGGTGAAGGACGAGGCGTTCTTTGCCGAAAAGGGCGCAGGTGCCTGGATGAACGACCGCCGGTTGCGCGTGTCGGGGCGAGCCAAGATGATCGAGGCGGTCTTTGCCACCGGCCTGCCCTTTGGCGGGCGCGCCGACCTGCCCGAGACGCTGCGCGATCTGGCGCGCCTGCTGCCCGCCTGCGCAGGCGTGCGGCGCTGGGGGGCGGCGGCGCTCGATCTCGCCTATGTCGCCGCCGGGCGCTATGACGGTTTCTGGGAGCGCAGGCTCCACGCCTGGGATCTTGCCGCCGGTATCATCATCGTGCGCGAGGCGGGCGGGCTGGTCGCGCCGCTCGATGCGCAGGGCAACATCCTTGAGGATGGCGAAATCATCGCCGCGAACGAGGCGATTTTCGACAAACTCGCCAAGGTCATCCGCGACGAGGGGTAACGCCATGCGGATCGACCATCTGGCCGTTGCGGGCAATACGCTGGCCGAGGCGGCGGCCCATGTCGAGGCAGCGCTTGGCCTGCCGATGCAGCCCGGCGGCGCACATCCGCGTTTCGGCACCCATAACCGGCTGATGGGGCTGGCCGACGGGCTCTATCTCGAGGCCATCGCCATCGACCCGGAGGCCCCCGCCCCCGAAGGATCGCGCTGGTTCGATCTCGACCGGCTCGACGGGCCGCCGCATCTGCGCACCTGGATCGCGCGCGTCGATGATCTGGATGCGGCCTGCGCACGTGCCCCCGAGGCGGGCGCGGCCCTCGCGCTGGCGCGCGGCGATCTGCGCTGGCGCATGGCGGTGCCCGAAACCGGCGTGCTGCCTTTCGACAATTGCTTTCCGGCGCTGATCGAATGGCTGGGGCAGGCGCATCCCGCAGAGCGCCTTGCGCCGTCGGGTGCGCGGCTTCACCGGCTGATCGTGGCCCATCCCGAGGCGGCGGCCCTGCGCGCGGCGCTGGCAGCACTCGACGATCCGCGTGTTGCCATCGAGCCGGGTGCCGCAGCGCTCTGCGCCGAGATCGCCACGCCCCACGGGCTGCGCGTGCTGGCATGATCCTGCGCCCCGCGACCGAGGGCGATATCCCCGCGATCCTCGCGATCTGGAACCCGCTCATCCGTCACACCGCCGTCACCTTCACCACCGAGGAAAAGACCGCCGAGAGCCTTGCCGCCGATCTCAACACGCGCGGGGATGCCTTCCTCGTCGCCGAGACGGGCGGCCAAATCGCGGGATTTGCCTCTTTCGGCCCGTTCCGCCCCGGCCCCGGCTATGCCCACACCGCCGAGCACACCGTGATCCTTGCCGAGGCGGCGCGCGGGCGCGGCACCGGGCGCGCGCTTATGTCGCGGCTCGAGGATGTGGCCCGCGCGCGCCAAATCCACACGCTCATCGGCGCGGTGAGCGGCGAGAACAGGCCCGCGATTGCCTTTCACGAGGCGATCGGCTTTGCCCGCGTGGGCCATCTGCCGCAGGCGGGCCGAAAGTTCGGGCGCTGGATGGATCTGGTGCTGTTCCTCAAGCACCCGTGACGCTTTGCCCTGACAGGCGCGCCAATCCGCGATAAGCTGTCCCCATGTCGATCTGGACCCGCATATCCGAGGCTGTTCAGGCGCTCGCCAAGGGCGAGAGCCTTGCCCATGTCTTTGACCGCCTGCGCGGTCCGCCCGAGCGCAGCGTCGCCTTCACCATCGCCGTGATCGCGCTCTCGGCCAAGATGGCCAAGGCCGACGGGCGGGTGACGCGCGACGAGGTGACGGCGTTTCGCGACGTGTTTCAAATCCCCCCCGAGGAGGAGAAGAACGCCGCCCGCATTTTCAACCTCGCGCGGCAGGACGTGGCCGGGTTCGAGGACTATGCCGCGCGGATCGCGCGGATGTTCGCCGATGCCCCCGAGACGCTCTGCGACCTGATGGAGGGGCTGTTTCATATCGCCGCCGCCGATGGGGTCTATCACCCCGACGAGGACGTGTTTCTTGGCCGGGTGGCAGAGATATTCGGCCTCGACGAGGCGCGCTTTCGCGCCCTGCGCGCGCGCTACGTTCCCGATGCACGGCCCGATCCGTGGTCGATCCTCGGGGTCAGCGCCGACATGCCGATGGCAGAGATTCGCGCCGCATGGCGCGCGCAGGTGCGCGACTGCCACCCCGACCGGCTCCGCGCGCGCGGCGTGCCCGACGAGGCGGTGCGCCTTGCCGAGCGGCGGCTGAGGGATATCAACAACGCCTGGGAAGAAATCACCGCCATGCGCACCCCCTCTTAAAACTGTCGTCCCCGTGCCCTATGTTATCGCCATGAAACACAGTGCCCTCCTCCTCGCCCTTCCTGCCGCGCTTTTGATCGGTGCAGGCCCCGCCCCTGCACAGGACGAGGGCGCGAGCCGCTCGCAGATGGAGGAGGGCGCGCGGCTTTTCTGGGAAGGGCTGCGCCGCGAGATGGGCCCCGCGCTCGACGCGCTGCGTGAGCGCGCCGACGAGATGGAACCCGCGATCCGCGATTTCGCCGAACGCATGGGGCCGGCGCTTGCCGAGTTGATGGGCAAGATCGGCGATCTGAGCGCCTATCACCCGCCCGAGATGCTGCCCAACGGCGATATCATCATCCGTCGCAAGACCCCGCAGGAAATGCAGGACACCGCCCCCGAGGGCGAGGTCGAGATCTAGCCGGGTGCCCGCAGCACCGCGCCGGGGTTCATGATCCCCGCCGGGTCGAGCGCGTCCTTGATCGCGCGCATCGCCGCAAGCTTCACCGGGTCGCCATAGCGCTCCAGGTCATCGACCTTGAGCCGCCCGATGCCGTGTTCGGCACTGACAGAGCCGCCCATTTCGTGCACCAGGTCATGCAGCGCGCGCTTGATCGCGTCGCGCTCCTCCATGTGGTCGGCGCGCGAGCGCCCCGGCATGGGAAAGATGTTGTAATGCAGGTTGCCATCGCCCAGATGCCCGAAACAGTTGATGCGGAACGCACCGATCCCGGCGATCACCCCGGCCCCTTTTTCGATGAACTCCGGGATCACCGACAGTGGCAGGGAAATGTCGTGCGAACTGATCGAGCCGATGCGCCGGTTGGCCTCGGGGATCTGCTCGCGCAACTCCCAGAACGCGTGGCGCTGCGCCTGTGATTGCGCGATCATGCCGTCGCTGACCAGCCCCGCCTCCAATCCGTCGGCAAAGAGCGCCTCGAGCGCCGCCCCCGGATCAAGCCCGCGCGCCAGCCCCGCCTCGATCAGCACGCACCATTCCGGCGCGGCCTCAAACGGCTGCCGGATATCGGGCAGCGCCTCGGCCAGAAACTCAAGCCCCTGCCGGTGCATCAGCTCGAACGCGCTCACCCCCTCGCCCATATGATCACGCGCCAGCGCCAGCAAATCGAGCGCGGCACGCGGGCTTTCCACCACCATGAGGGCTGTGCCCTCGCCCGCGGGCCGCGGCGCAAGGCGCAGCGCGGCGGCGGTGATGATGCCAAGCGTGCCTTCTGACCCGATCAGCAGGTTGCGCAGATCATAGCCGGTATTGTCCTTGCGCAGCCGTTTCAGCCCGTGCCAGATCCGCCCGTCGGGCAGCACCGCCTCCAGCCCAAGGCACAGGTCGCGCGCATTGCCATAGCGCAGCACATTGACCCCGCCCGCATTGGTCGCCAGCAGCCCGCCGATCCGCGCCGATCCCTTCGACGCGATGGAGAGCGGGAAAAGCCGCCCCGCCGCCTCTGCCGCCGCGTGGACATCCTGAAGGATCGCGCCCGCCTCGACGACCATCACGTTCTCCTCCGGCCAGAGCCCGCGCAGCGCGCGCATCCGCTCGAGGCTGAGGATCACCGGCACCGGGCCATCCGCCGCGATCTGTCCGCCGACAAGCCCGGTGCCGCCGCCATAAGGCACCACCGGCACGCGCGCGGCTGCGCAGGCGCGCACCACCGCCGCCACGCCCTCCACGCTATCGGGGGCCACCACCACGCCCTGCCCCTGCCAGCGCCCGCGCGGCTCCTCGAAATAGCGCGGCGCGGCCTCGCGCAGGGCAGAGGGTGATACCGGCAGGGCGGCGACGAAATCGGGGGTGGCGGAATTCAATGTCATGGCCCTTAGTTATCACAGCCGCCCTTCAGGGCCAGCACCCCCGGCTTCATCTTGCCATAAATATCCAAATCCCCGCTCACAGCTTCGACGAGATCACGCCGGTATTGAAGCCCCCCATCCGCAGCTCGCCGAAAAGCCGCTGATACTCGATCTTGGGGCAGCGGTTCATCACCACATCGACACCGCGCGCGCGCGCCATTTCCGCCGCGCCCGCGTGTTCCACCCCGATCTGCATCCAGATCGTGCGCAGACCCGGCAGAGCGGCAAGCGCCTCCTCGACGATGGGCGGCACATGCTCGGAGCGGCGGAAGATATCGACCATGTCAACGTCCCCCTCGATATCCGACAGCCGCGCCACGACGGTCTGGCCAAACAGAACCTCTCCGGCATGGCCGGGGTTGACCGGGACCACCTCGTATTTCTTGAGGCCCAGATAGCGCGCCACGTAATAGCTTGGGCGCACCGGGTTCATCGACACGCCCACCACCGCGATGCGGCGGGTGCGGGTCAGGATGTCGCGCAGGTGGGAATCGGTATAGGTCTCGCTCATGGCCAGAGTTGAACCACAAACCGGCGCAAGAAAAAAGCGCCCAAGATAATACTTGGGCGCCAGTCGCGGAACGAGGGACAGTGATACGAGTAGGCGGAGTTCCGGTCCGCCGCCTCTGATCCACATGTAGGATCGCATTTCATCATATCAAAGGGTTTGTAATACGCTCGTGACCACCCGTGAGGGCAGGCTCAGTCAAAGACATCCTCGACCACGTCCCATATCTCCTCGAAGATGCGCCGCCCAAGCCCCTTGCGGCGCTTCGGCGCGCGCGGGCGCGACCGGGGCGCATCGTCGCGATAGCTCTGGCGCGGGAGCGTCATCGGGCGGGTCTTGTCGCGCGCGCGTTCTGCCTTGGCCTTGGGCATGGCCTTCATGTCATGCAGGGGCGCACCGCAGCTTGCACAGCTCAACTCGTGCCGCGCCCGGTCAAGCACCAGCGCCGCGCGCGTGCCGCAGTAATTGCAAGTGGCGATCTTGTGACTCATGCCCCGGAATATCGGTCAGTCCGGTGTGGTTTCCAACCCCCGCGCGGCATAAAGCGCGACCGCCGCCGCGTTCGAGACGTTGAGCGACCCGAAATCGCTGGCGAATTCGATCCTCGCGAGCGCGTCCGCCACCTCGCGCGTGCGCGGGCGCAGCCCCGGCCCCTCGGCCCCCAGCACCAGCGCCACGGGCCGGTCGCGGCGGCCCTCAAGCACCGCCTCGATGCTGTCGGTCGCCTCGCCCGCAAGCCCCACCACGAAATAGCCCATGCCCTGCAACTCGATGATCGCATCGGCAAGGTTGCGCACCCGCAGATAGGGCTGCCGCTCCAGCGCGCCGCTGGCCGATTTGGCCAGCGCGCCGGTCTCGGGCGCGGCATGGTGGCGGGGGGCGATCACCGCGCGCGCGCCGAACACCTCGGCCGAGCGCAGGATGGCGCCCACGTTATGCGGGTCGGTCACTCGATCAAGCAGCACCAGGCGCGGCGCGCCGGGCCCGTCGCTGAGCGCAACATCGGCAAGGCTGCCCCAATCGAGCGGCCGCACCTCGAGCGCCGCGCCCTGATGCACCGAGCCGGGATCGAGCGGCGCGGTAAAGCGGCGCGGATCGGCGATTTCCGGCTCCATGCCGCTGGCGGCGATGGCGTCTGCCAGCTTGTCGGCGGCGTTGCGCGTCACGATGAGCCGCAACCGCTCGCGGCGCGGATTTTCCAGCGCATCGCGCACCGCGTGCAACCCGAAGAGCCAGACGGTCTCGGCGCTTGCCGCCTTTTTCGCCTGTTCCTTGTCGATCACCCAGCGGGGTTTCTTCATCGCGCGCGCCTTTCCTGTCAGGCGCGGGCAATGACACGCGCGCGGCCCGTCATGCAAGCGATTTTCCGGTTGACGCCCGCCCGCGCCACTTCTAAACCGCCCGGCACGTGGGCGACAGGCCGCAAGGTGTGGCAGGGGACTGTAACTCCCTCGCGGAGACGCACGCTAGGTTCGATTCCTAGGTCGCCCACCACTTCCCCTTTATTTTCAATGACTTACATGCAAGAATCCCGCCCGGACCCCCGGTAGGCTTCCACATAAAATCGCGGTTCCCGCGCCGCCTACACAGCTTCCAGCGCATCCGTGGGCGTGGTCGCCGGGGCCTTGAGCGTGTCCAGCTCGACCTTGGCCACCCACGGGTCAGCCTTCACCACCGTTGCGGTCAGCCCCTCGAACGGGCCAAGGGTGAACCGGACGCGGGTGCCCGGCTCAGGGACGAAGTTGGCGGGCGACCGATCAGGGGCCTGCCAGCGTTCCTCAGCCTCGTGCAGCGCCACCAGCCGCGACCGGGGCAGCGTCACCGCCTCACCGCGCACCGCCAGCACCCGCGCTGGAACGGACGCCCGCCGCCATATGGTCCGACATGACTGCCCGCCTGCCCATGCGGCGAAAACGTAGCCAGGGAAAGCCGGGGTCATGACGGTCTGCTTGGCCTTGCGTCTCGGAATTCTGCGGACACGCGGGAATGTGGGGTAGTACGCCGCGCCGCCGAACATGGCCAGCCGGTCGATTAGCAGTTGAGCCTGCTGGGTGTGACACTTGAGCACGGCCCATTCGTCGGCATCCTCGGGCAGCGTGACGGGGTTGAGCGTGGGAGCCTCGGTCATGCGGCGACGGGCCGCTTTTTGAACCTTGCCGTCCGTCCAGCCCTGACGCGGTCGGCCACGGCTTCGGGGTCAAGCCCGGCGAGATAGCAAACCTCTCGGAAGTCCTTTGTGCCGATCCAGCTTGTGTCGCCTCGGTGCTGCGCATCGCTGAGCGCGACTTCGAGGACGGTGGCCCATAGGGCGCGCTCGGGGTCAACGATCATCGGCATTCCTCCGCTGTGAAAGGAAGCCCGCCCCGGAACCGGCGAACCGGCAGGACGCCCGAGGCGGGCAGGCACCGCGCGGGGCATAGGATACCGCCGCCGTGCCGTGTCGGGGTTGCTGACGTGACTGCCCGACTGAAACCGGATCGCGTTTGCCTCATGCAAGCCGGGCGCGACCAGCCCGTGAAGGCGGCGAGGGAACAAGGAAACCCCGCCGCCCATCTCTTACACCGCCGGGTGTTGAAGCAGCTTGAGCGCGTTGCTGTCCATCACCTGCCCACCGACGCGGTGATGCACATAGAACCGAACCCAGCCGGGCCGGGTGTAGGGGTCGCGCAGGGTGCGCATCCCGGTGCGGTCCACGATCAGGTAGCCGCGCGGCCAGTTGCCAAAGGCGACGCTGATATTGTTCGCCCCGATGCCCGGCATATCCTCGGCCTCGGCCACCGGATAGCCCAGCAAGGTCGGCGGCGCGTCTGCCGATACCGACTCGATCCAGAGCGGGCGGCCATCCGCATCCTTCAACCGGCGGATCGCTGCGGCGGTCGTGCGGCTCATGAGCCACGCACATTCGTTGCGAACCCGGTAGGGCGTGCGCAGCGTCGTCATGAGGGTAACGAGGTCGTCGAGTTCGATTGCCGCCGCCGCCTGCGCGGCCACCGTTTGCAGCGTGCCGAAAGGGCGGATGTCGTCATCATCGGCGGATTGCGGCGCGGTCAGGAAACCGGCGGGCTTGTTCACCCCGTCGCCATTCACGAAAGCACCAGCCTCTTGGAGCGCGAATTCATCCGCGATGTTGTCGTTGAGCCAGGATTCGAGATTGAATTGGCTGTCCTCCAGAACCCACGATGTCGCCTCGGCATAGACAAACAGTTCGCCCATCGGCGGTTTGATCTCGCCCATCCGGGGGGTGCTGGTGATGCTGCGCGGGTCCGTCTCTGCGGCCCAGCCCGAGGATGCACCGCGAAGCCCGACGATCTTGGTAAAATCGCCGCTGTTCGCAGTTTCGACCGATGCCAGCCCTCGCATGGGGTTCACGTCAACCATCTGGTCGAGGATCAGTTGCGAGATTTGGCCCGGCACCGATGCGCCGCCGTCCTGGCTGGTGCCGGTCTGCATAGCGGCCTGCGGATTCATGCCGTCGCTCATCCTTCCAGCGCGCAGATACTCCGTAAAATCCTGCGCCGCTTGCGGTGAAAGCCGGTTAGAGGCTTGGCCCGTGCCGTTGAGGTTGAGCGCGGCAAGTTGGCTGTTGGCTTGATCCACCGCCGCCTGTGTTTCTTTCAACTCGGCGTCATATTTGGCCTTGAACGCCTTGAAGTCGCCGTCCATGCCTTGGATCAGGGATTTCACGTCGCCGCCTTGCGCGCGCACCGCTTGAATCCCGCGTGTTTTCATGTGTTTCATTTGAACACCTTTCATGCTGCCCCGAAGGGCGTGATTGTTTGGGATATGGCGCAGCGCGCGGCGTGCGGGTTCGGGGCCTTCCCGGCGCGTCGGGGGACAGCGTCTTGCGTATCACCTTCAGCGGGTCGGCGGGGCAGCGCCTGACATGCCCCGTCAGCACCTTGATTCTCGGCTGGAAACATGCCGAAGGAAACACCTAATTCACGGTTTTCCGCTCGATTTCGTCGGCCATGTCGCGGAGCCATTCCGCCGCGCCAACTGGGCCGTAGGCGGTCTCGGCCAGCGTCAGCCCGATGCCCATGAAGGCGGTCGCTAGCTGGTGGTCGTCCATCGCGCCGCCCCGGCGGATGCTCTCGGCTGTCTCGGCCAGCTTGTCGAAAAGATGATGCCGGATTTGGTCGCGGGTGTCGTCGGTCATGGTCGTGGTCCTTTCTCGGTGTGCGAACGATTATTTCGCTGGATGTGGATTTTCTTTCCGAAAGTTTTTCGGGGGCGGATAGCGAAAACAAGTGATGCCGCCGGTTTCGGTTTTCACCACTTTTCAACTTTCAATGCCCCCCCCCCGGAGAGCGCCAGAGATGGTCGTGCAGTGGGGGTTTGCTGCGGCCTGCACCGGCCCTACCCAGCGTCATGGGCCTGCCCGTCTGCGGCCAGCCGGTCGAGCGCGGCCAGCCCTCGATTGATGGGGTCGGCGGGCGTCTGCTCTTCCTGCTCTTGAAGCCGGAACAACTCCTCCGCCCGCTCGGCCTCCGCGATGCGGCGCTTCTCGTCGGCGGATGTGGTGTAAGGCCGGGGAGCGCCGCCCAACTCCTCGGGCAATTCCGAGATCAGGTGCGGGGCAACATGCGCGATGCGCCTGATTTCCTCGGGCGGGACGGGAATCTCCATCGAGTGTGCGCCATGCGGCTCCAGCGTTTCATCGGGGGCAGGCCAGATGTGAAGTTCCCAGTGGTCGCCAGACCCCTTTATCCGAATGTGGTCGATAAACTGCACTTCGCAGCGTGTGCCGTTAGTCTGATTGATGAGCATTTCGTTTCTCCTTTCGCTCGTCTGCCGGTTGCCCGGCGGTTGTGCCCTTGCGGGGCAGTTGATGGGTCAGGGTCCAAAGGGTCCGATAAGCCGCCCATTCCACCCTTTCTCTCTTTTAATTCCTCTTCTCTCCCTCTGTATTTCTTGTTCAGACAAGGGAAGACGGTGGGCCTTTCCGACCCTTTGGACCCGAAGTCCGTCACATGTCGGAAGCCAGCAGATCGTCCGGCCTCTTGCGGTAAGCTTGCGCCTCGGCGGCACCGACCCCGCGCGCCTCGGCCCGCGTGACGCAACACGTGCGCTTCCGCCCGCCGATTGTGAGCCGCTTCGTCTCGAACAGCCCGCCCTCGGTCAGAGCCTCGCGCACAACGTTCAGAGGCAAGTTCGCCTCGGGCACCTGCGCTTTCACCCACGCGGCCACATCGGCATCCACCAGCGACACGAACGCTCCGCTTTCCTGATCCTCGGCCAGAGCTGCTTCGGCCAGATCGGCCAGCGCGCGATGCGCCGGGGACCGCGAGTCCTCGATCAGCTTCCGCTTGCGTTCGGTCACAGGCGGCAGGTCGGACTCCCGCACAGCGCCGTGCTGCGACACAAAGCGTTCGGCCCACCTTGCGATGATCGCGGGGCCGTCGCCCTTGAGCCAGCCATAGAAGGCATCCCATTCCGCCTGAGGTCGCCGCTGTTCCGTGACGCGAGGCACGAGGAACCGGCGGTCCTGTTTCTCGATGGTCAGGCCGATGCTGGCATTGGAGCAAAGGATGAAGTGCGCCCGCGCCTCGATCTCATAGCCGGGCACATACTTCGCATTCACCCGGATGGTGGTGTCGGTGATCTTCTCCTTGAGGTTCCGATACGCCTTCCAGGTGGACCCGGCATAGATTTCGTGGACGAACACCAGCGTCTTGTGGGCGAGGTAGTCGTTGTAGTCGCTCCGCACGACTTCGCTCTCGCTCGGCACAGACACATTCCACGACCCCAGAACACCCCGCAGGACTTCGCAGAGCGTACCCTTGCCGGTGCCGTGCTCGTTCGAGAACAAGAGCAGCCCATACCTCATACGCACAGCGGGCCGCGCGATCAGCGTTGCGAGCCACCGGCTGACGTGCTGTCGATCCTCTTCGTCGGGGAACAGGTGTGCGAGATACTCGGTCCAAGGGCCTTCATCGGCTGCACCCTCAGGCATTGCCTCAGCGCCACGCACCCACGTATTCAACAACCGCCGCCCCTGCTCGACAATCTCGGCCTCATCCACGCCGGGGCGATAAGCCAGCCCATCGAAGGCGCAAGCCGGATCGGTCTTGAGCAAGTCAGCCGTATTCCGCGCGTCGCTGAACGGTCGGGCGCGGGTGTTGAAGGCTTCCTCGGCGTATTTGCGCAGCCGGTCACGACGATGGACGAACAGCGATTTGCCTTCTTCCGTCACCACCGCCCACTGGCGCAGGAAGGCCTTGCGCGCCACGGGCTTCGGCGCGGGCGGGCGACCCCGGCCCTCGGGTGCGGGCGGTGCCAACAGGCGCGTGGCCCATGTCGCTGGGAAGGTGCAGTCGCGCAGCGTCGGGCCTTGGTACCGTTGCCGCCCTTCAACCTCTCGGAACATCGCGGATGGGAAGGCATCGCCCAGATCGAAGGCGGGCGGGAAGGCATCACCGAACTTGATCCAGTCCACATCAATGTCCGCGCCCGCCAGAGCCTTGCTTATCGGCTTCACGGCGCTTTCGCCTTCATCGTCGTGGTCGGTCACGATGTAGACGCGCTTCACACCAGCTTTGGCCAGCACTGACCAGTCGGTGTCGAGGGGCCGCTTCGCGCCGCCAACCCAGCCAAGGTGCGCCGCGCCTTTCAGGGCCTCGCCCCAAGGGTGCGCCGCCAGCGCCGCCCGCGAGGCGCGGGAATCCGCCGCCGTGAGCCACCGGCAGTGAGCCGCCGACTTCGCGCCTTCATGCAGGAACACCGTGGCGTGGTCGGCTAGTTGTTCTTGACCCCAGAGCGGCAAGACTTCCGGCTCAGCCAGACGCCACTGGTTGTCGTCCCAGAAGGTGAAGTTGAGATAATCCTTCTCGCGCGCTGCGCCCGGTTCGCGGTCAACCCGGATTTGCACCATGACGATCTTGCCCGCCGCATCACGGAACTCGAAAAAGTGCATAGGCCAGTCGCGCCCGTGGTCTTTTTGTTCCGCCTCGCGCATCTGGCCGCTCAAGGGGCCGATCCTGTCGAGTGGCTTCATTTCCACCCAGCGCGCCGCCGATATGGCCTCACTGATGGCCTCGGCCTCTTTCTCGGTCGGGGCATATTCCGGCAGGTCTGCCGTCACCGACCCGTCCGCGCGTGAAAAGCGGATCGTCGCCACGACATGCGGATACTTCGAGTGCTCGTCTTCGATGATCTTGGCTTTGAGCATCGAAGTGCATCGCGCCCCGATCCGGTTCAAATAGTCGCGGACGGCGGGCAATTCATCGACGGATGCCGTCTTGCCCTCGGGCGCGCGCGGTTTTTCCGGCTGATCGGCGGGATACCCCTTTTCCTGAGCATTCTTATCAGGGATACTATCCTTGGGCATCTTCTCCTGTCCTTTTTCTGCCTCGTCAGCCTTCGCCCCCGGCCCAGCGCCGGGGGTGTTTTCCTGCCAATCGGTCATCGCACACCGCCTTCCTGCTCACTGCCAGCAGCCCAGCGCCCGCGCCGGTTGTCCTCGCAAATGCGGTGGCGCTGGGCTGCTGGCGTCGATCCATTCCTCAAGGTCGCGCAGACGCCATGCCACGCGGTTCGGCCCGATGCGCACCCGTGCCGGGAAGTCGCCTTGCGCCTCAAGCGTCCTGATGTGCTTAGTAGTGATCCCGCACATGGCCGCAGCCTCGGGGCCGGTGATGAGGGCATGGCCGCTCAGGGCGCGCGCCTCTTTCTTGTGCTCGGCCTCGCGGGCGCGGCGGGCCTCGTCGTTAGGCGCGGTCATTCGGCACCACCTTCCGGAGCATCGGCACAGGCCATGCGCTCGCACCACTCGCGGACGACGCCCAGCGGCCAGACGCGGTCCTTGCCGTTCTTGCGGGCAGCGGGGAATTGGCCGTCCTTGATCCGGCGCTCGATAGAAGAACGGCTCATGCCGGTCAGGATTTGCACTTCGGAAATCCCGACGAGCGTGAAACCCGGCAATTTCTCGTAGTCGGGAAGCCTTGAGTAATCGACGCCAGCTTCGCTGGGGCCTCCGGTGCGATATTTCGGGATGCCCGGCACCGGGCGCGGCGTGACGGTGTATGCGCGCTTCTCGCGCTCAGGCTCTTGGCGTGCGGCCATAGCAGAGTCCTCCAAAAGGCCGGGCACATCGGCCCGGTCATTGCTGCGATTTGGGGTTTGGAGGACAGCAGCTTTTTGGTGGGGTGCGCTCCCCGTGGATCACGCGTCCTGGACGACAGCTTTGTTGGGGTAGTTTATATCCCGCGCTCCCCGGCGGTATCTGGTCCGACTTCTCTTATGGCGCGGATTCGTGCCGAGAAAAACGTAAACTTTCCTTTAGAATTCAGCGTCTTGTGAGAAATCGTGAAAGAGTTTTTCTGAGAAATTCTTTGATTACGGCGGAGATTCCGAACCTTGGACCATCGCACCAAGCGCCGCGATTCGGAGCGCCCCCCCACCAGAACGCCACGCAGAGCGCCACGCACCGGCGGGGGCAACCGCCCCGGCCAGCCCGCGCCGCTACTCCTGCACCAGATTTCTGGGGTCTACGTGCCCACGGCGCGCAGCCCGCCCCCGACCGCCGACAAAGCATGAGCAGCCCAGTCGTCCATCATGGCGCGGCGCTTCTCAAGCTGATCGCCCCGGCGATAGGCGCGCTCGACCGCCGACCCTACCTCGTGGGCCAGAGCAATCTCGGCCATTTCGTTCGGGTAGGTCGTCATCTCAGCAGCCCAGTCTCGAAATGTGGACCGGAAACCGTGGGGCACGGCCACCTTGCCCAGCCGGGGGTCGATCCAGCCGGGCCGATCCGCCGCGACCTCTGCCGCGTGCATCTTCTTCACCAGCGCGGCCACGGTCATGTCGCTCATGGCCTTCTGCAAACCCTGCCCCGGCCAGATCAGCGGCGTGCCAGCGAACTTGGGCGTGGCCTTCAGGACGCCCAGCGCGGCGGCGCTCAGCGGGACGCGGTGTTCGCGCGTGGCCTTCATCCGGTCGGCGGGGATCGTCCACAGCCCCGCCTTGAGGTCGATTTCATCCCACGTCGCGCCCCGGACCTCGCCCGAACGGGCAGCGGTCAGGATCAGGAACTCCAGCGCGCGGCTTGAAGGCGACGGCTCGCGGGCGCGCAGCGCGGCCATGAAGGCGGGCAACTGCGCATATGGCAGCGCGGGCTGGCCCTTGGCGGCCTTCTTCGCGGGCTTGGGCAGCAGGGCCGACAGGTTGTCTTTCCACGCAGCCGGGTTGGCCCCGTTCCGATGTCCCAGCCGGGTTTCGGCGGCGAGGATCGCCTCAACCTTCTTGAACAACCGCCGCGCCCGCTCCGGCACCGCGTCCCAGAGCTTCTGCTCCACCTTCGAGCCGTAGCGCGTGTATGGCTGTTCAGCGATTGCCAGCATGTGGTGCGGCTCGATCTGATCAACAGGCAGATCGCCAATCTTGTCGAAGGCCATCGCCTCAAGGTCGTTGAACCACTTGCCTTCATCGCGGACAGTGATCCGCCCCCGGACGGCGCGGTTGAAATGGTCCTGTGCGGCGGTGCGGAAGGTGGGGGCCTTGGGCTGTTGCGCGGCACGGGCGGCGCGTTTCTCCTCGGCGGGGTCGATGCCCTGCCAAATCTGATCGAGCATCAAACGGGCGCGCTCGCGGGCGGCGCTCAATGAAACCTCGGGCCATGCGCCCAGCGCGAAGTCCCGCCGCGCCCCGTTCACCGTGCGGCGCAGCACCCATGAAGCGGACAGGGCCTCGCCCGACGCATAGCGGCGCAGCCGGACGTTGAGGGCCAGCCCGCCCACGCCGCCGACGCGGATCAAACCGGGCTTGCGCTTGCGGTCATCAATCTCGCGGACGCGCTTGTTGAGCTGGGTGACGGACATTTCATCGACGGCTTTGCGGGGCATGGGGGACACTCCTTCGGTTGCAAACAGACCCGTGGGACCCCCTATTAATGCCGCTTCTATCCGCTTTTAAAAAGGTTTTTCTTGCTCATCTGTCGGAAAAACCGCAATAAAATGTGATCGAGGTTCGATAACGGAAGCTAGGTCGCCCACCACTTTCCCCCTTTCTGAGCAGGCCCCGCCGCCCCTATACTGCGCGGCAAAAGGCGGGGGCAGGGACATGGCGGAACCGGCCACACCGGGCACGTTCAACATCGTGATCGTCGGACAGGGCGGGCGGCTGCAATACGAGGCGCTGATCTTTGCCGCCTCGCTGCGGGCGATGTCGCCGGGGTTTTCGGGCCGTCTGCTGGTGGCAGAGCCGCAGCCGGGGCCGCTCTGGCGCAGCGATCCGCGCATCGCCGGGGCCGAGACGCGCGACCGGCTGGCCGAGTTCGGGGCCGAGATCGTGCCGTTCGAGAGCCGCCATTTCGGCCAGTCCTACCCATACGGCAACAAGATCGAGGCGCTCCTGGCGCTGCCCGAGGGCGAGCCCTTCGTGTTTTTTGATACCGACACGCTGGTGACGGGTGATCTGGCCGATGTGCCGTTCGATTTCGACCGCCCCACCGCGTCCTTGCGCCGCAGCGGCACCTGGCCCGAGCCGGACCTCTACGGCCCCGGCTATACCGCGATCTGGAAATCGCTCTATGACCGGTTCGGCCTCGATTTCGCAAGCTCGCTCGACCAGCGCCAGCCCGACGAATACTGGAAGCGCTATCTCTATTTCAACGCCGGGTTCTTCTTCTACCGCTGCCCGCGTATCTTTGGGCAGCGGTTTCTCGACTATGCCCTCGCCATCCGCGACACGCCCCCGCCCGAACTGGTGTGCCAGTCGCTCGATCCGTGGCTCGACCAAGTCGCGCTGCCGCTGGTGATCCACGCGCTTGGCGGCGGGCGCGACACGCTGCCAGAGGGGCTGCTGGATGGCGAGGTGACCTGCCACTACCGCACGCTGCCGCTGCTTTATGCGCGCGAGAGCGACCGGGTGATCACTGTCCTCGAAGAGGTGACCGCGCCGCAGCGGATCAAGAAGGTGCTCAAGGACTACGACGCCATCAAGCGGATGATCTACCAGGGGCGCGGCACCAAGGTGCGCGCGCTCTTCGACCAGGACAACCTGCCCCGCCGCGAACAGGCGATCCGCAACACGATCAAGCGCAACGGGTTCTGGATGCGTTGAGGGGGCGGTGTTGGTCTTGGGCGGATGTTAACCGTTTCAGAGACAAGCCGCGCAGGGGGATGCACGCGGTCGCCCCCTCACCCGGCGAACACATCATCCATATCGGCGAATCCCTTGATCTCAATTGGATTTCCGCAGGGATCACGGAAGAACATGGTCCATTGTTCACCCGGCGCGCCCTCAAAGCGCACCGAGGGCGGGATCACGAATGCGACCCCCGCCGCCTCAATCCGCGCCGCCAGATCGCGCCAGAGCGGCAGCGGCAGCACCACCCCGAAATGCGGCATCGGCACCATGTGGTCTCCGACCTTGCCGGTGGCCTGCGTGGCAAAAGGCTGGCCAAGGTGAAGCGACAGTTGATGACCGAAGAAATCGAAATCCACCCAGGTCTCGGTGGAGCGCCCCTCGACCCCGCCCAGAAGGGTGCCGTAAAACGCGCGGGCCGCCTCAAGATCGGTGACGTTGATCGCCAGATGGAACGGATTTGGCATGTTTCTTCTCCCCCTCACAGTTGCGTGCCCCACATCAATGCCGTAACCCGGAAGCCAAGCATTTCGCAAGGAGGGGCGTCACATGGCCTATGGTTTCGACACGTTGCAAATTCACGCGGGCGCACGCCCCGACCCGGCCACCGGCGCGCGCCAGACCCCGATCTACCAGACCACCGCCTATGTATTCCGCGACGCCGAACATGCCGCCGCGCTCTTCAACCTGCAAGAGGTGGGCTATATCTATTCGCGCCTGACCAACCCGACCGTGGCCGCGTTGCAGGAGCGGGTGGCGACGCTGGAGGGCGGCGCGGGGGCGGTGTGCTGCTCGTCGGGGCACGCGGCGCAGATCATGGCGCTTTTCCCGCTGATGGGGCCGGGGCTGAATGTGGTGGTCTCGACCCGGCTTTACGGCGGCTCGATCACGCAATTCAGCCAAACGATCAAACGCTTCGGCTGGTCCGCGAAATTCGTCGATATCGACGATCTCGACGCCATCGCGGCGGCAATTGACGACGATACCCGCGCGGTGTTCTGCGAATCCATCGCCAATCCGGGCGGGCATATCGCCGATCTCGACGCCGTGGCGGCGGTCGCCGACAAGGCCGGTTTGCCGCTCATCGTCGATAACACCTCGGCCACGCCTTACCTGTGCCGCCCGATCGAGCATGGCGCGACGCTGGTCGTCCATTCGATGACAAAATTCCTCACCGGCAACGGCACGGTGACGGGCGGTGCCGTGGTGGATTCGGGGCGGTTCGACTGGTCGGCCTCGGACAAGTTCCCCTCGCTCAGCGCGCCCGAACCCGCCTATCACGGGCTGAAATTCCACGAGACCTTCGGCCCGCTCGCCTTCACCTTCCACGGCATCGCCATCGGCCTTCGTGATCTCGGCATGACGCTCAACCCGCAGGCGGCGCATTACACGCTGATGGGGATCGAGACGCTGAGCTTGCGGATGCAGCGGCATTGCGAGAATGCCGTGCGCGTGGCCGGATGGCTCGAAAAACATGAGGCTATCGAGGGCGTTACCTATGCCGGACTGCCCTCCTCGCCCTATCACGACCGGGTGGCGCGGATCTGCCCCAAGGGCGCGGGGGGCCTTTTCACCGTGGCGCTCAAGGGGGGCTATGACGCCTGCGTGCGCTTTGTCGATGCGCTGGAGCTTTTCAGCCATGTGGCCAATCTCGGCGACACGCGCAGCCTTGTGATCCATTCGGCCTCGACCACGCACCGCCAATTGACCGAAGAGCAGCAAATCGCCGCCGGGGCCGCGCCCAACGTGGTGCGCATCTCCATCGGGATCGAGGATGCCGAGGACCTGATTGCCGATCTCGATCAGGCACTGGTCAAGGCAGGGGGGTAACCCCCTTCACACCGGATCAACGTCATCCTCCGGCTTGACCGGAGGATGACGTTGGCGCGGAGTTCCTTGGGTCAGGCCCGAGGATGACGGGGAATCGCGCGTCTCCGCCGGTTGACCGCCGCGCGCGGACGCGTCACTCTCGACGATGACGGTTGAGACTCCCGAAGAGGGTGCGTGCGTGCTAAGACAGTCATGATGAAACCGAATTTCGCTCTCGACCTGTCGTTTGACGGCATCACCCTCCTGCATCGCGCGGGCGAGGCGGGTTGGCATGTCGTGGGCGATGTCGCGCTTGACACGCCCGAGTTTGCCCGCGATCTTGCGGCGCTGCGCCGCAAGGCCACCACGCTCGACCCGGCGGGGCTGCGCACCAAGATCATCATTCCCGACGATCAGATCCGCTATCTCGACATTCCCGCCGCCTCTGCCCCGCACGGCGATCACGACACGGCGGCGGCGGATGCGCTGGACGGGGCGACGCCCTACGCGCTCGACGATCTCGCCTTTGACTGGGCGGTGAGTGGCGACCGGCTCCAGATCGCCGCCGTCGCGCTGGAAACGCTCGACGAGGCCGAGGGGTTCGCGCGCGAGCACGGGTTCAACCCGGTGTCGTTCGTGGCCTGCCCCGATCCCGCGCGCTATGCCGGGGAGCCGTTCTTCGGCATGACCGAAGAGGCCGCGGCAACCGGCTTGGTCGAGCGCGACACCGGCCCGATGAAGCGCCTCGGCGCGGTGCCCGAGCCTGTCGACGGCAACGCGCCTGCGCCAGAGGCCGCGCCGGTCACGTTTTCCAGCATTCGCGCCGAACGGGGGCTGCCGCCCGTGACGGCACCGCGCCTTGAGGGCGTGGCGCGCATCACGCCGGGGCCGCTGCCCGATGCCGAGGCGCAGGCCATCAGCGGGGCCGCGCAGGCAAGCCTTGCGCCGCGCGATGACGCCGATGCAGCCGCCCCGCCGCCGAAACCGCCTGCCCCTACGCCGTCGCGCAAGGCCGCCGAGGGCATAGCGGCCACCGGGCAGAAAAAGTCCCCGCTCACGGCACCGCCGCCGCCCCCGGCGGGCGAGACCGTAACGCCCCCTGACAGCCCCGCCCAGTCACCGGTCGACGAGGCCGAGCGCATGACCATCTTTGGCGCGCGCAACAAGGCAGGCGCAAAGCGCGGCAAGCCGCGTTTCCTGGGGCTTGCCCTGACGGCGGCGCTTTTGGTGATCATGATCGGGGTGGCGGCCTGGGCGGCAATCTTTCCGCAATCGGGTATCGGCAGGCTGATACGCGGGGCCGAGCCGCAAATCGCGGTAACGCCCGACATTCCCGAACTTGCGATCACCGCGCCAAGCGCGCTCGACACCGCCGCCGAAACACCCGCCCCCGGCGCAGCAACCGACACAGCAACCGAGACCACGCCGGACATCGCCCCCGAAAGCGCCCCCGAGAGCGCCCCGGAGCCTGCACCGGAAACCGCACCGGAAATCGCCGCCGTTGCCCCCGCACCAGAGCCCCCCACCGCCACCTGGTCCGAGCCGCGCACGCTTGAGGAGGCGCGCACCCGCTATGCCGCCACCGGGATCTGGCCCACGGCCCCCGATGCGCCGGTTGAGCCGGAGACCGACCATCTTGACACCTTCTACCAAACCTCGATCGACGCCGCGCTGAATTTCGGCGATGCCATCGCCCTGCCCGAGGCCAGCCGCCTGCGCGCCGAGCCGGTGCCGCCGCGCCCGGCCCTGCCACCGCCGCCGGGCACAACCTTCGCGCTCGATGCCCGCGGCCTTGTGCAGGCCACGCCCGAAGGCGCGCTGACGCCCGAGGGCGTCCGCGTTCATGCCGGGCCGCCCCCTGTCCGCCCGCCCGACACGCCGACGCGCGCGGTGCCCGTGCCCGGCCTCAGCCCCACCGGTGCCGCCGCCGAGGCGCGCGACGCCCTGTCGGGCATCCGGCCACGCCAACGGCCCGAGACGCTTCTCGAGAACCACGAGCGCGGGGCCCTGGGTGGGCGCACCCGCCGCGAGATGGCAACGCTGCGCCCCCGCCTCCGCCCGACGACGGTCACCGCCACCCGCGCCGCAGCCACGACCGCAGCCACGACCGGGGCCACGGACACGGTGGCGATTGAGACGGCACTCACCGGCGCGATGGAACAGGCCGTTCCCGCATCGCTCAAACCCCGCCTGCGGCCTGCCGCGATTGCGCGCAGCGCGGCCCCGCCCGCAGACCCCGAACCCGATGCCCCTCAGGCCACCGCCGCGCCGCGCATCCCCACATCCGCCTCGGTGGCGCGCAGCGCAACCGAGCGCAGCGCAATCAACCTGAGGCAGGTCAATCTCATCGGCGTCTACGGCACACCGTCCGACCGGCGTGCGCTGGTCCGGCTGTCGAACGGGCGCTATCGCAAGGTGCAGATCGGCGACCGTATCGACGGCGGCCAGGTTTCCGCCATCGGCGATACCGAGTTGCGCTATACCAAGAGCGGGCGCAGCGTGGTGTTGCGGCTGCCCCGAGGCTGACAGACACACCGCTGCACAGGGCGGCACATATTGGGTCGGGGTGATGGACGGGTTTCTGTTTCAGGCGACAATCCTGCTTTTGGCAATGGTGATCGCGGTGCCGCTGTCGGCACGGCTCGGCTTTGGCTCGGTGCTTGGATATCTCGCGGCCGGGATCGTGATCGGGCCGGTTCTCGGACTGGTCGGCGGCGATGCGACGAGCGAATTGCAGCATGTGGCCGAATTCGGCGTGGTGATGATGCTGTTCCTGATCGGGCTGGAGCTGGAGCCGCGCGCGCTTTGGGACATGCGCCACCGGCTGTTGGGGCTGGGCGGGCTTCAGATCGTGCTCACCACCGGGGCGATCATGCTGGGGGCCATGTGGCTTGGCCAGACATGGACGGTGGCGCTTGCCATAGGCCTGACGCTGGCGCTCTCGTCCACCGCGATCGTGCTGCAAACGCTCAATGAAAAGGGCCTGATGCAGACCGGCGGCGGGCGCTCGGCGTTTTCGGTGCTGCTCACGCAGGATATCGCGGTGATCCCGATGCTGGCGCTGCTGCCGCTGCTCGCGGTGCCGCGCACGGTGGATACCGTCTTTGCCACCGTGATCGAGCGCGCCAAAAAGGCGCAGCCGCCCGCAGAGGCCCCCGCGCACGAGGCGGCGCAGAATTTCATCGCAGGCCTGCCCGGCTGGGCGGCGACGCTGGTGACGGTGGCGGCGGTGGCGGCGATCATCCTTGCCGGTATCTACCTCACGCGCCCGGTGTTTCGCTTCATCCACACCGCGCGGCTGCGCGAGATGTATACGGCGCTGGCGCTGCTCATCGTGGTGGGGATTTCCTACCTGATGATGCTGGTGGGCCTGTCGCCCGCGCTCGGGGCCTTCCTTGCCGGGGTGGTGCTGGCCAATAGCGAGTTTCGCCACGAGCTGGAAAGCGATCTTGCGCCGTTCAAGGGGCTGCTGCTGGGCATGTTCTTCATCACCGTGGGCGCGGGGATGAATTTCACGGTGCTGCAAGGCGCGCCGTTCCTGGTGCTGGGGCTGGCAGCCGGGCTGATCGTGGTCAAGGGCAGCATCCTCTTCGTGCTGGGTCGCATATTCCTGCTGCGCGGACGCGACCTGTGGCTGTTTACCCTGTCGCTGGCGCAGGCCGGGGAATTCGGCTTTGTCCTGGTGGCCTTCTCGAACCAGCAAAGCGTGCTGCCACGCGGGCTTGACGAAGTGCTGTTGCTGGTGATCGCGCTGACCATGCTCATCACGCCGCTGCTGTTCCTGATCTTCGACAATCTGGCGCGGCGCATGGCCGACGGTGCCCCCGCCCCCGAGGCCGAGGCCGACAAGATCGACCGCACCGGGCAGGTCATCATCGCCGGGATCGGGCGGTTCGGGCAGGTGGTCAACCGGCTGGTGCGATCAAGCGGCTTTGACACCGTGGTGCTCGACAACGATCTGGCCGCGATCCAGCGGATGCGGCGCTTTGGCGTCAAGGGATTTTTCGGCGATCCCACCCGCCCCGACCTGCTCCATGCCGCGGGCCTTGCGCAGGCGCGCGTTCTGGTCGCGGCGCTTGACAATCCCGACGCCTGTGTGCGCCTCGTGGCCTTTGCCCGGCGCGAGCGGCCCGACCTGCATATCGTGGCGCGCGCGCGCGACCGCACCCATGTCTTTCGTCTCTACAAGGCCGGGGCGAACGACATCGTGCGCGAGCTTTTCGACGGGTCGCTGCGCGCCGGTCGCTATGTGCTCGAGAATGTCGGGCTGAGCGAATTCGAGGCGGCTGAGGCGGAAAAGACCTTCTACCGCCACGACCGGCAATCGGTGCGCGAACTGGCCGCGCTGTGGGATCCGAACGTGCCGACGATGGAGAACGCCGCCTATATCAAGCGCGCGCGCGAGCTTGAGGCGGAATTGCAGACGATGCTCCTGAGCCAGATCGAAGACGGCACGCCCGCCGCCGAGGCACGCCGCGACGACTGATGAGGGGCACGCATGCGCGTCCCAAATCACTCCGCGCTGTCGGCGGGGCTTGCGTTGAGCAGGCCATAACGCTCTGCCCCGAGGCTGTCATAAAGCTCGATCTGCGTCTCCAGAAAGTCGATATGCCCCTCTTCGTCGGCGATCAGTTCCTCGAACAGGTTCTTGGACACGTAATCGGCCACGCTCTCGCAGTGACGGCGCGCCTCGATATAGAGCGCGCGGGCATCCTGTTCCGCCGCAAGGTCCGAATCGAGCGTCTCTCGCAGGGTCTGGCCGATGCGCAGCGGATCAAGCTTTTGCAGGTTCGGGTGGCCACCAAGAAAGATGATCCGCTCCACGAGCCGATCCGCATGGTGCATTTCTTCGATGCTTTCCTCGCGGGATTTGGCCGCGATCTTGCCGTATCCCCAGTCTTCCTGCAGGCGGTAGTGCAGCCAATATTGACTGACGGCGGTCAACTCACTCCTGAGCGCCTTGTTGAGATACTCGATTACCTTCGCGTCGCCTTTCATGGAGGCCTCCCTGTGTGGGCGCGTGCCGAAGTGCACGCAGATGCATGGGGACGGCAAGGTTAACCTGCCTGCTCATTGTGTCAATAAAAAGTGGCAGACAACCGCCGCAATCCGCGCGCTTGCCCAACGCGCGATAGACCTTGCCGGGGGTAATGACCGTTTCAGGGTCCGCGGCGCGCATCCAGTCCACCGCCCGCCGGATATCGGCGTCGCTGATGGCCATGCAGTGACAGATGATCATCGGTCTGGTCTCCCTTGTCAGTGCACGGTGGTGCCTTTGGGGCACGCCGCCGTCATCGTGGGCGCGGCACATAACGTAGCGCGATGAAGGTGCAACCCGAACCGCGACGCCGCGTCGGTCAGGCACAGGATGGCGTGCCCCTCCACCATCAGGCTGGCCAGCCAGAGCGCGTCCTCGCGCTCGCCCAGCGCCGCCGCCCGCACGAAGCGCGCGAACGCCGCCTCGTCGGCCCCGACACAAGGGCAGTGCGGCGCATGGCACGCGAGCGCCCGCCGCCGCGATACGCCGAGGATGCCCGCAAGGTCGCACATCGCGGCCATCGCCGCCGCCGCCTGCGCCTCGGACATCCGTCCGCGCAAGACGCCAAGCGCCGCCCCCGCCCCGCCACGGTTCCAGCCGCGCAGCGCCGCGATGACAAGCGCGGCCAACGGCTCCATGCCCGCCATCGCCGCCACGGGCAGCTCTCCGGAAAGATCGCGCGCGTGTTTCATTTCGTCAGGATCAGCTTGTCGGCGCGGGTGATGCGCAGGGTATAGGTCTGCCCGTCAAGCACGATATAGGCGATATTGCCGCCCTCGGTCAGGGCGCGGGCGTCGTGGCAGGCGGCTTCTGCCGTCAGGCTGTGGTCGGGTCCGGTCTGGGCGCGGATCATCTGTTGGCCTCCGTCTCTCGGCGGGGACGCGCGAACCCGTCCCCTGTCTGATGAAAGATGCCGGGCTGACCGGTGCGGCTTGGCTTGGCCCGCTTAATCTGACTTATTTACTAAGATACGTCAATCCAGATTATTTTCGTCAGATTACCCGTGCTTGATCTTCGCGGCTGCGCGGTTATCTATGCATCATCACGGGGTGTATGAATCATGATACGGTTTTCTCTGAAATGCGACCGCGAGCATCGCTTCGATAGCTGGTTCCAATCCGCCGCAACCTTCGAGCGCCTGCACGCATCGGGACTGCTGGCCTGTGCGGTTTGCGGCTCGCAGGGCGTGGAAAAGGCGCTGATGGCCCCGCAGGTTCAGGGCACACGCGAGGCGCAGCCGCTCAGCGCGCCACCAAGCCCGGCAGAGCAGGCGATGGCCGAATTGCGCCGCAAGGTCGAGGCGAATGCCGATTATGTCGGCCCCCGATTCGCACAGGAAGCGCGCGACATGCATGACGGCACCGCCCCCGAACGCGCGATCTATGGCGAGGCCAAACCCGATGAGGCGCGCCGCCTGATCGAGGATGGCGTGCCGGTCATGCCGCTGCCCTTTGCCCCCCGCCGCAAATCGAATTGAGAGACCCCATGCATATCGTCATCACCGGCGCATCACGCGGCATTGGAGCGGCACTGGCCGCGCGCTACCGCGCCGAGGGCCACGACGTGACCGGCACCGCACGCGCGGGCGGCGGCGATCTGGTGGCGCTCGACGTGACGCGGGCGGAGGATTTCCGGCGGCTGGCCGCGCATCTGGACGGGCGCGCCGTCGATCTGCTGATCTGCAATGCCGGGATCTATGCCGACAAGGGCCAGAGCCTCGACACGGGTTATCCGGCGGCGATGTGGGCCGAGACATTCGCCACCAATGTCACCGGCGTGTTTCACGCGGTGCAGGCGCTGCTGCCCCATCTGAGGGCGGCAGGGGCGGCGAAGGTCGCCATCATCTCCAGCCAGATGGCCAGCCATACCCGCGCGCCGGGGGGCAGCTATATCTATCGCGCCTCCAAGGCCGCCGCGCTCAATCTGGGGCGCAACCTTGCCGCCGATCTGGCCCCCGAGGGGATCGCCGTGGGCATCTATCATCCCGGCTGGGTGCGCACCGACATGGGCGGCGGGGCGGCTGATATCTCCGTAGACGAGGCGGCAGAGGGGTTGATCGCGCGGTTCGCGGCGCTTGGCCCGGACAGCACGGGCTGTTTCCAGACATGGGACGGGCGCGACCATCCCTATTGAGGGGGGAGGCCTTCAGTGGACGGTGAGGGAGCCGCGCATCGACGGGCCGCGGTGCGGCGATCCAACGTGAGTTTGGCAGCACTTTATCGCGCCAAATCCGAAAAACCTCAAAGCATCGCGCAAGCGGCAGCCAAATCGCCGTGCCGGTCGGGCGGCCCGGCGATGCGCGGCGGCGCGTTCCGCGCCTTGTTCCGCGCAAGGGGGCTGCACCTCGAACGCCCACTCAAGGCCAAACACCGCCCTTGCCGCATCGCCCCCTTCACGCGGGGATGCCCCAAGCAGCGCCCCCCTTGCGCAACACCCTTCCCGCGCGTAAACCGCGCGCGAAATTCGTGGCTCAGGATACCGTGCCCATGTCCCTTCTCGTGATGAAATTCGGCGGCACCTCGGTTGCCAATATCGACCGTATCCGCCGCGCCGCGAAGCGCGTGGGCGTCGAGGTGGCCAAGGGCCATGACGTGATCGTCATCGTCTCGGCCATGTCTGGCAAGACCAACGAATTGGTGGGCTGGGTGAACGAGATCGCGCCGCTGCATGACGCGCGCGAATATGACGCCGTCGTGAGTTCCGGCGAGAACGTCACCGCCGGGCTGATGGCGCTGGTGTTGCAGGAAATGGATATCCCGGCGCGAAGCTGGCAGGGCTGGCAGGTGCCGCTTCTGACCAATGCCGCCCATTCCGCCGCCCGGATCGAGGAAATCCCCACCGCCAATATCACCGCCAAGTTCACCGAGGGGATGCGCGTGGCCGTGGTCGCGGGGTTTCAGGGCCTAAGCCCCGAGGGCCGCATCACCACGCTGGGGCGCGGCGGATCGGACACCACGGCGGTGGCCTTTGCCGCCGCGTTTGGCGCGGTGCGCTGCGACATCTATACGGATGTGGACGGGGTCTATACCACCGATCCGCGCATCAGCGCCAAGGCGCGCAAACTCGACAAGATCGCCTTCGAGGAAATGCTCGAACTGGCCTCGCTTGGCGCGAAGGTGCTGCAAACCCGTTCCGTCGAACTGGCGATGCGGTATAATGTGAAACTGCGTGTGCTCAGCAGTTTCGAGGAACAATCGGACGAGGCCGGCACGCTTGTCTGCGCCGAGGAGGAAATCATGGAATCGAACGTCGTAAGCGGCATCGCCTATTCGCGCGAAGAGGCGAAAATGACCCTTGTGTCGGTCGCCGACCGCCCCGGCATCGCGGCGGCGATTTTCGTGCCATTGGCCGAGGCCGGGGTGAACGTGGACATGATCATCCAGAACATCGCCGAAGAGGGGCGCACCGACATGACCTTTTCATGCCCCACCGATCAGGTGAAACGGGCTGAAAAGGCACTGAGCGAGGCGAAGGCGGCGGGCCAGATCAACTATCACGACCTGATCGCCGATACCGATGTGGCCAAGGTCTCGGCGGTGGGCATCGGGATGCGCAGCCAATCGGGCGTGGCGGCGAAAATGTTCAAGACGCTGAGTGATGAAGGAATAAACATCAAGGTGATTGCAACCTCCGAGATAAAGATTTCCGTGCTGATCGACCGGAAATACATGGAACTTGCGGTGCAGGCGCTGCATGATGCGTTTGATCTCGACAAGGCGGCCTGACGCCCCGCGCCGTGGCGACGCAGGGCAAGGCGGACGCCTCTGAACCGGCCCCGGGGGGCTATGCGCGATGAGCGGCACAGTAAAGACCGACAGCCGCCAGATGCTTGGTCGCCTGCGCGCGATCATGGCCGAGGAGGGCGGCGGCCAGACCCGGCTTGACCGCATCACCCGGCTTATCGCCGAGGAAATGCGCGCCGAGGTCTGCTCGATCTACCTGTTCCGCGATGTGGATACGCTCGAACTTTGCGCCACCGAGGGGCTCAAGGCCGAATCGGTTCACGAAACACGGCTGCGGCTTGGCGAGGGGCTTGTCGGGCGGGTGGCGAAATCGGGCAATGTCATCAACACCGATGATGCGCCTGCGGCCCCCGGCTTTCGCTACATGCCCGAAACCGGCGAAGAGGCCTATTCGTCTTTCGTCGGCGTGCCGATCCAGCGCCTTGGCGAGAAACTCGGCGTGCTGGTGACGCAATCGCAAAAGGCGCGGCAATTTACCGACGAGGAAATCTACGCCCTCGAAGTGGTGGCGATGGTGCTGGCCGAGATGGCCGAACTGGGCGCCTTCGTGGGCGAGGGCGCGGCGATGAAGGCCCGCCACAGCCAGCCGGTGATGTTCAAGGGGGGCAGCGCGCAAGAGGGGGCCGCGCAGGGCCATGTCTGGCTGCACGAGCCGCGCGTGGTGGTGACCAACCCCATCGCCGAGGATCCGGTGCGCGAGTTGGAGCGCCTCCACGAGGCCGTCGAGACCCTGCGCGTCGGAGTGGACCGGATGCTGAGCTCGGCGCAGGGCGGCGACAATGACCAGCTCGAGGTGCTCGAAGCTTATCGGATGTTCGCCAATTCGCGGGGCTGGATGCGCCGGATGGAGGCCAATATCGACAGCGGCCTCTCGGCCGAGGCGGCGGTGGAAAAAGAGCAATCCGCCGCGCGCGCGCGCATGGCGCAGGTGGGCGATGCCTATTTGCGCGAGCGGCTGAACGATCTCGACGACCTGTCGAACCGGCTTTTGCGCATCCTTACCGGGCAGGGCCACGAGACCGGGGCCGAAATGCCCGCCGATCCGATCCTTGTGGCGCGCAATATCGGCCCGGCGGAATTGCTGGATTACGGGCGCACCCTGCGCGGCATCGTGCTCGAGGAGGGGGCCGTGGGCAGCCATGCCGCGATCGTCGCCCGCGCGCTGGCCATTCCGCTGGTGATCCACGCCGCGCGAGTCACCACCGAGGCGCTCAACGGCGATGCGATCCTGGTGGATGGCGATCAGGGCATCGTGCATCTGCGCCCCGACGATGCGGTGACCGTGGCCTTCCGCGACAAGATGGCGATGCAGGCCCAGGCACAAGAGCGATATGCCTCGATCCGAGACAAACCCGCCGAGACGCTCTGCGGCACGCATATCACGCTCAAGATGAACGCGGGGCTGATGGCCGATCTGCCCAGCCTGGAGAGCTCGGGCGCCGACGGGGTGGGCCTTTTCCGCACCGAATTGCAATTCCTCATCCGCAGCCACATGCCCAAGCGCGCCGAGTTGAGCGCGCTTTACGGTCGCGTGATGGACGCGGCCAAGGGCCGCCGCGTGGTGTTTCGCACGCTCGATATCGGCTCCGACAAGGTGCTGCCCTACATGAAGGCCAACGACGAGCCGAACCCCGCGATGGGCTGGCGCGCGGTGCGCGTGGCGCTGGAAAAGCCGGGCGTGATGCGGATGCAGCTTCAGGCGCTCATCCGTGGCGCGAAGGGCAGGCCCTTGTCGGTGATGTTCCCGTTCGTGGCGCTGCATGACGAATACCGCGCCGCCCGCGCCGAGATGGACAAGGCGCTGGAGCGCGAGCGCATCCTCGGCCATCCCTTGCCGTCGGAACTCGAGGTGGGCGCGATGTTGGAAACGCCATCGCTCGCCTTCGCGCCGGATGCGTTCTACCGCGAGGTGGATTTCCTGTCGGTGGGTGGTAACGATCTCAAGCAGTTCTTCTTTGCCGCCGACCGCGAGAACGAACGCGTGCGCCGCCGCTACGACATGCTCGACATGAGCTATCTGAATTTCCTCGAAGGCATCATCTATCGCTGCGCCACGCTCGGCACGCGGCTGAGCTTTTGCGGCGAGGATGCAGGCCGCCCGGTCGAGGCCACATGCCTTGCGGCCCTCGGATTTCGCACGCTGTCGATGCGGCCAGCCTCCATCGGCCCGGTCAAGAGCCTGCTGCGCCGCACCAACCTGCGCGAGTTGCGCGACATCCTTCACGAGGAGCGCGACCGTGGCACGCAGAACCTGCGCCCCGCCGCCACCGCCTATCTGCGCTCCAACCTCTGAGCCTGCCCGCCCCCCTTGCCCCCCTGTGCGCCCCCGCACGCGCCCTGCGCGGCGCTATGGATTATCCCCGCCGCCGCCCTGCCCTATCTCTGAGGCATGAAAAGGAGGCTCGATCATGGGACAACTGGTCAACGGCATCTGGGAAGACACGTGGTATGACACCGCCTCGACGGGCGGCAAATTCGTGCGCTCCACGGCGAAATTCCGCAACTGGATCACGCCCGACGGTGCGCCGGGGCCGGGTGGCGAGGGCGGCTTCAAGGCCGAATCGGGGCGCTATCACCTCTACGTCGCCTATGCCTGTCCCTGGGCGCATCGCGCGCTGATCTTTCGCGCGCTCAAGGGGCTGAGCGATCATATCGGCGTCTCGGTGGTGCATCCCGACATGCTGACCGAGGGATGGGAATTTCGCACCGATTACCCCGGCGCGACCGGCGACACGCTTTACGGCCTGCCATTCGCGCGTGACATCTACCTCAAGGCCGACCCGAAGATTTCAGGCCGGGTGACGGTGCCCATCCTGTGGGACCGGGAGCGCGAGACCATCGTTTCCAACGAATCGAGCGAAATCATCCGCATGTTCAATTCGGCCTTTGACGGCATCACCGGCAACACCGATGATTACTGGCCCGAAGACCTGCGCGAGGCCATCGAACCGGTCAACGCGCGCATCTACGACACCGTCAATAACGGCGTCTACAAGGCCGGGTTCGCCACCAGCCAGGCGGCCTATGATGCCGCCGTGCATCCGCTTTTCGACAGTCTCGACTGGCTGGAGGCGCGCCTCGGGCAAAACCGCTACCTGATGGGCGAGCGGCTGACCGAGGCGGATTGGCGGCTCTTCACCACTCTCATCCGGTTCGATCCGGTCTATCACCTGCATTTCAAATGCAACCGCAAGCGCATCGTCGATTACCCCAATCTCTGGGGCTATCTGCGCGAGCTTTACCAATGGCCGGGCGTGCGCGACACGGTGAATTTCGACCATATCGTGCGCCATTATCATTACAGCCACGAGACGGTGAACCCGCACCGGATCATCCCGATCAACCCGGTGCTGGACTATGACGCGTCCCACGGTCGGGGCTGAGAAAGGCGCGGATCGCGGCGGCCACGGGTTCAGGGTGGGTGATCGGACCCATATGCCCCGCACCTTTGATGCGCGTGCGCGCCGCATCCGGCAGCCGCGCGGCCAGCCCGTCATTGATCGCGCCGACGATGGCGGGCGAGCGCGCGCCCTCCATCAGCAGCACCGGGGCGGTGATCCGGGTGAGCGCACCCGAGGCCAGCATCCCGCCCGCATCCCCGTAAAGCGCCGGGGCGGCGGCCTCAATGAGCGGCATCTGCGCGGCCATACGGGTACGCAGGGTCTCGGGCAGGGCCTCCCACGCGTCGCCCCCGCCCCAGACTGACAGGAACCCGCGCGCCGCAGCCGCCATGTCGCCGCGCGCCATGCCGGCCGCATAGCCTGCCATATCGGCCTCGTGACCCGCGCGCAGATCGGGCCGGTCGGCCAACGCCACGGCGAAGAACACCGGCTCATAAAGGATCAGCGAGCGCACCAGGTGCGGATGCTCCACCGCCAGCCGCAGCGCCACCGTCGCGCCAAAGGAATGGCCGAGGATGTCGGCGGGGCCGTCGATGAGGTCGGCGGCGATGGCGGTGCTGGCGGCCTGGATCTCGCCCGGCCCGCCCCAGGCCGCGCTCTGGCCGTGGCCGGGCAGATCAAAGGCGGTGATCGTCAGCAGGTCGTCGAGCGCGTGCGACACCCCCGCCCAGGCACCGGAATGCGACATCGAGCAGTGGATGGCCAGCGCGCGACGCGGCCCCTGCCCCATCACGTGCCAAAAGACCCTGCGCCCGGCGCGCGCGTCACGCGGCATGGATCAGAGCTTGCCGTCAAGATGCAGGTCGAGATCCTCCAGCCGGTCCTGCCCCCAGAACATCTGCCCGCTATCGACCACGTAAGACGGCGCGCCGAACACGCCCGCCTCGACCGCCGATTCCAGATTGGCGGCATAGGTCTCGGCCCCCGTCAGAAGCCCGCTATCGGCGAGGGCCGGATCGAACCCGGCCTTGGCCAGGCAGTCGCGCACCACACCATCCTCGGCGATGTCGCGCTCCTCGGCCCAGCAGGCGCGCAGCACGGCCTGCACGAGGGCACCAACATCCCCGCCGCCCGCGTTCTGCGCGGCGATGATCGCATAGGAGGACGGTGCCGGGTTGGTCGGCCAATGCGCGGGCTTGAGGTTCAGAGGCAGGCCGCGCTTTTTCGCCTGACGCGGCAATTCCTGCGCGCGATAGGTATTGCGCGAGGGGTGGCGCTCGGCGGGCGCGGTGCCGCCGGTGCGCGCAAACAGCGCCATGATGTCGAGCGGTTTGTAGGTCACGCTCGCCCCATGGCGGGCCGCGATACGCTCAAGCCCGTCCGCCGCGAGATAGGCAAAGGGCGACAGGGTCGAGAAATAATAGTCGATATGGGCCATTTTGGCGCTCTCCAGTTCCAGCACAGGTTTGCGGGACGGTAGGGCCATGCTAAGCGATGCGCAACATCACGAATCTGTCAAAGAGACAACCGGGGACACCAACATGGCCGCCAATATCGAACCGAAGCTGATTTCGGGCAATGCCAATATGCCTTTGTCCAAGGCCATCGCGCGGCGCATGACCATGCATCGCGGCATGAGCGTGGGCCTTGTCGATGCGCGCATCGAGCGTTTCAACGATCAGGAAGTGTTCGTCGAGATATTCGAGAACGTGCGCGGCGAGGATATGTTCATCATCCAGCCGACATCGAAGCCGGCCAATGACAACCTGATGGAACTGCTCATCATGGCCGACACGCTGCGCCGCTCCTCAGCGCGGCGCATCACCGCCGTGATCCCCTATTTCGGCTATGCAAGGCAGGATCGCCGCACCAAGGCGCGCACGCCCATCTCGGCCAAGCTGGTGGCCAACATGATCGTCGGGTCAGGGATAGAGCGGGTGCTGACGATGGACCTGCACGCCGCGCAGATTCAAGGGTTTTTCGATATCCCGGTGGACAACCTCTATGCCTCGCCGATCTTTGCGCTGGATATCGCGGCGCAATTCGGCAGCGCGATTTCCGATGTGATGATCGTCTCGCCCGATGTCGGCGGCGTGGCGCGGGCGCGCGAATTGGCCAAGCGGATCGGGGCGCCGCTTTCGATCGTGGACAAGCGCCGCGAGAAGGCGGGCGAGGTGGCGGAAATGACCGTGATCGGCGAGGTGACCGACAAGATCTGCATCATCATCGACGACATGTGCGACACGGCAGGCACCATGTGCAAGGCCGCCGAAGTCCTGATGGAGCAAGGCGCGCGCGAGGTGCACGCCTATACCACCCACGGCGTCATGTCCGGCCCGGCGGTGGAGCGGATCACCAATTCGGTGCTGAAATCCATGGTCATCACCGACACGATCCAGCCCACCGAGGCGGTGGCGGCGACGCCCAACATACGCATCGTGCCGACCGCGCCGATCTTTGCACAGGCGATCCTCAATATCTGGAACGGCACCAGCGTGTCATCGCTGTTCGAGGCCGACTCGCTCGAGCCGATCTACGAGGGTCTTCTGGGGCACACCGGCAAGGCATGATGAAACGGGGCGGAGGGTCACGCGAACACCTCCGCGCCCCGGCTTGTCGGCTCTCGCCCGGCCTGCTGCCGATTTCCCGCCCGGATTTCGCGGCAGGCGGGGGCGCGTGACACGACGTTCGCGATGGTGCATTCGCCCGGTCACGGGGAATCTGGCAGGATTTATCAAGGGTCGGCGCGGTGAAAGCTAATCTTTTTTAGCCTCTGCTGGAGGCGCAATAGGTCGCAGTTGCGCCAACGCCGTGAAAAACAATAGTATTCTATAGTATACAATCGTTTTCAACCCGCTTGCCCGACGGCAAAGCCTCTGCTACATCCCAGCCGAATATCGGTGTTTCCAAAGTTTCACCGCAGACCAACGCCCCCGGTCGCGACCATGTGTCAGACGGGACCAACCGGGGCCAGATTATCGGAAGGGTGGACGTGTCCGAACCAGCTTCGATTTCATCCGGCATCGCCGTGCGCTATGCCACAGCCGTCTTCGAGCTTGCGAAAGAGGCCAAATCGCTGGCCCCGCTCGAAGCCAATCTCGATGATCTCTCGGCGGCGCTCGATGCCAGCGCGGAGTTTCGCGCGCTGATCGGCTCGCCGGTGCTGAGCCGGGGCGATCAAGGCGCGGCCATCACCGCCATCGCCGACAAGATGGGCCTCGTGCCCGAGCTCAAGAACGGCCTCGCGCTCATGGCCGCCAAGCGCCGCCTCTTCGTTCTGCCGCAGCTTGTCGCCATCCTTGGCCGCATGATTGCCGAGGACAAGGGCGAGGTCAGCGCCGAAGTGACCAGCGCCAAGGCGCTGTCGAAAGCGCAGGCCAACAAGCTCGCAAAAACCCTCAAGGCGCGCATCGGGCGCGACGTGAAACTCAAGGCGACCGTCGATGAAAGCCTCATCGGCGGTCTTGTCGTCAAAGTGGGCTCCAAGATGATCGACACCTCGATCCGCTCGCGGCTCGATTCCCTCCAGAATGCAATGAAAGAGGTCGGATAAATGGGTATCCAAGCAGCAGAAATTTCTGCGATCCTGAAGGACCAGATCAAGAATTTCGGCAAGGACGCCGAAGTTGCCGAGATCGGTCGGGTTCTGTCGGTCGGCGACGGGATCGCGCGGGTTTACGGGCTCGACAACGTGCAGGCCGGTGAACTTGTCGAGTTTCCGGGCGGCATCATGGGCATGGCGCTCAACCTTGAAAGCGACAACGTGGGCGTCGTGATCTTCGGCTCCGACCGCGACATCAAGGAAGGCGACACCGTCAAGCGCACCAAGTCCATCGTGGACGTGCCGATCGGTGACGGGCTTCTGGGCCGGGTCGTCGATGGCCTTGGCAACCCGCTTGACGGCAAGGGCCCGATCAAGTCCGACACGCGCGGCCTTGCCGACGTGAAGGCCCCCGGCATCATCCCGCGCAAATCGGTGCACGAGCCGATGGCCACCGGCCTGAAATCGGTGGACGCCATGATCCCGATCGGGCGCGGCCAGCGCGAGCTTATCATCGGCGACCGCCAGACCGGCAAGACCGCCGTGGCGCTCGACACGATCCTGAACCAGAAATCCTATAACGAGGCCGCAGGCGACGACGAGGGCAAGAAGCTCTACTGCGTCTATGTCGCCATCGGGCAAAAGCGCTCGACCGTGGCGCAGCTTGTGAAGAAGCTGGAGGAATCCGGCGCGATCAAGTATTCGATCGTCGTCGCCGCGACCGCCTCGGACCCGGCGCCGATGCAGTTCCTCGCGCCCTACTCCGCCACCGCGATGGCAGAGCATTTCCGCGACAACGGGCGTCACGCGCTCATCATCTACGATGACCTGTCCAAACAGGCCGTGGCTTACCGCCAGATGTCGCTGCTGCTGCGCCGCCCGCCCGGCCGCGAAGCCTATCCCGGCGACGTGTTCTACCTCCACTCCCGCCTGCTGGAACGCTCGGCCAAGCTCAACGAGGACAACGGCTCCGGCTCGCTCACCGCGCTGCCGATCATCGAGACGCAGGCCGGCGACATCTCGGCCTTTATCCCGACCAACGTGATCTCGATCACCGACGGCCAGATCTTCCTCGAGACCGACCTGTTCTACCAGGGCATCCGCCCCGCCGTGAACACCGGCCTCTCGGTGAGCCGCGTTGGTGGCTCGGCGCAGACCAATGCGATGAAATCGGTCGCAGGCCCGGTGAAACTGGAGCTGGCGCAGTATCGCGAGATGGCGGCCTTCGCGCAGTTCGGCTCGGACCTCGACGCCGCGACGCAGCAATTGCTCAACCGTGGCGCGCGCCTGACCGAGTTGATGAAGCAGGCGCAATATTCGCCGCTCACCAATGCCGAGATCGTCTGCGTGATCTATGCGGGCACCCACGGCTATCTCGACAAGATGCCCGTTGGCGATGTCGGCCGGTTCGAGGAAGGGCTGCTCAGGCATCTGCGCGGCAAGCACCAGGACCTGCTCGACTACATCACCAAAGAAGATCCCAAGATCAAGGGTGATGCCGAGGACAAGATCAAGGCTGCGCTGGACGAATACGCCGCCGATTTCGCGTAAGGGAGAGAGACGGCAATGCCCAATCTCAAGGACCTGAAAAACCGGATCGCGTCGGTCAAATCGACCCGCAAGATCACCAAGGCCATGCAAATGGTTGCCGCGGCGAAGCTTCGCCGCGCGCAGGAGGCCGCGGAAATGTCGCGGCCTTATACCGAGCGTTTCAACGCCGTGATGGCCAAGCTGGCCGCCTCGGTCGGCGATGCCGAGAACGCGCCGCGCCTGCTCAGGGGCACCGGCGATGACAAGGTGCACCTGCTCGTGGTCATGACCGCCGAGCGCGGGCTTTGCGGTGGCTTCAACGCCAATATCGCCAAGCTCGCCAAGGCAGAGGTGGCAAACCTCCTGGCCGAGGGCAAGACGGTCAAGATCCTGACCGTCGGCAAGAAGGGCCGCGACGCGATGAAGCGCGACTTTGCGCAATATTTCATCGACCATGTGGACATGAGCGAGGTCAAGCGTGTCGGCTACGCCGATGCGCAGGCGGTCGCGGCCAATGTGCTCAACCGTTTTGACGCGGGAGAGTTCGACGTGGCCAAGATCTTCTATTCGCAGTTCCAGAACGTCGTGACGCAGATCCCGACCAATCAGCAGATCATCCCCGCCGATCTGGGGGAAACCGAAGAGGCCGATCCCGGCACCTTCTACGACTTCGAGCCCGACGAGACCGAGATCCTCGCCGAGCTTCTGCCGCGCGGTGTCGCGACGCAGATTTTCAGCGCGTTGCTGGAGAACGGGGCCTCGGAACAGGGCGCGCGGATGTCGGCGATGGACAACGCCACGCGCAACGCGGGCGACATGATCGACAAGCTGACCATCGAATACAACCGTTCGCGTCAGGCCGTCATCACCAACGAGCTGATTGAAATCATTTCCGGCGCGGAAGCGCTGTAAGACAAACCGGAGACGAAACATGGCAAACGCAAAAGGCAAAGTGACCCAGGTCATCGGCGCCGTGGTGGACGTGCAGTTCGGCGACGACCTGCCGGCGATTCTCAACGCGCTGGAAACCGACAATCACGGCAAGAAGCTGATCCTCGAAGTGGCGCAGCATCTGGGCGAGAACACCGTGCGCACCATCGCGATGGACGCGACCGAGGGCCTTGTGCGCGGTCAGGAAGTGACCGATAGCGGCGCGCCGATCTCGGTGCCGGTGGGCAGCGCCACGCTGGGCCGCATCATCAACGTGGTCGGCGAACCGATCGATGAAAAGGGCCCGGTCAACGCCACCGAGACCCGCGCCATCCACCAGCCCGCGCCCGAGTTTTCCGAGCAGTCGACCGAGAGCGAAATCCTCGAAACCGGCATCAAGGTCGTGGACCTGCTTGCCCCCTATTCCAAGGGCGGCAAGATCGGTCTCTTCGGCGGTGCCGGTGTGGGCAAGACGGTTCTCATCATGGAGCTGATCAACAACATCGCCAAGGTGCACTCGGGCTACTCGGTCTTTGCCGGTGTCGGCGAGCGGACGCGTGAGGGCAACGACCTTTACCACGAGATGATCGAATCGAACGTCATCAAGCCCGACAACCTCGAGGAAAGCCAGGTGGCCCTCGTCTACGGCCAGATGAACGAGCCGCCGGGCGCGCGTGCCCGTGTCGCGCTCACCGGCCTGACGCTGGCCGAGCAGTTCCGCGACCAGTCGGGCACCGACGTTCTGTTCTTCGTCGACAACATCTTCCGCTTCACGCAAGCGGGCTCCGAGGTGTCGGCGCTTCTGGGTCGTATCCCTTCCGCCGTGGGCTATCAGCCGACGCTGGCCACCGACATGGGCGCGATGCAGGAACGCATCACCTCGACCAAGCAGGGTTCGATCACGTCCATTCAGGCCGTTTACGTGCCTGCGGATGACCTCACCGACCCGGCCCCGGCTACGACCTTCGCCCACCTCGACGCGACGACCGTTCTGAGCCGCGCGATTTCCGAGCTTGGCATCTATCCCGCCGTGGACCCGCTTGATTCGAACTCGCGCCTGATGGACCCGCAGATCGTGGGCGAAGAGCACTATCAGGTGGCGCGCGATGTGCAGGGGATCTTGCAGCGTTACAAGAGCTTGCAGGACATCATCGCCATTCTCGGCATGGATGAGCTGTCGGAAGAGGACAAGCTGACCGTGGCCCGTGCCCGGAAGATCCAGCGCTTCCTGTCGCAGCCTTTCGACGTGGCCAAGGTCTTCACCGGCTCCGACGGCATCCAGGTGCCGCTCGAGGAGACGATCCGCTCGTTCAAGGCCGTGGTTGCGGGCGAGTATGACCACCTCCCCGAGGGCGCGTTCTACATGGTGGGCGGCATCGAGGACGTGATTGCCAAGGCCGAGCGCATGGCCGCTGCCGCCGCCTAAGCGCCGCATGGCGGGCCGCCAACCGGCCCGCCACCCGCCACCAAGAAGGAGGCCGATATGGCTGAGACAGTTCAATTCGATCTCGTGAGCCCCGAGCGTCTTCTGGCGTCAGTCGCCGCACGCGAGGTGCAGATTCCGGGCGCCGAGGGCGACATGACCGCGCTGCCCGACCATGCGCCACTCATCACCACGCTGCGCCCCGGTATCATCCGGGTCTCGGCGGCGGATGGGGACAAGGAATACGTCGTTACCGGCGGCTTTGCCGAGATCAACGGCGAAAGCATCTCGGTTCTGGCCGAGCGGGCCCTGCCCCGCGAAGACATGACCCAAGAGGTGTTCAAGGCAATGGTGGACGAGGCAACCGACCGTCTCGCCAACGCGCAAGAGGCCTATGTCAACGAGCCTGGCCCCGTGGACGAGGCCACCAAGCTGCTCGCGGATATGGTGGCCGTGGGCGGTCATATAGGGTTGTCGGCGAACTGACGCCAAACGTCATTCCCGACCGCCAGGGGCCGCATCACGCGGCCCTTTTCTTTTGGCGTTCTCATTTCAGGCCGGACCGGTTACCGTTTCAAACCAGCGAAACGGAGGGGCCATGCAAATCCTGCTACGAGAGGCGATAGGCATCGCGCAAGGCGACGAGGCGCTCTTTACCGACTACGCCAATGGCGGCGAGATGTGGACGGGAACGGGCGACCGCGAACGGCGCAAGCGGGTGGTGTTCGATCCGCCCTTTCGCGCCGCGCCTGTGGTGCATGTCGCCCTGTCGCTCTGGGATACCGACCGCGATGCCAACGCGCGCATGGAGGTCTGCGCCGAGAACATCGCCACTGGCGGGTTCGACATCGTCTTTCGTACATGGGCCGACAGCCGCATCGCCCGCGTCCGGGTGGGCTGGATGGCCATCGGGGCCGCCCATCACGAGGATGACTGGCGCGATATCGAGTGACTGCGCCCGCTCAGGACCGCCGCAACAGCGCCAGAAATTGCTTGGAGGGCACCCCGTCCTGCGCCACGCCCGCCGATTTCTGAAAGGCTCGGATCGCGGCCACAGTGTTGGGGCCGATGATCCCGTCGATCTTCTCGATCCCATACCCCTTGTCGCGCAGGCGGCGCTGCATCTCCTTGCGCTCGTCAAAGGATAGCGGATCATAGCCGCGCGGCCAGCTCGCCTGGATCGGCGGCCCGCCCGCGATCCGGTCGGCAAGATGGCCCACGCCCAGCGCATAGGCATCGGCGTTGTTATAGCGCTTGATGACATCGAAATTGGCAAACACCATGAACGACGCCCCCGCAGGCCCCGCCGGTTGCAGGATGCGCGCCGCGCCGAAATCGCGCACCGCGCGCCCGTCGACCCCCACCACGCCCCGCGCCGCCCATTCCGACGGCATCCGTTTCGCATCGCCAAAGGACGCCCCGCGCGGCACCCGCACCTCGGTGCCCCAGGGCATCCCCTTGCGCCAGCCGAACCGCTTGAGATAGGCGGCGGTAGAGGCAAGCGCATCGGTGGGATCGTCCGACCACACGTCGCGCCGCCCGTCCCCGGTGAAATCCACCGCATAGGCGAGATAAGAGGTCGGCATGAATTGCGTGTGCCCCATCGCCCCGGCCCAGGAGCCTTTCATCCGCTCCGGCGTCACGTCACCCGATTGCAGGATCTGCAACGCCGCGATCAACTGTTTCTCGAAGAACGCGCCGCGCCGCCCGTCATAGGCCAGCGTCGCCATCGAGCCGATCAGCGGCAGATCGCCAAGGCGGGTGCCATAGGTGCTCTCCATCCCCCAGACCGCCGTCACGATTTCCTTTTCAACGCCATAATGCGCCTCGATCCGATCCAGCACGCGGCGATGACGGCGCAGCGCCGCCTGCCCGTCCTCCACCCGCTTGGGCGAGACCGCCGCGTCGAGATAATCCCATATCTGGCGCTTGAATTCGGATTGGTTGCGGTCCTTGGCCACCACCTCGGCGTCATAACGCGCATCGGCAAAGGCGCGGTCGAATACGTCGCGCCGAATGCCCTGCGCCGCCGCGCGGGCGCGAAAGCCCCTTATCCACCGATCGAACCCGGCATCACCGCTCGCCAGCGTTACGGCCGCGCCCTGCGTCACCGCCTGCGCCGTGTAAGGCCGCGCCTTGGGGCGCAGGCTGCGCACGGGCACATCCACCGAGACCACCACCGCCGCGCTCACCACGCCAGAGCCAGGGCGCGATTGCGGACGCAGCGATTCTGTCACCGAGGCCGCAGCCCCGCCGGCACATAAACACAGCACGCCCGAAATCCCGATGAGTGTCGCCCGCATTGCCTGCCTCCGTCTGCCCGGATCTCTTTGCACAAGTATAGCGCGAACCGGCCCCGACCGAAAGCAATCCTGTCACGCGCGCGCGACGATCCGCCAATGAGGCCGCGCTCAGCCCGGCTTGCGTGCGGCCTTGCGCTTGAGCTTGGCCGATTTGCGCCGCGCCGCGCCGATCTTGCGCCGGGGCGGTTTGCCATGCGCCCTCGCCGATCCTTTGGGCACATGCGCGCCCTCGATCTCGATCAGGTCAAACGCAAGCCCCCCCGAGACCGGTGCCGCCTCGGCAAGCCGCACCGTCACCCGCTGCCCCAGCGAGATGATCCGGCCGGTATCGGCCCCCATCAGGGTGCCGCGCTCGCGGTCGAAATGGAAATACTCGCGCCCCAGCGCGCGCATCGGCACAAGCCCGTCCGCGCCGGTCTCATCCAGCTTCACGAACACGCCGAAACGCGCGATACCACTGATCTTGCCGGTGAATTCCTCACCCAGACGCTCGGACAAAAAGGCCGCAAGGTAGCGGTCATTGGTGTCGCGCTCGGCCACCATCGAGCGGCGCTCGGTATCAGAGATGTGTTGCGCGGTCTCATCCAGCCCCTCGACCTCCGGCCCGCTCAGCCCGTCGCGGCCCCAGCCATGCGCGGTGATGAGCGCGCGATGAACGATCAGATCGGCATAGCGCCGGATGGGCGAGGTGAAATGCGCGTAGGACTGTAATGACAGGCCGAAATGGCCGAAATCCTGCGGCGAATAATAGGCCTGCGTCATCGAGCGCAGGGTGGACATGTTGATGATCTCAGCGTGATCGGTATCGCGCGCGGCATTCAAGAGCGCGTTGAGATGCGCGGTGCGCAGCACCTGCCCCTTGGCCAGCACCAGCCCCGCCGCCTCCGCCACCTCGCGCAGCGCATCAAGCTTTTCCGCCGGCGGCTCTTCGTGGACGCGAAACAAGAGCGGGCTCTTGCGCGCGTTCAGCGCCTCGGCGGCGGCGACATTCGCCAGCACCATGCATTCCTCGATCAGGCGATGCGCGTCGAACCGCTCGGCGAATCGCACGGAGGTGACCTTTCCATCGTCGCTCAGCACCACCTTGCGCTCTGGCAGGTCGAGATCGAGCGGCTGCCGCCTATGCCGCGCTTCTGCCAGCGCGGCATAGGCGGCGTAAAGCGGGCGGATCACCTCATCAAGGAGCGGGGCGGCCTTGTCGCCCGGCGCGCCGTCCATCGCCTCTTGCACGTCTTCATAGGTCAACGACGCCGCCGAACGCATCAGCCCGCGAATGAAGCGATGGCCGATCTTCTCGCCCGTCGCGTCAATCTGCATCCGCACGGCGATGCAGGGGCGCGGCACGCCCTCGTGCAGCGAGCACAGATCGCCCGACAGCCGGTCGGGCAGCATCGGCACCACGCGGTCGGGGAAATAGCTCGAATTGCCGCGCTTGCGCGCCTCGGTATCGAGCGCCGAGCCGGGGCGCACGTAATGCGCCACATCGGCGATGGCCACCCAGATGACATGGCCGCCGGGATTGGCCGGGTCGTCATCGGCATGGGCATAGACCGCGTCATCATGGTCGCGCGCATCCCACGGGTCGATGGTGATGAGCGGCAGATCGCGCAGGTCGTCGCGCCCCTTCAGCCCGGCGGGTTTCATCGCGTCGGCCTCGGCAATCACCTCGTCGGGGAAATCGTCGGGGATGCCATGCTGATGGATGGCGATAAGCGACACGGCCTTGGGCGCGCTTGGGTCGCCCAGCCGATCAAGCACCCGCGCGCGCGGCAGCCCCATCCGGCCCCCCGGCCCCGCCTGCTCTGCCTCGACCAATTCGCCATCCTGCGCCCCGCCGGTGGCATCGCGGGCGACAAGCCATTCGCGTGCCTCGCCCTTGTCAATGGGCAGGATCCGCCCGCCCTCTTCGCTCTTTCGAAAAATACCCAGCACCTTGCGCGGGTTATGGCCGATGCGCCGGATGAGACGGCCAAGGTAATGATGCGCCTCGCCCTGCACCGCCTGCAATTTGGCAAGGATGCGGTCACCCTCGGCCAGCGCCGGATCGGCGGCGCGCGGCAGCATCAGGATCACCGGCTCCACCCCCTCACCATGCCATTCGAGCGGGCGCGCCAGCAATTCGCCATCGGGGGTCAGCGCGTTGATTTGCACCACGCTCACCGGCGGGAGGCGCTCGGGGTCGCGATAGGTCTTCTTGCGTTTCTCAAGATGGCCCTCGGCCTCGAGCTCGCGCAGCACGCGCTTGAGGTCGATCCGCCCGGCCCCCTTGATCCCAAAGGCCTTGGCGATATCGCGCTTCGCGGTGAGGGTCGGGTTGTCGGAAATCCATTGCAGGATTTCCGCCTTGGAGGGCATCTGGCTCATGCCCCGCACCTAGCACGATGCGCGCGCCCCGTCATCCGCGAAAACGGGGCGCAGCAACGGTGGGAATGATGCAAGGGCCATGAAAAAATTCTTGGTATTTTCACGAACCTCGCGCAAGATCATCCTCAAGGATGACCTTAGGAAACCTACGCCCATGCTGCAACAGACCCCGAAAGAGCACCGCACGCTGGGGGCCGACCTGCGCGCCCTGCGCCGCGCGCGCGGGCTCACGCTGGCGGCGGTGGCGGCGCGGCTCGGGCGCTCGGTCGGCTGGCTGTCACAGGTCGAGCGCGACCTGTCGGAGCCGTCGATCAGCGACCTGCGGCAGGTGGCCGAGGTGCTGGGCGTGCCGATGTCGCTCCTCTTCGGCCATGCAAGCGCCCCGTCCGACGAACAGGGCTATGTCGTGCGCTCGGGCGCGCGGCGGCCGATGGGCTCGGGCGAGGAAGGGCTGATAGAGGAGTTGCTCTCGCCCGACCTCACCGACGATTTCGAGGTGATCCATTCCACCTTTCGCCCCCGCTCGAAAATGCAGCGCCCGGCGAAGCGGCCCACGCAAGAGGTGGGCTATATCGTCTCGGGGCGGCTTGATCTGACCATCGGCACACACCGATTCACCCTCGGCCCCGGCGACAGTTTCCGCTTTCGCGGCGAGGCCTATGCCTGGGCCAACCCCTATGACACTCCCTGCGTGGCGATCTGGGTCATCGCCCCGCCGGTCTATTGAGGGGGCGGGGATGAGTTATCATGCTTGGACGGTATTCGCGCTTTTCTGGGTGGTGTTCGTCACCACGCCGGGGCCGAATCATGTGAATTGCATCACCAACGGCATGACCGTCGGCTTTCAGCGGGGCCTGTGGGGCGTGGCGGCGATCCTTGTGCAGGCCACGCTGTTCCTGACGCTCTCGGCGGCAGGCGTCACCGCGCTCATCGCCGCCTCGCCGGTGGCGTTCGAGGCAGCGAAGCTTGTCGGCGCGGGGGTGCTCATCTGGCTGGGTGTGCGCGGCTGGATACGGGCGCGGCGGCCTGTCAATGCGGCGGCCCCCGGTGGCTCGGTCTTCTGGCGCGCCTTCATGGTGGCCACGATCAACCCCAAGAGCGTCGCGGGCTACCTCGCTGCCTTCAGCCAATTCGTGCAGCCCGATGTGCCGATCTGGACGCAGATGTGGGTGATCTTTCCCACCGCGCTCAGCATCACGGCGCTGAGCTATACCGGCTTTACCGCCCTTGGCGCGGGGCTGGGGCGGGCGGCGCTGGGGGCGGTGTTCAACATCTGGCTGCGGCGGATCATGGCCGCGCTTTTCATCGGCTACGGCGTGGCGCTCGGCAGCGCGGCGCTGCCCGCGCGCTAGAATCAAGACGCAAGGGAGGCGATAATGGCGGATATTCCAGGCACGGCCCGCGTGGTCATCATCGGCGGCGGCGCGGTGGGGGCGTCCTGCCTCTATCATCTGGCCAAGGCCGGGTGGACCGATTGCGTGTTGCTGGAGAAAAACGAATTGACCGCCGGCAGCACATGGCACGCGGCGGGCAATGTGCCCACCTTTTCCACAAGCTGGTCAGTAATGAACATGCAGCGCTATTCGACCGAGCTTTATGCCCGGCTGGGGGCGGAGGTGGATTATCCGATGAATTACCACCAAACCGGCTCGATCCGTCTGGCGCATAGCAAGGAACGGATGCAGGAATTCGCCCGCGCGCGCGGCATGGGAAAATATCAGGGGATGGATTTGGATATCCTTGGCGTGGACGAGATCAAGGCGCGCTATCCTTTCATCGAAACCCACGATCTGAAGGGCGCGCTTTATGATCCCAATGACGGCGATATCGACCCGGCGCAACTGACCCAGGCCCTCGCTAAGGGGGCGCGCGAGATGGGCGCGCGCGTGCTTCGCTTTTGCCCTGCCACGGGCGTGCGGCGCGAGGGGGCCGAGTGGATTGTCGAGACCGCCAAGGGCGAGATTCGCTGCGAGATCGTGGTGAATGCGGCGGGGTATTATGCGCAGCGCGTCGGCGACTGGTTCATCCCCCATGGCCGGCGGCGGATGCCGATGATGGTGATGAGCCATCAATACCTGCTCTCCGAGGAAATCCCCGAGATCGAGGCCTGGACGCGCGAGGTGGGCCACAAGCTGCCGCTCTTGCGCGATGTCGATGTGTCCTATTACCTGCGGCAGGAAAAGCACGGCTTCAATCTGGGTCCTTACGAGCCGCGCTGCCGAGCGCATTGGGCCGACCCCTCCGATCCCATGCCCGAGGATTTCAGCTTTCAGCTCTGGCAAGAGGATCTCGACCGCATCGAGGACATCGTGACCGACGCGATGGAGCGTGTGCCGCTTCTGGGCACCGCCGGGATCAGCAAGGTGATCAACGGCCCCATTCCATACGCCCCCGACGGGATGCCCCTGCTTGGCCCCATGCCCGGCGTCCCGAATGCGTTCGAGGCCTGCGTGTTCACCTTTGGCATCGCGCAGGGCGGCGGCGCGGGCAAGGTGCTTGCCGAATGGATCACCGAGGGCGCGACCGAATGGGATATGTGGTCCTGCGATCCGCGCCGCTACACCGATTACACCGATCACGAGTATTGCGTGCAAAAGGGGATGGAGGTTTACGGGAACGAATACGCCATGCACTTTCCGTGGCACCGCTGGCCCGCCGCGCCGGATCGCAAGCTCTCGCCCCTGCATGACCGCGTCAAGGCGGCGGGTGGGCAGATGGGTGCCTATAACGGCTGGGAACGCGCCAACTGGTTCGCCGGGCCGGGTGACGATACATCCGAGGAAGCGACGCAAACCTGGGACCGCGCAGGCCCGTGGGAGTCGCGTATTCGCGAGGAATGCGAAGCCGTGCGCGATGCGGTTGGCATTCTCGACCTGCCGGGATTTTCGCGCTTCAACATCGAAGGGCCACAGGCCGCCGACTGGCTTGCCTCACAGATCACCGGCGTCGTGCCGCGCGTCGGGCGCATTGGCCTTGTCTACTTTGCCGACATACGGGGCCGTATCTTGACCGAAATGTCGGTGATCCGCCACCGCGACGACCTGATGACGCTAATCACCGCCTCTGCGGCCGAATGGCACGATTACGAATTGCTGGCGCGGCGGCTGGAAGGGGTGCAGGGCGTCACCCTCACCAACCGCACCAAGGATTACATGACGCAAATCCTTGCCGGGCCCGCATCGCGCGCGCTTTTGTCGGATATCTGCGACGCCGATCTAAGCCAACCTTGGCTGACTCATCAGGCGACCGAAATCGCCGGGCATTGGGCGCGGCTGGTGCGGGTGTCCTTTGCCGGGGAGTTGGGCTGGGAAATCCACACGAAAACCGCCGATACCGCTGCCGTTTTCGATGCCGTCTGGCAGGCGGGGCAGGCGCACGGGCTTAAACCTTTTGGGATGTGGGCGCTGAATTCCTTGCGGATTGAGAAGGGCTATCGCGCGTGGAAAGGCGATCTTTCCACCGATTATTCCATGCTCGAAGGCGGGCTTGATCGCTTTGTCAAATTCGACAAGCCGCAGGATTTCCCCGGCAAGGCGGCGCTTCTGGGCGAGAAACAGCGCGGCGTTGCCAAGCGCTTTGTCACCCTCATCGTAGACGCGGGCGCGGCGGATGCGCCTTACATGTCCACCCTCTGGCATGACGGGCAGATCGTGGGTGAAACCACCTCGGGTGCTTGGGGTTACCGGGTCAACGCGAGCGTGGCCTTGGGCATGCTGCGCGCCGATCTGGCCACCCCCGGCACGGTGCTCGAAGTCGAGATTTACGGCGAACGGTTCCCTGCCACGGTGCAGCCCGATGCGCCGCTTTGGGACCCACAAAACGAAAGATTGCGTGCATGACCGAAATCACCCTCCTCGACGGCTCTATCGGGCAAGAACTGGTAAAACGCGCGGGCGACCGGCCCACGCCGCTCTGGTCCACGCAGGCGATGATCGACCACCCCGATCTGGTGCGGCAGGTGCATGACGCCTATTTCGCCGCCGGGGCCACCGTGGCCTCGACCAATACCTATGCCGTACTGCCTGACCGGCTGGCACGCGCCGGGATCGCGGATCGTCTGGCAGACCTGACCGAGGCCGCCCTCACCACCGCCCGCGCCGCGCGCGAGGCGCATGGTTCGGGCCGCATCGCCGGAACCGTCGGCCCGCTTGTGGCCTCCTACCGCCCTGATCTCTGCCCGCCCAGCCGTGAGGCCGCCGAAATCTACGCTGAACCGGTGGCCCTTCTCGCCCCGCATGTGGACCTCCTGCTATTCGAGACCATGTCCTCGGTCGATCAGGCGCGCGGTGCGCTGCTGGCTGCGAGCCGCACCGCCTGCCCGGTCTGGCTCGCCGTCTCGGTCATGGACGAAGACGGCACCCGCCTGCGCTCGGGCGAGCCGGTGGGCGCGCTGGCACCGCTCTTGGCCGAGCACCGCCCCGACGCGCTGCTAATCAACTGCACAAGGCCCGAATCGGTCGCCCCGGCGCTCGAGCGCCTGCGCGGTTTTGGCCTGCCCTTCGGGGCCTATGCCAACGGCTTCACCCGGATCACCGAGGGCTTTCTGAAGGACGCCCCCACCGTCGATGCGCTGGACGCCCGCCATGACCTCACCCCCGCCGCCTATGCCGATCACGCCATGGGCTGGATCGCGCAAGGCGCCAGCATCGTCGGCGGCTGCTGCGAGGTCGGCCCGGATCACATCGCGGAACTGGCGCGCCGCATCCGCGAGGCCGGGCATGATATCGTCTGATCCCTTCATCTTTCCAAAAATATTCCGGGGAGCGCGAGGGGCTGGCCCCTCGCCCCGCCGCCTGACAGGAGCGACGCAATGAGCGATCTTCCGACCCAGGCCCGCGTGGTCATCATCGGTGGCGGCGTGGTGGGCTGTTCGGTGGCTTATCACCTCACCAAACTCGGCTGGTCGGATGTGGTCTTGCTCGAGCGCAAGCAACTGACCTCGGGCACCACCTGGCACGCGGCTGGGTTGATCGGGCAACTTCGGGCAACCGCCAACATGACCCGCCTCGCGCGCTATTCGGCAGAGCTTTACACCGGGCTTGAGGCTGAAACAGGCGTCGCCACCGGTTTTCGGCAGGTCGGTTCGATCTCTGCGGCGCTGACGGGCGAGCGGCTGGAGGAACTCAAGCGCAGCGCCGCCATGGCCCGCGCGTTTGGCGTGCCGGTGGAGGAACTCAGCCCCGCCGAGATCGGCGCGCGCTATCCGCATCTCAACCTCGATGGTGTCACCGGTGGCGTCTGGTTGCCCACCGACGGGCAGGCCGACCCGGCCAATATTGCGCTGGCGCTGGCCAAGGGCGCGCGGATGCGCGGCGCGCGGGTTCAGGAGCGGGTCAAGGTGACGGGCATGGCGCGCGCCGGGCGGCGCATCACTGGGGTGGACTGGCAGGGCGAGGATGGCGCGCGCGGCCATATCGCCTGTGACACAGTGGTCAATTGCGCGGGTATGTGGGGACACGAGGTGGGGCGCATGGCGGGCACCAACGTGCCGCTGCACGCCTGCGAGCATTTCTATATCGTGTCCGAGCCGATTGCGGGCCTTACCCAATTGCCGGTGCTGCGCGTGCCCGATGAATGCGCCTATTACAAAGAGGACGCGGGCAAGATCATGCTGGGCGCGTTCGAGCCGGTCTCCAAGCCCTGGGGCATGAACGGCATTCCCGACAGTTTCGAGTTTGACCAACTGCCCGAGGATTTCGACCATTTCGAACCGATCCTTGAGGCGGCAGTAAACCGCATGCCGATGCTGGCCGAGGCGGGGATTCACACGTTCTTCAACGGGCCCGAAAGCTTTACCCCCGATGACGCCTATCACCTTGGCCTGTGCCCCGAGATGGACAATGTCTGGGTCGCCGCCGGGTTCAACTCCATCGGCATTCAATCGGCGGGGGGCGCGGGGCATGCGCTGTCGCAATGGATGGAGACGGGCGAAAAGCCCTTCGATCTGGGCGATGTGGATATTGCCCGGATGCAGCCCTTTCAGGGCAACCGGTATTACCTCTTTGAGCGGTCCCGCGAAACGCTTGGCCTGCTCTACGCAGATCACTTCCCCTACCGGCAAAAGGCCACCGCGCGCGGGGTGCGGCGCACGCCGTTTCACGCGCAGCTTCTTGATCGTGGCGCGGTGATGGGCGAATTGGCCGGGTGGGAGCGCGCCAACTGGTATGCGCGTGAGGAGCAGACGCGCGCCTATGCCTATTCCTGGGGCCGTCAGAACTGGTTCGACAACGCCGCCGCCGAACATCGCGCGATCCGTGAGGGCGTGGGCCTTTATGACATGTCAAGCTTTGGCAAGCTGCGGGTCGAGGGGCCGGAGGCCGAAGCCTTCCTGAACCATGTCTGCGGTGCAGATATGGCGGTGCCGGTGGGGCGCATCGTCTATACGCAATTCCTGAATGCCAAGGGCGGGATCGAGGCGGATGTGACCGTCACGCGCCTGTCAGAGACGGCCTATCTGGCCGTCACCCCCGCCGCCACGCGGCTGGCGGATGAAACGTGGCTGCGTCGCCATTTGGGCGACCGGCAGGCGATTATCACCGATGTGACAGCGGGCGAAGGCGTGCTGGCGGTGATGGGACCAAAGGCGCGCGACCTGCTGCGCGCGGTCTCGCCCGATGATTGGTCAAACGACGCGCACCCGTTCGGCCATGCCCGCCAGATAGAAATCGGCATGGCGCTGGCGCGCGCGCATCGCGTGTCTTACGTGGGTGAGCTGGGTTGGGAAATCTACATCAGCACCGACATGTGCGGCCATGTCTTCGAGGTGCTTAGCGAGGCGGGCGCGGATCACGGCCTGACGCTCTGCGGGATGCACGCGATGGATAGCTGCCGGATCGAAAAGGGCTTTCGCCATTTCGGCCATGACATCACCTGCGAGGATCATGTGCTGGAGGCGGGGCTTGGCTTTGCCGTCAAGACCACCAAGCCCGATTTCATTGGCCGTGACGCGGTGCTTGCCAAACGCGAGGCGGGGGTGGATCGCCGCCTTGTCCAATTCCGCCTGAGTGATCCCGAACCGATGCTTTACCACAACGAGCCGCTGCTCAGGGATGGCGAGATTGTCGGCCACCTCACCTCGGGGGCCTATGGGCATCACCTTGGCGCGGCGATCGGCATGGGCTACGTGCCCTGCCGGGGCGAGAGCGCGGAGGCGGTGCTGGCGTCACGCTATGAGATCGACGTGGCAGGCACGCGGGTCAGGGCCGAGGCCAGCCTGCGTCCGCTCTACGATCCGGCCTCGGAGCGGATGCGCGACTGAGGTCGCGCCCGCCTCTCCTCCCGCGCCCGTCATCCCCGCGCAGGCGGGGATCTCCCGCTGACCATAGATCCTCTGGTCAAGCCAGAGGATGACGCGGGGCACCACAGGCCAGGCGCGCGCGCATTGATCCCACGCGCCCTTGGCCCTATAGCCGAGCCAACAGCAGACAACACCCGAGGGAGCGCCACCATGTCCAATACCCAACTGGAAACCGCCATCGAGGCCGCCTGGGAGGCGCGCGATCAGATCACCCCCGCAACAGGCGGCGAGACGCGCGAGGCCATCGAAGCGACGCTCGACGCGCTCGACAGCGGTGCCCTGCGCGTGGCCGAACGGCAGGAGAACGGCGACTGGCATGTCAACCAATGGGCCAAGAAGGCGGTGCTTTTGGGCTTTCGGATCAAGGATATGGAAATGCAGCCGGGTGGCCCGCAAGGCGCGGGCTGGTGGGACAAGGTCGACAGCAAGTTCAAGGGCTGGGGCGACAACCAGTGGAAGGCGGCGGGTTTCCGCGCCGTGCCCAACTGCATCGTGCGCAAATCGGCCTATATCGCGCCGGGCGTGGTGCTGATGCCGTCTTTTGTCAACCTTGGCGCCTATGTCGACAGCGGCACGATGGTCGATACCTGGGCCACGGTCGGATCATGCGCTCAGATCGGCAAAAACGTCCACCTCTCGGGCGGGGTCGGTATCGGCGGCGTGCTGGAGCCGATGCAGGCGGGCCCGACGATTATCGAGGACAATTGCTTTATCGGCGCGCGTTCCGAGGTGGTCGAGGGCTGCATCGTGCGCGAGGGGTCGGTTCTCGGCATGGGCGTGTTCATCGGTAAATCCACCAAGATCGTGGACCGCGAGACCGGCGAGGTGTTCATCGGCGAGGTGCCGCCCTATTCGGTGGTGGTCTCGGGCAGTATGCCCACCAAGAACAACCTCAACCTTTACTGCGCCGTGATCGTGAAACGGGTGGACGCGCAGACGCGCTCCAAGACCGGCATCAACGAGCTGCTGCGCGACTGAGACGCACGATCACCTCGAGAAAGACTTGCCCGTGTTCGCGGAACGCGTGATTGAAACTCCGCAGCGCGGTTACCCAAGGATGATCCGGCCTGCCATGCTGCGTGGGGTGGTGAGGATGGCTTGAAGGGGACGTTGACAGTTTGAGATGAGCCGCGCGGTGCCCGTCCGCCGGGTGGGCGCTGAAACGGATTTGACCGGCAGTTTATGCCCGCCAAATACCTCATCGTTCTCAAGAACCTGCACCGTTGCAGAAGCGCCCGCCAGTCACGCCAAAGGCGTGCCGGTATTGTCGGCGCACCTTTGGTGCGACGGGGCGGACGGGCGCTGCGCGGCGGCGTGCGGGGCACGCCTCGATTCCGCGCGGGGGGGCAGGAGGCGAATGGCGGCTCAAGACCTTTGAGCGTTCCCCCGTGCAGCAACAAGCACGTTGGCGCAGGCCTTTCTTGACTGATCGTTCCAGAACAGCTAACTTCCCGACATGGGACGCCAACGCGCATATGATTCGAACACGGTGGTCGATCAGGCCATGCGGGCCTTTTGGGCGCGCGGGTATGGGGCCACCTCGATCAGCGATCTGGTCGAGGCCACGGGCATCAACCGCGCCAGCCTCTATGCCGGGTTCGACGACAAGCGCGGGCTGTTTATGGCCAGCCTGCGCCGCTATGACGACCGCCAGAGGCGCGGCTTTCTGGATCGGCTGGCGCAGGACATGGCCCCGCGCGCGGCCATTCTCGCCGCCTTTGACGCCGCCCGCACCGCGCCCGAGGCAGGCCAGCCCGGCGGCTGCCTGCTGGTCAATACCGCGCTTGAAGTATCCCCGCATGACGCCGAGATCCGCGATTTCGTGCAAGAGGCGCTTGCCGGGGTAGAGCTGTTTTTCCGCGACCGTATCCGCGCCGCGCAGGCCACGGGCACGATCCGCGCCGATCTTGACGCCAAGGCCACGGCACAGGCCCTTCTGGGGCTGTTTCTGGGGCTGCGGGTTCTCATGCGCTCGGGTGCCGCACCCGATGCCGCCCCGACGACGATCACATCTCAGGCCCGGATGCTGCTCGACTGAAAATTTTTTGGGCCAAATGGAATGAACATTCCAGAAAGGGGAGGAAACCATGACTGTATCCTATGTCGAGCGCGATCAGGCGGGGCCGGAAACGCTCGCCTTCTACGACCGGGCCGAAGAGCGTTTTCAGGCGCTTTTGAACATCTTCAAGGTGTTCGGCCACCAGCCGGAATACGGCAATGTCTTTACCGACACGATCATGGCCATTCTCAAGGATGGCGTGCTCGACTGGAACACCAAGGAATTGCTGATCCTCAAGGCGACGCAGGGCAATGATTGCCAGTATTGCGTGGTGCAGCATGAACGCCTGTGCGACATGCTCGGCATCCCGTCCGAAAAAGTCGCAGATATCGACGGGGTGAAATACCGCGACAGCCCGCATTTCACCGACGGCGAAAAGGCGCTTTTGGATTTCTGCGTGCAGATCGGCGAGGACGCCAACCGCGTGCCCAAGGGGCTGTGGGAGCGGCTGCACGCGCATTGGAGCGAGCCGCAGATCGTCGACGCGGCCTTTGTCATCACCACCTATATCGCGGTGTCGAAATTCGGCGATGCGCTTGGCGTCGCGCTCGAGCCGATGTTCGACGGGGTGACGCCGAAACTCACCATCAACCACTGAGGGGGGCCCCATGCAGATCGAGATTTTCACCGGTCCCGGCTGCGTGCATTGCGAGGCGGCCAAATCGCTCTTGCGCGCGCGCGGCCTCGCCTTTGACGAACGCGACATGACCGACCCGGAGGCGCGCGCCGACTATGCTGCGCGCCTGCCGAGGGAAAAATCCATCCCGCAGATCTTCATCGACGGGGTGCATATCGGCGGCAACGAGGATTTGCAGCAGCACCTCGCGCGGGGCTGATCCTCCCCGCCCGCCCCTCGCCTGCGCGGGGCCGTGACCGTGCTCAACCGGGCCGGTGACGCGCCCCGCTCAGGCCCCCGCGCCCTGCAAGGCCATGACCTCGAGCGCCCCCTCCTGGCGCGCGCGGATCGCCTGAACGGCGGCGTGCGAGCCGGCAAGCGTGGTGAAATAGGGGATGCGGTCATAAAGCGCGACCGAGCGGATGTCGCGGCTGTCCTCGACCGCCTGCGCGCCCTCGGTGGTGTTCATCACCAGCGCAATCGCGCCATCCTTGAGCAGGTCGACGATATTGGGGCGGCCCTCATAGACCTTGTTGACCACCTCGCAGGCAATCCCCGCCTCGCTGAGGAACGCGCCCGTGCCGCGCGTGGCGACGAGGGCAAAGCCGAGCGCGGTGAGGATTTCCGCCGTCTCGATGAGTTGCTCCGTCTTGTCGCTGTCGCGCACCGAGACGAACACCGTGCCACCCTCGGGCAGGGTCACGCCCGCGCCCATCTGCGCCTTGAGAAAGGCGCGCGGGAACGAGACATCCCAGCCCATCACCTCGCCGGTGGAGCGCATTTCGGGGCCAAGGATCGTATCCACGCCGGGGAAGCGAGCAAAGGGCAGCACCGCCTCCTTGACCGAGAACCACGGCATATCCGGGTCCGCCAGCGTCATCTGGTCGGCCATCGGCAGGGTGCCGGGGCGCGTATCGCGTGGATAGGGGCCGCGCGCGGGAAAGCTGTCGAGCGTCTCGCCCGCCATGAGCCGCGCGGCGATGGAGGCGATGGCGCTGTCGGTGGCCTTGGCCACGAACGGCACGGTGCGCGAGGCGCGCGGGTTGACCTCGATGAGGTAGATATCATCGCCCTTGACCGCGAATTGCACGTTCATCAGCCCCACCACGCCCAGCGCACGCGCCAGCGCCTCGGTCTGGCGCTTGATCTCGTCGATGGTCGCGCGCGAAAGCGAATAGGGCGGCAGCGAGCAGGCGGAATCGCCCGAATGCACGCCCGCTTCCTCGATATGCTGCATGATGCCCGCGACATGCACGCGCGTGCCGTCGCAGAGCGCATCCACATCGCATTCGATCGCGCCCGAGAGATAACTGTCGAGCAGCACCGGGCTCTTGCCCGACACCACCACCGCCTCGGCGATGTAGCGCTCCAGATGGGCCATGTCGCGCACGATCTCCATGGCGCGCCCGCCCAGCACGTAGGACGGGCGGATGACCAGCGGAAAGCCGATTTCCTCGGCGATGGCCAGCGCCTGCGCATCCGTCGAGGCGATGCCGTTGACCGGCTGTTTCAGCCCCAGCCGCGTGACCAGCGCCTGGAACCGCTCGCGATCCTCGGCCAGGTCAATCGCGTCGGGCGTGGTGCCGAGGATCGGGATGCCTTCGGCCTCCAGCCCGCGCGCCAGCTTCAAGGGCGTCTGCCCGCCGAACTGCACGATCACCCCGTGCAGCGTGCCGCGTTCCTGCTCGACGCGCAGGATTTCCATGACATGCTCGAATGTCAGCGGCTCGAAGTAAAGCCGGTCCGAGGTGTCGTAATCGGTGCTCACCGTCTCGGGGTTGCAGTTGATCATGATCGTCTCGTAACCCGCCTTGGTCAGCGCGAAACAGGCGTGACAGCAGCAGTAATCGAACTCGATCCCCTGCCCGATCCGGTTCGGGCCGCCGCCGAGGATGACCACCTTCTTGGCGTCCGAGGGGCGCGCCTCGCATTCCACCTCGCCCATCATCGGAGCCTCGTAGGTGGAATACATATAGGGCGTCTGCGCCTCGAATTCGGCGGCGCAGGTGTCGATGCGCTTGAAGACGGCATGCACGCCGAGGTTCTGGCGCGCGCGGCGCACCTGATCCTCGTCGCGGCCCGTAAGCGTGGCGAGGCGGGCATCGGTAAAGCCCATCATCTTGAGGGCACGCAGGCCCTCCTCGGTCACGGGCAGGCCGTCGCGGCGGATGCGCGCCTCGGCCTCCACGATCTCGCGAATGCGGGCGAGGAACCACGGATCGAAGGCCGTGGCGGCGTTGATCTCGTCATCGCTGAGGCCATGGCGCATCGCCTGCGCGATGGTGCGCATCCGGTCAGGCGTGGCGACCGACAGAGCGCGGGTGATCGCGGCCTTCTCGGGGGCACCTTCGATGTCCACCTCGTCAAAGCCCGAAAGCCCGGTTTCCATCGACGCCAGCGCCTTTTGCAGGCTCTCGTGGATTGTCCGGCCAATCGCCATCGCCTCGCCCACCGATTTCATCGCGGTGGTGAGGTTCGGCTTGGAGCCGGGGAATTTCTCGAACGCAAAACGCGGGATTTTCGTCACGACATAGTCAATCGTCGGCTCAAAGCTGGCAGGCGTGACCTTGGTGATGTCATTGTCCAACTCGTCGAGCGTATAGCCCACGGCCAGCTTGGCCGCGATCTTGGCGATGGGAAAGCCCGTGGCCTTGGACGCCAGCGCCGAGGAGCGCGACACACGCGGGTTCATCTCGATCACCACCATGCGCCCGTCGGCGGGGTTCACCGCCCATTGCACGTTGGAGCCACCCGTCTCCACCCCGATCTCGCGCAGCACGGCGATGCTTTGGTTGCGCATGATCTGATATTCTTTGTCAGTCAGGGTCAGCGCCGGGGCCACCGTGATCGAATCGCCCGTATGCACGCCCATCGGATCGACGTTTTCGATGGCGCAAACGATGATCGCGTTATCCGCGCGGTCCCGCACCACCTCCATCTCGAATTCCTTCCAGCCAAGCAGGCTCTCGTCGATCAGGATCTGGCTGACCGGCGAGGCGTCGAGGCCGGATTTGCAGAAATGGATATAATCATCGCGATTATACGCCACGCCGCCCCCCGTCCCGCCCAATGTATAGGCCGGGCGAATGATCGCGGGCAGGCCGACGAAATCAATCGCCGCCATGCATTCTTCCATGTTGTTGGCGATGGTGGCCTTGGGGTTCTCGATCCCCAGACGGTCCATCGCCTCGCGGAAGAGCTTGCGATCCTCGGCCATCTCGATCGCGGCACGGTTGGCCCCGATCAGCTCCACGCCGAATTTTTCCAGCACCCCCATATCGGCCACCGCCAGCGCGGTGTTGAGGCCGGTTTGCCCGCCCATCGTGGGCAAGAGTGCGTCGGGGCGTTCCTTTTCGATGATGCGCGCGACCACCTCGGGCGTGATCGGCTCGATATAGGTGGCGTCCGCCAGCCCCGGATCGGTCATGATCGTTGCAGGGTTGGAGTTGACGAGGATGACGCGATAGCCTTCCTCGCGCAGCGCCTTGCAGGCCTGAGCGCCGGAATAGTCGAATTCGCAGGCCTGTCCGATGATGATGGGCCCCGCGCCGATGATCATGATGGATTTGATATCGGTTCTTTTCGGCATGTCGGTCCCCTGACGGCTGGCAGCGGGCGCGGGCCGGAGGGGCTGCGCGCCCAAATTCTCGGGGGTTATAGCTATCACCCGGCGGGGCGCAAGGGTGATCGCAAATCCACGCCGATACGGCGTTTTTCGGGATGCACGGGCGGCACGCGCGCCCTAGGTATCAGGTGATTGCGCGAAAGGGGGCGGGGTGGAGATTCGTTTCGATCACGGGCCAGAGGGCGGGGCCGCAGCCTTTTCGGGGGCACGGCGGACGATCGTGGCACATGAGGCTTGCGAGGTGCCCGCAGCCCTCGCCGCGATGGATGCCGCGCGGGCCGAGGGGTTCTGGCTCGCGGGATTTGCCAGCTACGAGATGGGCTATGCGCTGGAGCCGCGCCTTTTGCCGCTCATGCCGGGCAAGCGCCGTCTGCCGCTCCTGCAATTCGGGGTCTATGAGGGGCCGCAAGGGGCCACGCCGCTCACATCAGCCCCCGCCACGCTCGGCCCCATCGTGCCAGACTGGGACGCGGCGCGCTATGCCCACGCCTTCCAGGTGGTGCACGGGCAGATCGGGGCGGGCGATATCTATCAGGCCAATCTGACCTTTCCACTCACGCTCACCGCCAGCGGCACGCCGCAGGCGCTTTATGCCGCGCTCAGCGCCGTGCAGCCGGTGCGCTTTGGTGCGCTGATCGAGGCCGAGGGTCTGCCCGCGATCCTGTCGCGCTCGCCGGAGTTGTTCTTTCGCACCGATGCCGGGGGCGGGATCGAGACACGCCCCATGAAAGGCACCCAACCGCGCAGCCCCGACCCGGCGGAGGATGCGCGGCGGCGCTATTTCCTGCAAACCGACGAGAAGAACCGCGCCGAAAACCTGATGATCGTGGATTTGCTGCGCAACGACATCAGCCGCGTGAGCGTACCGGGATCGGTTCGCGTGCCCGCGCTTTTCTCGGTCGAGACCTACGAGACCGTCCACCAGATGACCTCGCGCGTCACCGCGCAGCTTCACCCCGACACCGGGCTTGGCGATATCTTCACGGCGCTTTTCCCCTGCGGCTCGATCACCGGCGCTCCGAAGATCCGCGCCATGCAGATCCTCGCCGATCTCGAACAGGCCCCGCGCGAGATCTATTGCGGCACCATCGGCTGGGCCGCCCCCGACGGGCGCGCCGAATTCAACGTCGCCATCCGCACCCTGATGCTCGACGGCGGGCGCGCCCGCCTCAACGTGGGCGGCGGCGTGGTCCATGACAGCACCGCGGCGGGTGAATACGAGGAGGCGCTGTGGAAAGCGCGCTTTGCCCGCATCGCCGCGCCGGTGGCGTGATCGCGGCTATTCGGCGGCCTCGTGGAACCCGTCCGCCCCGTCGCGATAGAGATAATCGCGCGTCAGCGGCACGGCGTCCTGCTTTGGCGTGATCTGAAACTGGAACACCACCTGATTGTTGAGCCGGAATGTCAACTCGCTCGCGATCAGGTAATAGCGCCACATCCGGCAGAACCGCTCGTCATAAAGCGCGCGGGCACGCTCGATATTGGCCTCGAAGCGGCGCCGCCATTCCTTGAGCGTTTCGGCATAATGCAGCCGCCACACCTCCACATCGGTGGTCACCAGCCGCTGGCGCTCCACCGCCGCCACCGCCTCGGACATGGCCGGACAATAACCGCCGGGAAAGATATACTTGAGAATCCATGGGCTCGTCGCGCCCGGCGGCCCGGCCCGCCCGATCGTGTGGATGAGTGCGATACCGTCGGGTTTCAGAAGCCGCCGCACCGCGGTGAAATAGGCGTCGTAATGCGGCACGCCGACATGCTCGAACATGCCCACCGACACGATGCGGTCGAACTGCCCCTGCACGTCGCGATAATCCATCAATTCAAACCGAACCATGTCCGCCAGCCCGGCCTGCTCGGCGCGCATATTGGCCATTGCGTGCTGTTCGCGCGAGAGGGTGACGCCCAGAACCTCGGCCCCGAAATCGCGCGCCAGCGTCAGCCCCATGCCGCCCCAGCCGCAGCCGATATCGAGCACGCGCATTCCCGGCTCGATCAGAAGTTTCTTCGCGATATGGTGTTTCTTGGCCACCTGCGCCTCTTCCAGCGTCATGTCGGGACGTGCGAAATAGGCGCAGGAATAATTGCGGTCCGCGTCGAGGAAGAGATCATAAAGCTCTCCCGACAGGTCATAATGATGCGCCACATTGGCGCGCGCGCGGCCAGCCGGGTTGAACTGGTCAAGCCGCCGCCTGAGCCAGCGCAAGGCTTCCAGCGGGCGGCGAAACCACGGCTGCCCCTGCGCGGCGATATTCATCATGGCAAGGCTGAGAAAGCCGTAAACGTCATCCTCCGCGAAGGTCACGGTGCCATCCATATAGCCCTCGCCGATGGCCATGTCGGGCGAGAGAACGATACGGCGCGGCAGGCTTGGATCATGCAGCGACACCGCGCTTTCGGGGCCACCTCCCGGCCCGTAGCTGCGCGTGGTGCCGTCGGGGAAGGTCACCCGCATCCGACCGTGGAGAAAGTAATGGCGCAACAGCCTGTCAAGCGTACCGGTCCACATCGCACACCTCCAATCCCGCGCCATCCCCGGCGCATTCATCGGCGTTCTGACCTCGTTCCAGCCCAAAGCATCTTACCAAAATCGCTTTATATGTAAACGGTTTCGCCCGATGCCGCCCGGTCCCGGCTTGACTTTGCCGTCCGGCCCATGTGTATCGGCGCGAACCCGATCATGACCGCCACAAGCGCCGTCCCCGGCCCCGGAGAGTGAAAATGCACGCATATCGCAGCCATACCTGCGCCGATCTGAGGAAATCCCATGTCGGAGAGACCGTCCGCCTTGCCGGATGGGTCCACCGCATCCGCGATCACGGCGGCGTGCTTTTCATCGACCTGCGCGATCACTATGGCGTGACGCAGGTTCTGTGCGACTCCGACAGCCCGGTTTTCAAGGCCGTAGACGGCCTGCGCGCCGAATATTGCGTGCGCATCGACGGCGAGGTGAAGGCGCGCGATGCGAGCCTCGTGAACGCGAAACTCCCCACCGGCGAGGTCGAGGTCTATATCCGCGACATGGAAATCCTCGGCGCGGCGTCCGAGTTGCCGCTCCAGGTCTTCGGCGATCAGGATTATCCCGAGGAAACGCGCCTGCGCTACCGCTATCTCGATCTGCGCCGCGAGGCGATGCAGGCCAACATGGTGCTGCGCTCGGACGTGGTCGCCTCGATCCGCAAGCGCATGTGGGACAAGGGATTCCGCGAGTTCCAGACGCCGATCATCACCGCCTCGAGCCCCGAAGGCGCGCGCGATTTCCTTGTCCCCTCGCGGCTCCATCCGGGCAAGTTCTACGCCCTGCCGCAGGCCCCGCAGCAGTTCAAGCAGCTCATCATGGTCTCGGGGTTTGATAAATATTTCCAGGTCGCCCCCTGTTTTCGCGACGAAGACCCCCGCGCCGACCGCTCGCCGACCGATTTCTACCAGCTCGACATGGAGATGTCCTTTGTCGAGCAACAGGACGTATTCGACACCGTCGCCCCGGTGATCGCGGGCGTGTTCGAGGAATTCGGCGGCGGGGCGCGAGTGGATGCGCCCGAGGACTGGCCGCAAATCCCCTATGCCGAGGCGCTGCTGAAATACGGCACCGACAAGCCCGACCTGCGCAATCCGATCGAAATGCAGGACGTGAGTGAACATTTCCGGGGGTCCGGTTTCGCCATCTTCGCGAAATTGCTCGAACAGGACGGCACCGAGGTCCGCGCCATCCCCGCGCCCACGGGCGGCAGCCGCAAGTTCTGCGACCGGATGAACGCCTTCGCCCAGAAAGAGGGGCTGCCGGGGATGGGGTATATTTTCTGGCGCGACGCCAATGGCGAGACCGAGGCCGCAGGCCCGCTGGCCAAGAATATCGGCCCCGAACGCACCGAGGCCATTCGCCAGCAGCTTGGCCTTGGCGTGGGCGATGCGGCCTTCTTCCTTGGCGGCAAGCCGCAGGCGTTCGAGCGGGTAGCGGCCAAGGCGCGCACGGTGATCGGCGATGAATTGGGGCTGAGCGATCAGGACCGCTTTGCCTTTGCCTGGATCGTCGATTTCCCGATGTATGAACGCGACGAGGACAGCGGTCGCGTCGATTTCAGCCACAACCCGTTTTCCATGCCGCAGGGCGGGCGCGCGGCGCTCGACGGCGATCCGCTCGGCGTGCTCGGCTATCAATATGATCTGGCTTGCAACGGCTATGAATTGGTGTCGGGCGCGATCCGCAACCACCGCCCCGAGATCATGTTCAAGGCCTTCGAGCTTGCAGGCTACGACGAGGCGGAAGTGCGCAAACGCTTTGGCGGCATGGTCAACGCCTTCCAATATGGCGCGCCGCCGCATGGCGGCTGCGCGGCGGGGATCGACCGCATCGTGATGCTGCTCGCGGGCACCTCGAATATTCGCGAGGTGATCATGTTCCCGATGAACCAGCGCGCCGAGGATCTGATGATGAACGCGCCCAGCGATCCGACCCCGGACCAGTTGATGGAACTTGGCCTGCGCGTGATCCCCAAGGAGTGAGCGGACAGTCGGGCGTGATATCGCCCGGCAAGCCCACCCCGGCTCAGTCGTGAAACGGCGTCACCTGTGCCACGATCACCGCGTTTTCGTCGCGGGCGCGGGCCATGAGCGCGGCCTCTTCCTCGTCGATCTCGTGGCCCTCGGCCTCGCGCTCGGCGCGGGTGCCGTGGCCGGTCACGTCGAGCGGGGCCATTCCCGCCTGCTTGAGGATCGCCACCGTTTCGCGCACCGCCTCGGCCTCGTCCACGCCCGAGGCATAGACCATAAGCGCAGCACCGGTGGCGCGCTCGGGCAACCCGTCGCCGATCTTGCGGCCGATTTCAACCACCAGCGTATAGACCTGTTGGCGCGAGGGGCGAGGGTCTTGCGTATCTGTCATGGCGCATGCCCTGTGCCAGGCCGCGCGCAATGTCAAGGCAGTCCCCGCTGCGGCGGAGACTGCCCGGCGGATGTAAAAGGGGCCACCGCCTGCGCGATGGCCCCCAACCCCTTGAGCGGGCTGGCCAGCCCTAGACAAACTTCTTGATTTCACCGGATTTCAAGCGGCGCAAATAGCTTGACAGCTCGCGCTTGACGATGGGCATCAGGAAGTAGAGGCCGATGATGTTCACGACGGCCATCGCAAAGATCGCCGCATCCGAGAAGTCGATCACCGGGCCAAGATTGGCCGCAGCCCCGATCACCACGAAGATGCAGAAAATCACCTTGAAGACCAGTTCCTTGGTCTCGCCCTCACCGAACAGGTAGGTCCAGGCCTTGAGGCCGTAATAGGACCAGCTGATCATCGTCGAGAAGGCAAAGAGCACGACAGCGAGCGCCAGAACATAGGGAAACCAGCTGATCGCGCTGCCGAAGGCCGCCGAAGTGAGGCCCACGCCCGAGGTATTGCCGACGGTCTGGATCGCGGTTCCCGCCTCGTTGAGCAGGTAATTGCCATCCGGCCCGGCGACAAGCTGGCCGGTGATGATGATCACCAGCGCCGTCATGGTGCAGATCACCACCGTGTCGATGAACGGCTCCAACAGCGACACGAAGCCTTCGGTGATCGGCTCCTTGGTGCGCACCGCCGAGTGGGCGATGGCCGCAGATCCAACGCCGGCCTCGTTCGAGAACGCCGCCCGCTTGAACCCCTGGATCAACGCGCCGACCATGCCGCCCGCGACGCCAAGCCCGGTGAAGGCCCCCGCAAAGATCTGGCCGAAGGCCCAGCCGATCATGTCGGCGTTCATCGCAATGATGACCAGCGCCGTGCCAACATAAAGGATGCCCATCAACGGCACGACCTTTTCGGTCACGCGTGCGATGGATTTGAGGCCGCCCACGATCACCGCAAAGACCACACCGGCAAAGATCACCCCGGTGATCCAGCCGGGATAGTCACCGACGATGCCCGAAATCTGCTGATGCGCCTGATTGGCCTGGAACATGTTGCCACCGCCAAGCGCGCCGAGGATGCAGAAGATCGAGAACATCACGGCGAGGATCTTGCCACCGGGCAGCCCGCGTTCGGCAAAACCCTTGGTCAGGTAATACATCGGCCCGCCCGAGACGCGGCCATCGGGATACTCATTCCGGTATTTCACGCCCAATGTGCATTCGGTGAATTTCGACGCCATGCCCATCAGACCCGCGAGGATCATCCAGAACGTGGCCCCAGGGCCCCCGATGCTCACCGCCACCGCGACACCGGCGATATTACCAAGGCCCACGGTGCCCGACAGGGCGGTTGCAAGCGCCTGGAAATGGCTGACCTCACCGGCATCGTTGGGGTCGGAATAATCGCCCTTCACCAGCGCGATGGCATGGCCCACCGCGCGGAACTGGATAAAGCCGAAATAGAGCGTGAAGACCGAGGCCCCGATCACCAGCCAGGCCACGATCCACGGAAACGTGGTGCCCGGAAAATTGGAGAAGATCAGGTTGACGAACCAGCCTGTGGAACTGGCAAAGATCTGGTTGACCTTTTCATCAAGCGAGAGTGCCTGCTCTTGTGCGAAGGCAGGCGCGCTCATCAGCGCGAGCCCCGCCGCGGCGAGGGCCGCGGAAAATACGTTGCGTTGCATATTCTATATCCCTGTTGTCGTTTTTTGTGTCACGGCACGATGGTGCACGGCACGGGCGCGGTCTGCACAAGCGCGCCGGCAACCGAGCCAAAGACCCGCGCCCCGAGCGCGGATTGCCCGTCACGCCCGATGATGATCTGCACCGCGTTGTGTTCCTTGGCGACGCGACCGAGGATCTCGGCGGTGTTGCCATAGCGGATCACGACCTCGTTGGAGATCCCGGCATCGTCAAGCTCGGCCTTGATCGTGCTCATGATCGCCTTTTCGGCGCGCGCCATTTCTTCTTTGCGGCGGCTGTGGCGCTCTTCCAGTTCCTGCGGCGTGAGGAAGGAATAGGGCGACCATTCGAGCACATGGGTGAGCACGATCGTCCCCCCTTGCGCGCGGGCGCGGTCCACCGCGAATTCCAATGCGCGCCGTGCGGACACGCTGCCGTCGTAGCCGACGACGAATTTATCGGACATGGTTCAGGTTCCCTCGTTGGTTGCGGTCTCCGGGCGCTTTTGTGGCCCGGTGGCTAAAAATAGCAGAACCACATCCCAAGATTGTCCCGAAATATCCCCATTTGCAGGCCGAACGCGTCTAAATCCGGTCGGTTTACCCGTCGGATGCAAGGAAATTCGATTTTTGGGCGTGGGTGACTGCGGCGTATGGCCGCGCGGCACTCAGTAGCTGTAATCGGCGTAGATGCGGCTCAGATCGCCCTGCCAGTCGCCGTGATAGCGCTCCAACAGTTCGTCAGCGGGGGTCTTGCCAGACTCGACGCTCTCGCGCAGGGTGCCAAGGAAATGCGTCTCGTCGGGGATCATGCCGCCGCCGCCGGGGCGCGCGCGCGCCTTCAGCCCCGCCTCGGAAATGTCGAGCACCTCGCGTGCCAGATCGAGCATGGAAATGCCGTCCACCTGCGCCTGAAGCCCGTCGACGCTTGCGGCCACCCGCAGGGCGTCGCGCGTCTCGGCATCCCAGCCCTTGACGATATCCCACGCGGCATCAAGCGCGGATTGGTCATACATCAGCCCGACCCAGAAGGCAGGCAGCGCACAAAGCCTGCGCCAAGGGCCGCCATCGGCCCCGCGCATCTCCATGAATTTCTTGATCCGCGCCTCGGGAAAGATCGTGGTGAGGTGATCGGCCCAGTCTGAGAGCGTCGGCTTCTCGCCCGGCAGGGCGGGCAATTCGCCGCGCAGGAAGTCGCGAAAGCTCTGCCCCAGCGCGTCGATATAGCGCCCGTCGCGATAGACGAAATACATCGGCACATCGAGCGCGTAATCGGCATAGGCCTCGAACCCGAACCCCTCGTCAAAGACAAAGGGCAGCATCCCGGTGCGCGCCGCATCAAGATCGCGCCAGACCCGCGCGCGCCACGATTTATGGCCGTTGGGCTTGCCATCGAGAAACGGCGAATTGGCGAAAAGCGCGGTGGCCACCGGTTGCAGCGCCAGCGCCACGCGGAATTTCTGCACCATATCCGCTTCGGAGCCGAAATCGAGATTGACCTGCACGGTGCAGGTGCGGCGCATCATGGTCTGACCCATGGTGCCGACTTCTCTCATGTAGCTGTCCATCAGCTTGTAGCGGCCCTTGGGCATGAGCGGCATATCCTCGTGCCGCCAGATCGGCGCGGCGCCAAGACCGATAAAGCCGACGCCGACCTTGTCGGCGATGTCCTTCACATCCGCCAGATGCTCGTTCACCTCGTCGCAGGTCTGGTGGATCGTCTCCAGTATCCCGCCCGAAAGCTCCAACTGCCCCCCCGGCTCAAGGCTCACATTCGCGCCGTCCTTTTCCAGCCCGATCAGCTTGCCCCCCTCCTCGACCGGCGCCCAGCCATGCAGATCGCGCAAGCCCTCCAGCACGGCGAGGATCGAGCGTTCGCCCTCATAGGGCAGCGGCCGCAGCGTGTCCTTGCAATAGCCGAATTTCTCGTGCTCGGTGCCGATGCGCCAGTCATCCTTGGGCTTGCAGCCGCTGGCCAGATACTCGGCCAACTGGCTTTCATGCTCGATCGGCCCGCCGCCGGATTGGGGAATGGACATGCTCGGGCCTCCTGAGGGTCGCGGATCGGTTTCGGGGGCCAGAGTTGGCGCTATTCCGCGCGGGTGTCAATGCAGCCTTGGGTGGGAAATGACGCGCGCGGGGCGCTGCCAGAGTGTCTCGGGCGCGGGGCCGGGGCGGCGCATCCGCGCCAGCATATGCTCGGTGCGCAGGCCGGGGAGGGCGGCGAAGGCGTCGAAAAGCGCCTCGCCCCCCTCGGCATCGAGCGGGATATGCAGATCGGGCTGGCCGGGTTGCGAGAGCACCCATTGCCCGCCGTCGCGCGGATCGAGCGCGAGCGCGGTCACCTCGGAAAGCGCCACCGTGCCGCCGGTGACGGGGCCGAGATAGGCAATCAGCCCCTCGTCGACCACCACCACCCCCGGCCCGCCCGCGCCGCGTCGGAAGCGCGCGCGTTGCAGCCCGGCAAGGCCAAGGGCGGCGGCGGCCAGCGTCACCGCCCAGCCAAGCCACGCGAGCAGGCCAAAGCCGGTCAGCGCCCACCACAGGCCAAGCGCGGCCAGCGCCCCCGCCACCAGCACCTCGCGCCAGCGGCGCAGGCCATGCGCCGCGCCGGGGCGAATGAGGCTCATCGCCAGTCCCCGCAGGTCATCTGCCAGAGCGTCAGCGCGGCGACGGCGGCGGTATCGGCGCGCAAGATGCGCGGCCCGAGGCTGATGGCATGGGCCTGCGGCAGGGCGTGCAGGCGCGCGCGCTCACCTTGCGAAAACCCGCCCTCGGGGCCGATCAGCACGGCCCACGCACCATTGGGGCCACCCGGCAGGGCGGGTGCCGCGCCCACAAGCGCCTCGTCGCAGAACATCAGGCGGCGATTCTCGGGCCAGTCCGCAAGCAGCCGGTCAAGGCGCGTGAGTTGGGCCACCTCGGGCACGAAAGTGCCGCCGCATTGCTCGGCCGCCTCGACGGCGTGGGCCTGAAGCCGGTCCTGCCGAATACGCTCGGAATTGGTGAAATCAGTCTGCACCGGCAGAATGCGCGCGGCCCCCATCTCGGCGGCTTTCTCGACGATGAAATCGGTGCGCGCCTTCTTGATCGGCGCGAAGATCAGCCAAAGATCAGGCGGGTTGCGCTGCGGCGCGGTCTGCGCCTCGCAGCGCAAGACCCCGCCGCGCTTGCCCGCCTCCGCCACCACCGCGCGCCACTCGCCGTCGCGCCCGTTGAACACGCGCAACCCCGCCCCCGGCCCGAGCCGCATCACCCCGAAAAGGTAATGCGCCTGCGGCTGGGTCAGAGGAAGGGTTTGCCCTTCCCCCAGCGGATGCTCTAGATAAAGCCTGATTTTTTCACCACTCATGAGGCCAGCATATGAGCGAGGGAAACCGGACGCCAGAGGCGACAAACGCCGTGGCCGATGCCTATGACGGCAATTGGGTGGACCGTTACGCGCCCGAGGCCACGCGCCCCTATCTGCGACTAAGCCGCGCCGACCGGCCCATCGGCACGTGGCTGTTGCTCTTGCCGTGCTGGTGGGGGCTCATGCTGGCGATGCTGGCGGACGGGCACGCGGGCTGGCATGATCTGTGGATCCTCATTGGCTGCGGCATTGGCGCGGTGCTGATGCGCGGGGCGGGCTGCACCTGGAACGACATCACCGACCGCGACATCGACGGCTCGGTGGCGCGCACCGCGTTGCGGCCCATCCCCTCGGGGCAGGTGCGGGTGCGCGGCGCGCTCTTGTGGATGGGCGCGCAGGCGCTGGTGGCGTTGCTGATCCTGCTCACGTTCAACACGGCGGCGATTGCGCTTGGCGTGCTCGCGCTTCTGCCCGTGGCGGTCTATCCCTTTGCGAAGCGGTTCACATGGTGGCCGCAGGTTTTCCTGGGCCTCGCGTTCAACTGGGGCGCGCTGCTGGCGTGGACGGCGCATTCGGGGCGGCTGGAGGTGCCGGCGGTGGTGCTCTATCTTGCGGGGATCGCCTGGACGCTCTTTTATGACACGATCTATGCCCATCAGGACGCCGAGGATGACGCGCTGATCGGGGTGAAATCCACCGCGCGGCTTTTTGGCGAGAAGTCCCCGCGCTGGCTGCGGCGGTTCCTCGTCGCCTGCGTGAGCCTGATGATGGTGGCGGTGATCCTCGCCGTGCCCGCAGAGCGGCCGGTGGCGATGGTGGTGGCGCTATGCGGGGTCTGGGCGATGGGCTGGCACCTTGCCGGGCAATTGCGGCGGCTGCGGCTCGATGACAACGCGCGCCTGCTTTCGCTCTTCCGCTCGAACCGCGATGCGGGGCTGCTGCCTGTGCCGTTTTTCGCCGTCGCGGCGCTGGTGTGATTGCGCTCGGGCGCGGGCGTGCCTAGAACACGGGCAAGTGCAACCACGGGGGGCCGCCTGGCCATGCGCCTGTCCACCATTCTCACCATTGCCGGGGTGTTCACCGGGGCTGCCGCGCTGTCGGTGGTGGCGGCGGGCTTTTCCGTGACCGCCATCGAGGACGGCTCGCGCCGCGCGGTGCGCGCAGCACTTGACGCGCGCGGCATGGTTTGGGCCGAGGTCGGCACCGACGGGTTGCAGGTGTTTCTCGCGGGCACCGCCCCGGACGAGGCCGCGCGCTTTGCCGCGCTGTCGGTGGCGGGCTCTGTGGTGGATGCGACACGGGTGATCGACCAGACCGTGGTGGAAGAGGCAGAGCCGCTCGCCCCGCCGCAATTTTCCATCGAGATCCTGCGCAACGAGCGGGGGATTTCCCTCATCGGGCTGGTACCTGCCACGCTCGACCGTCATCAGCTCATGGCCGATATTTCCGAGGCGACGGGCGATGCCCCGGTGGCCGACCTGCTCGATGCCGCCGATTACCCTGCCCCCGCCACCTGGCGGCCCGCACTGCGCTATGCGGTGCGCTCTCTCGGGCTTTTGCCACGCAGCAAGATCTCGGTGAGCGCCGAGCGCGTCGCGGTCACCGCGATGGTCGACAGCGCCGCAGAAAAACGGCAGGTCGAGGCCGATCTTGCGCGGCGCAGCCCGAAGGATGTGCGCCTTGCGCTCGATATCTCGGCACCGCGCCCGGTGATCACGCCGTTCACGCTGCGCTTTGTCATCGACGAACGCGGCGCGCGGTTCGATGCCTGCTCTGCCGATACCGAGGAGGCGCGCGACCGTATCCTGCGCGCGGCGGGGCAGGCGGGCATGGAGGGCCGCGCCGACTGCGTGATCGGCATGGGCGTGCCGACGCCGCAATGGGCGCAAGCCGCCGAACAGTCGATTGCCGCGCTGGCGCGTCTCGGCGCGGGCAGTGTGACATTCACCGATGCCGATATCGCCCTGCTGGCCGAGCCGGGCACCGATCAGGCGCTTTTCGATGACGTGGTGGGCGCGCTCGACGGGGCCTTGCCCGAGGTTTTCGCCCTCAACGCCACGCTGCCGCCCCTGCCCGATGACAGCGAGCCGGTGGTGCCAGAATTCATCGCCACGCTATCGCCCGAGGGGCAGGTTCTGTTGCGTGGGCGGCTTGGCAGCGCGCAGGTGCGCGAGACCGCGACGAGCCTCGCGCAGGCACGCTTTTCCGCCGATGCCGTGCATGTCACAGCGCGGGTCGCCGAGGAACTGCCACGCGACTGGTCGATGCGGGTGCTGCTTGCCGTCGAGGCGCTTGCCCATCTCGAAAGCGGCGCGGTGACGGTAACGCCCGATACCATCGACGTGCGCGGCAAATCGGGGCAGAAGGCTGCGGGCACCGAGATTGCACAGCTTCTGGCCGACCGTCTTGGCGGCAACGAGCGCTACACCCTCGATGTGGCCTATGTCGAGCATCTCGACCCGGTGGCCGCGCTGCCCACGCCCGAGGAATGCGAGGCGCGGATCGCTGCGGTGCAAAGTGACCGCAAGATCGGCTTTGAGCCTGGATCGGCGCGGATCGACGGCACCGGGGCGGTCATCCTCGACGAAATCGCCGCGATCCTGATGGAATGCGGCGAGATCAGGATGGAGGTGGCGGGCCACACCGACAGCCAGGGCCGCGAGGAGATGAACGCGCAACTGAGCCTTGAGCGCGCGCGCGCCGTGCTCGACGAATTGCGCCTGCGCCGGGTGCTGACCTCGGGGCTGGAGGCGCAGGGCTATGGCGAAAGCCGCCCCATTGCCGATAACGACACCGAAGAGGGGCGCGAGACCAACCGCCGCATCGAATTCCGCCTGATCCGCCCCGAGACCGAGACCGAACCCGCCCCCGAGACGCAGACGGGCCTTGAAAGCGTCGAGGATACGGGGGACAATGGGGACGGGACAGAAGAGGGCGGCGAAGGCCGCACCACCGATGAACAGAACTGAATTCATCATCGCGACCGCCATCGTGCTTTTCGTGGCGTTCTGCGTCGGTTGGTTCGCCAACTGGCTGGTGCATCGCTTCGTGCGGGTGCAGGCGTCCGAAGTGGGTGAGCTGGAACGCCTCGCGCAGGAATTGCACGAGGCCGAGGAAACCCGCGACCAGGCGATCACCTACCTGCAACAGCGCGAGGCGGAGCTGACCAACCAGCTCAGCCAGACCGAGGCCGAGCTTTCAGCCACGATGGAGGGGCTGCGCGAGGCCCGTTACGAGGCCGAGCATTTGCGCGCCCATATCGAGCGGATCACCGGCCAGGCCGCCGAGTAAGCGCACCCAATGACCGGGCCGCGCGCGCCCTCACGCGCTCAGCAATTGGGGACGTTCACCGCCAGCCCGCCAAGCGAGGTTTCCTTGTAGCGCTCGCTCATATCGGCACCGGTCTGGCGCATCGTCTCGATACAGGCATCGAGCGGCACGAAATGGCTGCCATCGCCGCGCAGCGCCAGCGAGGCCGCCGACACCGCCTTGATCGCGCCCAGCCCGTTGCGCTCGATGCAGGGCACCTGCACCAGACCCTTGACCGGATCGCAGGTCATGCCGAGATGATGCTCAAGCGCGATCTCGGCGGCGTTCTCGATCTGCGCAGGGGTTCCGCCCATCACCGCGCAAAGCCCCGCTGCGGCCATCGCCGAGGCGCTGCCCACCTCGGCCTGACAGCCCGCCTCTGCCCCGGAAATCGAGGCGTTGAACTTCACCAGCCCGCCGATCGCGGCGGCGGTGAGCAGGAATTCCTCGACCCTGCCCTCATGCGCGCCGGGCACATGGTCGAGCCAGTAGCGGATGACCGCAGGCACCACCCCGGCCGCGCCATTGGTGGGCGCGGTCACCACCTGCCCGCCGGCGGCGTTTTCCTCGTTCACGGCCATCGCATAGGCGCTCATCCAGTCGTTGATCTTGTGCGGCGCGCTCAGGTTGGTGCCGCGCTCCGCGATCAGCGCGTCGCGGATGCCCTTGGCGCGGCGCTTGACCGACAGGCCGCCGGGCAAAATGCCGTCGGTCGAGAGCCCGCGCTCGATACAGTCATTCATCACCTGCCAGAGGCGCGCCACGCCGCCGCGCAGATTTTCCGCCCCGCCGCGCGCGATCTCGTTGGCGCGCTTCATCTCGGCGATGCTCTTGCCCGAGCGTTCGGCCATCTCGAGCATCTCGACCGCCGATTTGAACGGATAGGGCACCGGGTCGCCCTCGTCGGTATCCTTGCCCGCCGCCAATTCATCCGCCGTCATGACGAAACCGCCGCCGATGGAATAATAGGTCTCTTGCAGGATCACGTCGCCCTGCGCGTCGGTGGCCATGAGGATCATGCCATTGGCATGGCCCGGCAGGTTCGGCCCGAAATCGAAGGTCAGGTCATCCTTGGGATGGAATTTCAACTCGGGCAGACCCGGCGGGGTAACGCGGTGGGTCTCGCGGATCGCCTCCAGCGTGGTCTCGGCCTGCGCGTGGTCGTAGGTGTCGGGGCGAAACCCCGCAAGGCCAAGGATCGTGGCGCGGTCGCTGGCGTGCCCCACCCCGGTAAAGGCAAGGCTGCCATGCAGCGAGCCGCGCAAGCCCGCGTAGTGGAACGGCTCGGCGCGCATCCGGTCGAGGAATCGCGCAGCGGCCACCATCGGCCCCATCGTATGCGACGAGGACGGACCGATGCCGACCTTGAACATCTCGAAGACAGATAGAAACATGATGCGCGCTCCCTGGGTCGCGGGGGTTATGCGGTCTCCGAGGGGCCGCCACTTGTCCGAAAGCGACCCATCAGGGCCACCGCGTTGACATAGGACACGCTCAAAGCGCCACACCCTCGGGCGGATCGGGCAGGCAGGGCGCGGTGAAGGGATGCGCGCCCAGCCCCTCGGCGGCGATGGCGGCGCGGGTGCTGGCCCGCCCCTCGAGATCGCGGGCCAGAGCGTAAAGGCGCGGCCAGCGCGAGAGATCGAACCAGCCGGTTTCCCCCGACGGGTAAAGCGCGGCCCAGCGCAGCGCGGGGCCAAGATAGAGGCCGATCACCGTGGGCGCGCTGCCGCTGAACAGCGCAGGATGCACACCCGCCGCGTGATCGAGCAGATCGAGATGGCGCGCCACCTCGCCCTGCATCTGCGCGCGCAGCGCCGCTTGGCCCGCCGCATCGCCACCCGCGTATTGATCGGGATAGAAGATCATGCGCAGCGCCGGGTGCAGCGTGTTGGACAGGAAAAACAGCCATTTGAGCGCCGCCCCGCGCGCCGCATCGCCGGGATCGGGGATCAGCCCGCCATGCCGGTCCGCCAGCCACAGAAGGATCGCGCCGGTCTCGAAGATCGGACCATCGGGCACCTCCAGCACCGGGATGCGCCCCGCCGGGTTGAGCGCCAGATAGGCGGGCGCGCGCTGCGCCTGACTGCGGCGATCCACCAGCACGGTCTCGAACGGCACGCCCAGTTCATCGAGCGCCAGCCGCACGATGAGCGAGGCGTTGTCGGGCGCGTAGTGCAGCCGGTAGCGCGCGCTCATGACCGCCCACCCGGTCGCAAGGGCAGGGCATTGGGTATTTTTGCCAAGAAGAACCCCCTACCCGTCCTTGCCCACATTCGCCGCGAAAGCCGCCTCGAAGGCGGCCTGTTTCTCGGCATCGGCATCGGTCTGGTGGCGCGATTTCCAGTCGGGATAGGGCATCCCGTAATAGATCTCGCGCGCCTCGTCCTTGGTCATCTCGAGGCCCTTCTCGTGGGCGGCCTCCTGATACCAGCGCGACAGGCAGTTGCGGCAAAAGCCTGCGAGGTTCATCAGGTCGATATTCTGCACATCGGGGCGCTTGTCCATCAGATGCGCGCGCAGCTTGCGAAAGGCGGCGGCCTCAAGCTCGATACGGGTCTGGTCGTCCATGATCTCTCTCCCTTTTGCCTCTCAAGATGGGCTGGAGTGTCGCACCGCGCAAGCCCCCTCACACGCCCGCGTGCGCCGCCACCTCTTGCAGAATCGGGGCAAGCCGCACGGCCCAGGCGGCCTGTGCCTCGGGCGTGGCAATCAGGTCGTTGCGCAGCTCGATGAGCACGTTGGGCCGCTGGTGGGCGATGGCGTGGCGCGCGATGGTGTCACCGGGCAGATGGCCACCATAGGGCTGGTTGTCGCCGACGCAAAGATCCGGCTCGGCGCGCAGCCGCGCCAGCAGCGGATGCGCCAGCCGCGTGTCGGCGGCATAAAGCAGCGCGATATGCCACGGCCGCGGCGGACGACCGCGAAATTGCGGCGTGAAGCTGTGCACCGAGACGATCACGGTATCGTCGCGCCGCGCCGCCAATTCGGCCAGCGCGGTGTGATAGGGGCGGTAGAGCCGGTCGAGGCGGCGCGCGAAATCCTCCTCGCCGACATGGCGGTTGGCGGGGATCACCGTGCCGTCATAAAGCTTCATCACCAGCGTGGGATCATCCTCGCCGCGATTGGGGTCGATCACCAGCCGCGAGAAATTCGACAGGATCGCCGGGGCGTCGAGCGCGCGGGCAAGCGCGCGCGCAACGCCTGCCGCGCCCACGTCATAGGCGATGTGGCGCGCCATGTCCTCGGGCGCGATGCCGAGGCTGCCGCCATTCACGAAGCCGGGCACCGCGTTGGTGGCGTGATCGCAGGTCACGAGCCAGCGGGCGGGGCGCGCGGCACCCTCGATGTGAAAAGGATTATGCATGATCCGGGTTGGTTTGTTGCGCTTCTGTGGTCTAGGACAGTTGTCGGGAAAAGGGAATTGGGCCATAAGACCCCCGACGCGCCTGTTAGCGGTAACAGGTCAGGATTTCAAGAGAAGGACAGCAGATGAGACGCCATCGCAATGTCAAGGTCGTGGCCACGCTTGGCCCCGCATCGTCGGATTACGCAACGATCCACGCCCTGCACGAGGCCGGCGCGGACGTGTTCCGCCTCAACATGAGCCATGGCGAGCATGCCGATATCGCCGAGAAGCACCGTATCATCCGGCAGATCGAGGACGAGCTTGACAGCCCGATCGCGATTCTCGCCGATCTTCAGGGGCCGAAACTGCGGGTCGGTACCTTTGCCCGTGGCGAGGAAGAATTGATCGAGGGGGCGGCCTTTCGGCTCGATCTGGACGAGGCCGAGGGCGATTCGACCCGTGTCTGCCTGCCCCACCCGGAGATTTTCGCCGCGCTGGAGCCGGGATCGCAACTGCTGGTCAATGACGGCAAGATCCGCCTGCGCGTGACCGCTTGCGATGCCGATTTCGCCACCTGCGAGGTCGTGGTGGGCGGCACCATCTCGAACCGCAAGGGCGTCAACGTGCCCGACGTGGTGCTGCCGCTGGCGGCACTGTCGGAAAAGGACCGCGCCGATCTGGAATTCGCCTGTGAACTTGGCGTGGACTGGCTCGCGCTCAGTTTCGTGCAGCGGCCCGAGGATGTGAACGAGGCGCGCACGCTGGTGCGGGGCCGCGCCGCGATCCTGTCGAAGATCGAGAAACCGGCGGCGGTGAAATGCTTTGACGACATCCTCGCGGTTTCCGACGGGATCATGGTGGCGCGCGGCGATCTTGGCGTGGAGTTGCCGGTGCAGAACGTGCCGCCGATCCAGAAGCGCCTTGTGCGCAAATGCCGCGCGGCGGCCAAGCCGGTGATCGTGGCGACGCAGATGCTCGAATCGATGATCGAATCGCCGATGCCGACGCGCGCCGAGGTCTCGGACGTGGCCACCGCGATCTACGAGGGCGCCGATGCGATCATGCTCTCGGCGGAATCGGCGGCCGGTCAATATCCGATCGAGGCCGTGACGACGATGGACAACGTGGCCCGCGAGGTCGAGGACGACCCGACCTATCGCGAGGTGATCGAGGCCAGCCGCCGCGTCAACCGCCAGAGCGTCGCCGACGGCATCGTGGTGGCCGCGCGCGAGATCGCCGAGACCACCGATATCAAGGCGATCTGCTGCTATACCGAATCGGGCACCACCGCGCTTTTGACCGCGCGCGAGCGGCCCCATGTGCCGATCATCGCGCTCACCAGCCTGCGCGGCACCGCGCGGCGGCTGGCGCTGACATGGGGGGTGAATTGCGTGATGACCGCGCAGCTTACGCGCTTCAAGCTGGCGGTGATCAACGCCGCGCGCGCCGCGCGGGCGCAGGGCTATGCCGAGGAAAGCGATCAGATCGTGGTCACCGCCGGTGTGCCCTTCAACGTGCCCGGCACCACCAATATCCTGCGCATCGCGCCCTGCAAGGAAAGTTTGATCTACGCAACCGATCCGGGCTAAACCCGATGAAACAACGATTTTCAGGGTGTGTTATCATGGATGCGGATTTGGCAATGGCGGTTGGAACGGTGCTTGGGGTGCTGTCGGTGCCGTCGTTTTTATCGGCAATCTCGGATGGGCGGGCACCGCGTGTCGGCGCGCTGACCCTCGTCATCGCGGGCGGCCTTGTGATCTGGGCGGTATCGACCAAGCCCGGCGGCTACAAGCTCGCCGAGGTGCCCGCCGTGATCCTGACCGTGATCGCGCGCTATCTGCCCTGAAGCCCCCCGCGCGCGCAACGCGGCCCTTGCACCGGGCGCGGGCCTCGCGTATACGGCGCGCTCAAACCGCTGGTCCGGCTGGATGTGGCATGCCGAGGCACGCGGAACGACCGACCGAAAAAGGAGCCGGAAATGCCCAAAATGAAGACCAAGTCGAGCTGCAAGAAGCGGTTCAAGGTGTCCGCTACTGGCAAGATCATCACCGCCCAGGCGGGCAAGCGTCACGGGATGATCAAGCGCACCAACAAGTTCATCCGCAACGCGCGTGGCACCACCACGCTCAGCAAAGCTGACGAGGGGATCATCCGACCGATGATGCCCTATTCGCGTTAAGGAGGATTTGAGAGATGTCACGCGTCAAAGGTGGGGTTGTTACCCACGCCCGTCACAAGAAAGTCACGACCGCAGCCAAGGGCTATTACGGTCGCCGCAAGAACACCTTCAAGGTGGCCGCACAGGCCGTCGACAAGGCCAACCAATACGCCACGCGCGACCGCAAGAACCGCAAGCGCAATTTCCGCGCGCTGTGGATCCAGCGGATCAACGCCGCCGTGCGTGCCCATGACGAGGGGCTGACCTATTCGCGCTTCATCAACGGCCTGGCGCTTGCCGGGGTCGAGGTGGATCGCAAGGTTCTGGCCGATCTCGCCGTGCACGAACCGGCAGCGTTCAACGCCATCGTGGATCAGGCCAAGCAGGCGCTGGCCGCCTGAGGCCAGTCTCAGACGAGGGACAAGGATGCGCCGCCCGGACCCAACCGGGCGGCGTTTTCCGTCTCAGGCCTCCGCCTCGGGGGCAAGCGGCACGTAAAGATCGTCCCCTTCGCGGAATTTCTCGGCCATCGCCGCCATCCCCTCTTTCTGCGCCTCGGCGCGGATGTCGTGGCTGATCTTCATCGAGCAGAATTTCGGCCCGCACATGGAGCAGAAATGCGCCACCTTATGCGCCTCCTTGGGCAGGGTCTGATCGTGGAAATCGCGCGCGGTTTCGGGATCAAGCGACAGGTTGAACTGATCCTCCCAGCGGAATTCGAACCGCGCGCGCGATAGCGCGTCGTCGCGCCGCTGCGCGCCGGGTAGGCCCTTGGCCAGATCGGCGGCATGGGCCGCGATCTTGTAGGTGATGACCCCGGTTTTCACGTCGTCGCGGTCGGGCAGGCCAAGGTGCTCCTTGGGTGTCACGTAGCACAGCATCGCGCAGCCAAACCAGCCGATCATCGCCGCGCCAATACCGCTGGTGATATGGTCATAGCCGGGGGCAATATCGGTGGTGAGTGGCCCGAGCGTGTAAAAGGGGGCCTCGTGACAGCACTCTAGCTGCTTTTCCATGTTCTCTTTGATCTTGTGCATGGCGACATGGCCGGGGCCTTCGATCATCACCTGACAGTCCTTGCGCCACGCGATCTTGGTCAACTCCCCCAGCGTCTCCAGTTCCGCGAATTGCGCTTCGTCATTGGCATCGGCGATGGAGCCGGGGCGCAGCCCGTCGCCCAGCGAGAAACTCACGTCATATTGGCGGCATATGTCGCAAATCTCCTCGAAATGCTCATAAAGGAACGACTCGCGGTGGTGATGCAGGCACCACTTGGCCATGATCGAGCCGCCGCGCGACACGATCCCCGTGACCCGACCCACCGTCATCGGCACCATGTGCAGGCGCACGCCCGCATGGATGGTGAAATAGTCCACCCCCTGTTCGGCCTGCTCGATCAGCGTGTCGCGGAACAACTCCCATGTAAGATCCTCGGCCACGCCATGCACCTTTTCCAGCGCCTGATAGATCGGCACGGTGCCGATGGGGACGGGGGAATTGCGGATGATCCATTCGCGGGTGTTGTGGATGTTGCGCCCGGTGGAAAGGTCCATCACCGTGTCCGCGCCCCAGCGGATCGCCCAGACGAGTTTTTCCACCTCTTCCTCCATAGACGAGGTGACGGCGGAGGTGCCCATATTGGCGTTGATCTTCACAAGGAAATTGCGCCCGATGATCATCGGCTCCAACTCGGGATGGTTGATATTGGCCGGGATGATGGCGCGGCCCGCCGCGATCTCGGCGCGCACGAACTCAGGCGTCACATGGTCGGGGATGCTGGCGCCCCAGTCGTTGCCGTCGCGCGGTGCCGCACCCGCCTCGCGCATCTGGTTTTCGCGGATGGCGACGAATTCCATTTCCGGCGTGATGATGCCCGCGCGCGCATAGGCCAGTTGCGTGGGGGCCGCACCGCCCATGCCACGCAGGGGTTGCCCGCGCACCGGGAATTCCGGCACCAGCCGGTCACCTTCGACAAAGCCGTTATCCTCAGGCCTCACATGGCGGCCTTCATAGGCCGCCACATCGCCGCGCGCCATGATCCAGCCGCGCCGCAGCGCGGGCAGGCCGCGCGCGATATCGGTCTGAGCCTCGGGGTCGGTATAGGGGCCGGAACTGTCATAGACAGGCAAGGGCGCCTCGCCCGCCGTCGGGTGGGTGCAAATCTCGCGCATCGGCACGCGGATATCTGCGTGCAGCGCGCCCGCCACGTAAATCTTGCGCGAGGCGGGCAAGGGGCCGGTGGTCACGGCGGGGGTGGTCAGGATGGTCATTTTGGTGCTCCTCGAGCCATGGTTTCAAAGAGACCAGATGAGCCGTGGACGGGGAGGCATGGGGGCACTCTGCCCCCGGTTCGCAATGGCAGACCCCACGCGGGGGAGACGACCATTCCTAGCTTCCTACGCCAGTATCAACTGGATCAGGTTCTAAGGGTCGCGTCACCGGTGTCACCACCTGTCAGCCTCTCAGTCCCCAAGGCGGGACTCCCCTGCACGGATCACGCTAGAGCATGACCGAAGGCAGGACAAGACGGCACCCGCGCCTTGTCTGCCGCGCGGATTGATTGCTACACCTCTCGGGCCGGGCACTGCCCCGCAGCGGGCAAAGAGGGCGATGGATGGCCAAGGCAGATGACCATATTCTACTGACCGGGGCGTCGGGCCGCGTCGGGCGGATGGTGCTGCGGTCTTGGCCCCAAGGGCGGCAGGCGCTGACCGCGCAATATCGCAGGCCCCATCCGGGCGCGCTCTGCTGGGATCCGCTCGACGGGCCGGGGGCGCTTCTTGCCCATGCGGACAGGGCAGGCCGCTGCTTTGGCGCGGTGGTGGCGCTTGCCGGGGTGGTGCCGGGGCCGGGGCGCGACCTGTCGCTCAACCGCACCATTGCCGAGGCCACGGTTGACGCCGCCGCGCAGGCGGGGATCACGCGGGTGATTTTGGCGTCGTCCTCGGCGGTCTATGGCGCGGGCGAGGCGATGGATGAGGATGCCCCCCCCGCCCCGGTCAACGCCTATGGCGCGGCCAAGCGCGAGATGGAGACCGCCTGCGCGCCGTGGCGCGCGCGCGGGATGGAGATATGCTGCCTGCGCATCGGCAACGTGGCGGGGGCGGATGCGCTCTTGCTCAACGTGGCGGGGGGGCACGGCGCACTGGTGATCGACCGCTTCGCCGATGGCGGCGGGCCGGTGCGCTCCTATATCGGCCCCGCCACCCTTGCCGCCGTGCTGGCCACGCTCTGCCGCCATGCCGACCCGCTGCCGGATGTGCTCAACATCGCGGCACCTGTGCCGGTGGCGATGACCGCGCTGGCGCAGGCCGCGGGGGCGCGATACGAGACCCGCCCCGCCCCGCCCGAGGCCCATCAGCGCATCACGCTCGATTGCCGCCGCCTCGCTGCGCTGCACCATTTTGCCCCCAAGGACAGCACGGCCGCCGAGATGGTCCGCCAATGGCACGCGAGCAGCGCCGCATAAGCGGGGTAAGCATATCTGCGTCAGTTCCGCCGCAACACCCGGAACGCCGCCGACGCGCTCCAGCCTGCGGCGATGGCGATGGCCAGCGACATCAGCCCGTAAAGCAGCGGTTGCTGCCGCGACAGGGTAAAGAGCCACCGCTCCAGCCCCACCTTGCGCACGTCGATCACCGTCTCAAACTGCGCCACCACCCGCCCCTCGCGGGTGAGAAATATCCGCGTCTGATAGGCCCCCTCGGTCAGGTTGGCGGGCAGGCTGATGGCGGTGCGAAACAGCGTCTGCTCATCCAGCGCCACGCTGTTTTCCAAAAGCTGATAGGCATTCGTGCGCTCGCGGATGCGGATCAGGGCGTCGGTAAAGCTCTCGACATCCTCGGCCATGCTCGCCGCGCCGACCGAGCGGATCGCGCGCGGGATCGAGACCCGGTGGCGCAAATCCTCGGTATCGGTCAGCACCTGCTCGAGCGGGCCGCTGCTGGCCACGGCATAGAATGTGGGCGCGGAATCAAGCGCCACCGTGTCGGTATTGACCCAGATGCCCAGAACCCGCTCCTTGCGCCGCACGCTCACGGGCAGCGATGGCCCGGCCACGGTAATCACCACGTCGAGCGGGATATCGGGGATCGGGGCCTCGCGCTTGACCGCGCCGAAGATCAGGATATCGGACCCCTCAAAAGTGGCGGTGATCGCCACGCGGTCCTTGGACAGGCCCAGCACCACCTCCTCGGCGCGCAAGGGCAGCGCCGCGAGACAGAACAGAAGCGCGAGGCGCAGCATCAATGCCCCCCCGCGCCGGTGGCGATGGAATAAAGCTCTGACGGCGTGAGCAGCAGATCGAGCGCCAGCTTGCCGCAGACCGCGAGCACCATAATGGCCAACCATATGCGCAACTGTTCGGCCTTCATCCGGGTGCCGATCATTGTGCCGATCTGCGCGCCGATCACGCCGCCCACCAGCAACAGCACCGCCAGCGCCACATCGACGGTATAGTTCGTGGTCGCGTGCAGAAGCGTGGTGAAGGCGGTGACGAAAATGATCTGGAAAAGCGAGGTGCCCACCACCACCTTGGTCGGCATCCCGAGGATATAGATCATCGCCGGCACCATGACAAAGCCGCCTCCCACCCCCATGATCGCCGCCAGCACGCCCACCGACACCCCGACCACAAGCGGGGGGATCACCGAGATATAAAGCCCCGAGGTGCGGAACCGCATCTTCAGGGGCAGCTTGTGAACCCAGCCATGCTTCTTGCGCTTGGGGGCGGTGCCACGGCGGGTGTTGCGGATCGCGCGCAGGCTCTCGATGAACATGAGCCCGCCGATCGCGCCCAGAAACAGAACGTAGCACAGCTTGACCAGAAGATCGACCTGGCCCAATGATTTCAGATAGTTGAATAGGATAACGCCCAGCGCTGCCCCGACGAGGCCGCCCACCAGCAGCACCGTGCCCATCCTCAGATCGACGGTCTTTCGCCGCAGATGCGCCAGCACACCGGAAAAGGACGAGGCGACGATCTGGTTGGCCTCGGTTGCCACCGCAACAGCGGGCGGGATGCCGATGAAGAACAGCAAGGGCGTCATCAGAAAGCCGCCGCCCACCCCGAACATGCCCGACAGCACCCCCACGATGCCGCCCAGCCCCAGAAGCAGGAAGGCGTTGACCGAAACCTCGGCGATGGGGAGATAAATCTGCATGACAATTCCTAGCCCGATGACGCCGCGACATGCAAGGGAGTGGCGCGGCGAGGGGCGGGCCGGGCGGTAAATTCTTGTTGCCGAAATGTATGCTTCAGAAGGTGCGAAGGCGCGCGGCTCAGCCCCAGCGTTTTTCCAACACGAGCGCATCCACTGCCTGCCCGCCCGCCCGCGGGTAATAGGCCGCGCGGCGCGCCGCCTCGCGCCACTGGCACGCGGCATAGAGCGCGCGGGCGGCCATGTTATCCTCGGCCACCTCGAGAAAGCCGCGCACGGCCCCGCGCGCCCGTGCCCCGGCCTCGAACCCGGCAAGGGCGGTGCGGGCGCGGCCCTTGCGGCGGGCGGCGGGATCGGTGGCCAGCGTCAGCAATTCCGCCTCATCGGCGATCACCCGGCCAAGGGCAAAGGACTGCGCCTCGCCCGCAACAAAGACCAGCGGGCTTGCCAGAAGGGCCGCAAATTCCGCCGCCGACCAGCCCCGCCCCTGCCCCGCAAAGGCGCGCGCATGGGTGGCGGCCAGCGCCTCAGGCGTCATCGAGGATCACCGGCGGCGCATCGCGGGCGGGGGCGGCGTCGGCGGGCCGGACATAAAGCGGCGCTGGCGGAGGGGCGTCGGCGGGGGCTGTTTGCGCCAGGCGCGCGATCGCCTGCGCCACATCGACGGGGGCCGGTGGCCACGCCGGATCTGGCAGATCCGTTGCCGCAACCAGCGCATAGCCCCCGCCGGATGCACGGATATGCGCCATGCCGCGCGGGGCGGGCACGGCGGGTGTCTGGCCGTGTCCGCACGCAACAATCACATCGAAAGTGCTGATTCCAAAGGCAGAAATATCCAGCGACAGCGCCAGCCCCCGCGCTGCGGCGACGGCAATACGGATACCGGTGAAGTTGCCGGGGCCGATGCCGACGCCGATGCGGTCCAGATCGCGCCAGCGCTTCCCACCCTCGGCCAGCACCTCTTCGAGGAGCGGAATGAGCCGTTCCGCCTGCCCGCGCGCCATCTCCTCGGCGCGGGCCGCGAGAACCCGTTCGCCCGACAGCAAAGCGGCCGCGCAATGCGCGGCCGATGTGTCGAACCCCAGTGTCAGCGGCTCAGAGCCCAACGGGGCGCACCTCCGTCACCTCGGGGATGTAGTGGCGCAACAGGTTCTCGATCCCCATCTTGAGGGTGATGGTCGAGGACGGGCATCCCGCGCAGGCCCCTTGCATATGCAGGTAGACCACGCCGCGATCAAAGCCGTGAAAGGTGATGTCGCCGCCATCCTGTGCCACCGCAGGGCGCACGCGGGTATCAAGCAACTCCTTGATCTGGCCTACGATTTCCGAATCCTCGCCGCTGTGATCGGCATGGCCCGAGGTGCCTCCACCGGCATCGGCCATGACCGGCTGACCGGATTGGTAATGCTCCATGATCGCGCCAAGAATGGCGGGTTTGACATGGTCCCACTCGATCGCCTCGGCCTTGGTGACGGTGACGAAATCATTGCCGAGAAACACCCCCGACACCCCCGGCACGCGAAAGAGGCGCGCGGCCAGCGGCGAGGCCTCGGCCCCCTCGGCGCTCGGAAAATCGGCGGTGCCCGCGTCGAGCACGGATTGACCCGGCAAAAACTTGAGCGTCGCGGGGTTGGGTGTGGATTCGGTCTGGATGAACATCGAAAAAGGCCCCTTTTGCAGCTATGTCAGATATGCGCGCCGGGGCACCGCGAGTCAAGGTTTGGAACGATTCCAAACTTTGCCATCTCTGCGCCAGCCTACCGGTTCAGGTGATCGCCTCGAGCCGCTCCTTGCTCAGGTCGCCCGGCACGATGGTGATCGGGATCGGCAGCCCGCCGGCGTTGCGGGTGAGTTGCGTGACCAGCGGGCCCGGCCCCTTCTTGTCACCGGCGGCCCCGAGAACAAGCACGCCGATCTCTGCATCGTCGCGGACATGCGCCATGATCTCGGTCACCGGCTCTCCCTCGCGGATGACAAGCTCGGGGTCGACGCCCTGCTTGTCGCGCATCCACTTGGCGAAAACCTCGAAATGCGCCTCGATCCGCTCGCGGGCCTCCTGGCGCATGATATCGCCGACGCCGATCCAGTGGTTGAATTCATCGGGCGGGATCACCGACAGGATCGCCACCCCGCCGCCGGTATGCGCCGCACGCATCGCCGCGAACCGCATCGCGTTGAGGCATTCGCGGCTGTCATCGAGCACCACGAGAAACTTGCGCATGGAACGGTCTCCCTCCGGCGGGCATCATGACCCGGAACGCGCGGCGGGGCAAGAGAGGTGAACGGGGAGGCAAGCGCTCGACATCAGGCGCAACGTGCCTGGGCCTGCACGAGGGAACGTTCATGGCCTGGAGGGGACATTCAAGGCTAGCCCCCTTGCGCGGAATCGAGGCGCGCCTTGGCGCGCCGCCGCGCATCGCCGGGCCGCCCCCCGGCACGGCGATTTGGCTGCAACCTGCGCCATCCTCTGAGGGTTTTCGGGTTTGGCGAGATAAAGCGCACCCAAACTCACGTTGGATCGCCGCGCCGCGGCCCGTCGATGCGCGGCGATCCAACGGCAGCAACAAGCCCGTGGCGACGCCCCACCACCCCCAAACTCAATCAAACGTGCCGCTGATGCGCCCCAAGAGCATGAAGGCGCGGGCGGTGCGGGTTTGGGACAGATCGGATATTTCGGCGTCCGAGGCGGTCTCGGCGAAATCCGACACCATGCGATCAAACAGCCGCAGGAAATGGTGCGCCGCGTCGCGAAAGATCGTGTCCTGCTTCATCCGCGCGGCGGTGAGCGCGAGCGAGGAACGGTCGCGGATGCCACCCAGGGCGGCGATGGCGCGGCCGCGCTCGCCTTCGGCAAAGCGACGCCAGATTTCGGGGCGGGCCATGTCGGGGCGCAGGTCATCCATATAGATGCCGTCCTGCGCCAGAAGGGTGAGCACATCCTGCGAGGCACGCACAAGCTGCGCGGTGGGCCGGTCCTTGAGTGCGCGGCGCAGCGCGGTGAACCCGGCCTTGTCCTCGGGGTTTTCGGGGAAATTGAGCGCGCGGATGAAATCGGCGCGCTCCAGCGGTGGCGCGGTTTCCTCGGCCGGGGTGCCAAGCGGCAGCGCCACCTGATCGCCGGGCTGCTCTGGCGGCGGCGCGGGGCGCACCGGGCGCGGCGGTTCGGACACGCGCACCGAGGAGAAGGTGGCGAGCGCGGTCTCGGTCTTGCGCTGGGCGGCAACGATCTCGTCGAGTTTCTGCGCCACGGTCTTGTCCACGGTCGCGCCAAGTGACTGATTTTGCGCGATATAGGCCTCTCGGATGGCGTCGATGGCGGCGCGGAGCCTCGCGCTTTCCTCGCGCATGGTGCGGCTGGCGCGGGCGGCGGTCGCACCCACCCAAAGCATCGCCACCGGCATGAACACCGCGATCAGCACGGTGACGAAATGCAGCGCCCCCGCCGCCGCCTCGGGCCCCGGCGCGAGCACCAGGAAATACAGCGCCGTCCCGGCAAGCCAGGCCACCGACAGCAGCGCCGCCGCGATCTCGACCGCGGTCAGGCGATCGCGCAGAGGCCCGGCGGGATCGCGGCGAGGGGTTGGGGGCTGGGCCATGTCCGGGGCGGCCTGTCAGATATAGGCGATCTTGACCACCTCGTAGGCGCGGTCGCCACCGGGGGTGCGCACCTCGACGCTGTCGCCCTCTTCTTTGCCGATAAGGGCGCGGGCGATGGGCGATTTCATGTTCAAGAGGCCCTGTTCGATATTGGCCTCGTGCTCGCCGACGATCTGCCAGGTGTGCTCGTCCTCGGTATCCTCATCGATGAGCGTGACCGTAGCCCCGAACTTGATCGCGCCCGACAGGCGTTTGGGGTCGATCACCTCGGCGCGGCTGAGGATACCCTCGACCTCCTTGATGCGGCCCTCGATGAAAGACTGCTTTTCCTTGGCGGAATGGTATTCGGCATTCTCGCTGAGATCACCATGTTCGCGCGCCTCGGCGATGGCGCGGATGATGGCGGGGCGCTCGACCGATTTGAGGTGCTTGAGTTCTTTCTCAAGCGCCTCGTGACCGGCGGCTGTCATCGGTATCTTTTCCATTACACACGTCCATCATCGACAGAGGGGCCGCGCACCCGCAGCCCCGTTGTTGCTTTTCACTTGTGCAAGTGAGACTGCACGATGCGCCCGCCCCATTGCAAGGGGTGATCGCCGGGACCGGCGGATTTGGCGCGGGCGGGCGTGACAAATTGCCGGTTTCGGTGCGCCATAACGTCGTGTTTCAATTGACGCCTCAAGCGGGCACGCGCTAGTCACATTCGCAACTTTGTTGCGCGCGGACAAATGATCGCGGCGCATGCCGAAAGAAGGATGGACACCATGACCGAAGCGACACGCGAAGCGATGGAATATGACGTGGTGATCGTCGGCGCGGGGCCTGCGGGCCTCTCGGCGGCGATCCGGCTCAAGCAGCTTGACGCCGATCTTAACGTCGTGGTGCTGGAAAAGGGCTCGGAAGTGGGCGCGCATATCCTGTCGGGCGCGGTGCTTGATCCGGTGGGCCTCGATGCGCTCATCCCCGACTGGAAGGCGCGCGGCGCGCCGCTCAACACCCCCGTGACCGAGGATAATTTCTACATGCTTGGCGAGGGGGGCCGCATCCGCGTGCCCAACTGGCCGATGCCGCCCCTGATGAACAATCACGGCAATTACATCGTGTCGATGGGCAATGTCTGCCGCTGGATGGCCGAACAGGCCGAGGCGCTGGGGGTCGAGATTTTCCCCGGCATGTCCTGCTCGGAGATCGTCTATGGCGAGGCGGGCGAGGTGCGCGGCGTGGTCGCGGGCGAGTTCGGGCGCGAGCCTGACGGCACGCCGGGGCCAAGCTATGAGCCGGGGATGGAGCTCTTGGGCAAATACGTGTTCCTGAGCGAGGGCGTGCGCGGCAGCCTGTCCAAGGAGGTGATCGCGAAATACGACCTGAGCGCCGGAAAAGAGCCGCAGAAATACGGCCTCGGCATGAAGGAAATCTGGGAGATCGACCCCGAGAAGCACCGACAAGGCACGGTTACGCATACGATGGGCTGGCCGCTGGGCAGCAATGCGGGCGGCGGGTCGTTCATCTATCATCTTGAGAACAATCAGGTTTATGTGGGTTTCGTAGTCCATCTCAACTATGCGAACCCGCACCTGTTTCCCTATATGGAATTCCAGCGCTTCAAGCATCACCCGATGGTTGCCGAACTGCTCAAAGGCGGCAAGCGCGTGGCCTATGGCGCGCGGGCGATTTCCGAGGGGGGCTGGCAGTCGATGCCCAAGATGGTGGCACCCGGCGTGGCGCTTCTGGGCTGCTCGGTCGGCATGGTCAACGTGCCGCGCATCAAGGGCAATCACAACGCGATGCTCTCGGGCAAGGCCGCCGCCGAGGCCGCGCACGCCGCGATCAAGGCAGGCCGCGCCAGCGACGAGTTGAGCGATTACGAGACCGAAGTGCGCGAGGGCGCGATTGGCCGCGACCTGAAAAAGGTGCGCAACGTCAAGCCGCTTTGGTCGAAATACGGCCTGCTGACCTCGCTCGCGCTGGGCGGGTTCGACATGTGGACCAACACCGCCGGGTTCAGCCTTCTGGGCACGCTGCGGCATGGCAAATCCGATGCCGAGGCGACCGGCAAGGCCCGCGACCACGCGCCCATCGACTATCCCAAACCCGATGGCAAGCTGAGTTTCGACCGGCTGACCAATGTCAGTTTCGCGATGACCAACCACGAGGAAAGCCAGCCCTGCCACCTGCGGCTGGCCGACAGGGACGTGCCGATCGCGGTCAACCTGCCCGAATACGCCGAACCGGCGCAGCGCTATTGCCCGGCGGGCGTCTACGAGGTGGTGCATGAGGAGGGGCGCGAGCCGCGTTTCGTCATAAACTTCCAGAACTGCGTGCATTGCAAGACCTGCGACATCAAGGACCCGAGCCGGAACATCACCTGGGTCACGCCGCAGGGCGGCGACGGCCCGAATTATCCCAACATGTGACGCAGGCGTGACCGCGCGGCGGCGCGCGCCCGGGTCGCGGCGCATTGCCTTGGGCGGGGCGGGACACTAGGTTCAAGTCATATTCGCTATCAAGAAGGGGCGCATTCGTGATCCATCGCAGCTTTCTGGCCGCTCTTGCCGTGGTCTTGATGATGGGCGGTCAGGCCCTCGCACAGGTGCCCTCGGGGGCTTATCTCGCCGCGCAAAACGCCCGCGCGCAGGGTGATTTCGCCGCCGCCGCGCGGTATTACGCGCAGGCGCTGGCGCGCGATCCGGGCAATGCCTCGATCCTGGAAAACGCGGCATTCGCCTATATGGCGCTGGGCGAGGTGGACCGCGCGGCGGCGGTCGCGCGGAAGATGGAGGCCGACGGCACCCCGAGCCGCGTGGCGCAAATCCCGCTCATCGTCGAGGCGGCGCGCAACGAGGACTGGGCCGCCCTGCTGGCGCGGATCGAGGCGGATCGCGGGGCGGGCGACCTCGCTGATGGCATGATCGCGGCCTGGGCCGAGCTCGGGCGCGGCGACATGTCGGCGGCGCTCAAACGCATCGACGCGCTGGCCGAGGAGCGCGGCTTGCGCAACTTCGCGCTTTATCACAAGGCGCTGGCGCTCGCGGTGGTGGGCGATTTCGAGGCCGCCGATGCCGTGTTTTCCGGCGAATCCGACGGCCCCGTGCAGCGCACGCGCAGCGGGGTCATCGCCTGGGCGCAGGTTTTGAGCCAGTTGGGCGAGGCCGAGCGCGCGCTGAGCATCATCGACGATGCGTTCGGCACCGATCCCGATCCGGGCGTCGCGGCGCTGCGCGCGCGGATCGCGGCGGGCGAGACGGTGCCGTTCACGGCGGTAACAGGCCCGCGCGGTGGCGTGGCAGAGGTGTTCTTTTCGCTGGCGCGCGCGCTCGTGCAGGAGGCCAATAACGAGTTCGTCCTGATCTATGCCCGCGCCGCAGAGGCCATCGCGCCGGGCCATGTGGACGCCACCATCACCGTCGCCGAGACGCTGCAAAGCATGAAGCAATACGCCCTTGCCATCGAGGCCTATGCCAGCGTGCCGCGCGATCATCCGGCGTTCTACACCGCCGAGCTTGGCCGCGCCGAGGCGCTGCGCGAAACCGACAAGCCCGACGCCGCCGCCGAGGTTCTGGGGCAGCTTGCCCGCGCCTTTCCCGAGATCGTGGATATCCATGTCGCGTTGGGCGATCTGCACCGCGAACAGGAAGAATATGCCGAGGCCGTCGCCTCTTATGACCGCGCCATCGCCTTGCTGAAGGCGCGCAACAACCCGCAATGGTTTGTCTATTACGTGCGCGCCATATCGCACGAGCGGCAGGGCAACTGGCCAAAGGCAGAGGCCGATTTCCGCCGCGCGCTGGAACTGAACCCGGATCACCCGCAAGTGCTCAACTATCTGGGCTATTCGATGGTCGAACAAAGCGTCAACCTGGACGAGGCGCTGGGCATGATCGAGCGCGCCGCTGCGGCGCGCCCCGATAGCGGCTATATCGTGGACAGCCTTGGTTGGGTGCTCTACCGGCTGGGCCGCTATGACGAGGCCGTGGGCCATATGGAGCACGCCGCCGAGTTGATGCCCACCGATCCGGTGGTCAACGACCATCTGGGCGATGTGCTCTGGGCGGTGGATCGCAAGGTCGAGGCGCGGTTTCAGTGGCGGCGCGCGCTGTCGCTGCACAAGACCTCGCCCTCGCCCGATCTGGAGGCCGAGCGGGTGCGACGCAAGCTCGAGATCGGGCTGGACGCAGTGCTGGCCGAAGAGGGCGCAGAGCCGCTCCGGGTGGTCGATGACGGGCGCTAGCGATAGAGAGCGGGCGCAACGTGGCCGTTGGTGCACGGGGGGACGTTTCTGGCCTGTTGCTGCCATCCAGGGCGAACCCCCCTTGCGCGGAATCAAGGGCGAAGCCCGCCGCGCAGCGAGACCCTATCAGGGTGCGCGTGAATGCGATTGAACGCGTCACAGTCTGACGGCGGCATCACCGAGGCCGCCCCGGCCAAGATCAACCTTACCCTGCATGTCACGGGCCGCCGCGCCGACGGCTATCACCTGCTCGATTCGCTGGTGGTCTTTGCCGGAGCGGGCGACCGGGTGCACGTCGCGCGCGCCGATGCGGTCTCGCTGCGCGTGACCGGGTCGATGGCCGGGGATGTGCCGGAAGGCGCGGATAATTCGGTGCTGCGCGCCGCCGCGCTGATCGGGGTAGAGGCCGCGATCACGCTGGAAAAACACCTGCCCGCGGCGGCCGGGATCGGCGGCGGATCGAGCGATGCAGCGGCGTGCTTGCGGGCCTTGGCGCGGCTTGGCGGCGTGGCCCTGCCCGAGGCGCTGGGGCTGGGGGCGGATGTGCCCGTTTGCCTCTTGGCACGGGCGGCGCGGATGCGCGGGATCGGCGAGGATGTGGCCCCGGTGGCGGGGCTACCGATGCTCGACGCGGTGCTGGTCAATCCGCGCCTCCCGGTGGCCACGCCCGAGGTCTTCGCAAGGCTGGAGCGGCGCGACACTGCCGCAATGCCCGAGGCGCTGCCCGGCTGGCGTGACGCGGGCGATTGCGCGCGCTGGCTGGCCACGCAGCGCAACGATCTGGAGGCCCCGGCACAAGCACTCTGCCCCGAGATCGGCGTGGTGCTGGAACGGCTGCGCGCCACCGAGGGCTGCGCGCTGGCGCGGATGTCGGGATCGGGGGCGACCTGTTTCGGGATTTACCCCGATAGCGGGGCCGCCGCGCGTGCGGCGGCGCGGATCGCAGAGGCGCGGCCCGATTGGTGGGTGGTGGCGACGCGGCTCAGGTAAGGCGCGCGACCACGTAACCGGCGAGCGCATCGAGCATGTCGCGCACCGGATGCACGGGCAGCACGTCAAGCGCCGCGCGCGCATCCGTGATCCACTGCATCGCCGCGGCGCGGGTTTCATCGAGCGCGCCGCGCGTGCGCAGGATATCAAGCGCGCGCTCGAGATCGCCGCCCTGCTGATCGCCCTTCTCGATGGTGCGCCGCCAGAAGGCGCGCTCGTCATCATCGGCCTGCGCCAGAGCGCGGATCACCGGCAGGGTCACCTTGCGCTCGCGGAAATCGTCGCCCACGTTCTTGCCGGTGGCTTTGGCGTCGCCCTGATAATCGAGCAGGTCATCGACGATCTGAAAGGCGATGCCGAGCGCATCACCGTAATCATAAAGCGCGGCAATCTGGCGTTCCGGCGCGGCGGCGATGACGCCGCCCACCTGCGTCGCCGCCGAAAACAGCGCCGCCGTCTTGCCGCGCACCACCTGAAGATAAAGCGCCTCGGTGGTGGCAAGATCGCGCGCCGTGCTCAGTTGCAGCACCTCGCCCTCGGCGATGGTGGCCGCCGCATTCGACAGGATGTCGAGCACGCGCAGCGATTCGGTCTCGACCATGAGCTGAAAGGCGCGGGCAAAGAGGTAATCGCCGACCAGAACGCTCGACTTGTTATCCCACAAGAGGTTGGCGGTGGGCCGCCCGCGACGGCTCGCGCTCTCGTCGACCACGTCATCGTGCAAAAGCGTGGCGGTGTGGATGAATTCCACCGTGGCGGCAAGGCGCACATCGTGATCGCCCCGATAGCCGCACAGATCGGCAGAGGCCAGCGTGAGCATCGGGCGCAGGCGCTTGCCGCCCGCCTCGATCAGGTGGGCCGTGACCTCGGGGATGCGCGGCGCGTGGCGCGAGGCCATGCGCGCGCGGATGAGCGTGTTGACGGCGTCGAGGCGGGGCGCGAGATGCGCGGCCAGGGCCTCGTGCGGTTTGGTGGCTGCCTCGTCCAAGCTCATCCTCTCTTTGCGACCTCCGACCCTCGACAAATCATGCGCGGTGCTCTTATCTCGGCAGGATGAAACAGCTCTTGAGCACGACCAACCCCGCCGACATGGCCTTTGCCAAGGCCCTGCTTCAGGGCGAGGATATAGACTGCTTTGAAATGGACGTAAACATGAGCATGCTCGAAGGCTCCATCGGGATTTTTCCCCGGCGGCTTCTGGTGCGCGACGATGATTACGCGGCGGCGCGGGTGGCGCTTGTGGATAACGGATTCTCGTTTGAGGAGTGAGCCGTTTTCCGAGGCCGAGCTGAGCGTTGATGCCTTTCTCGGCGGGCGGTTGCGGATCGCGCAGCCTCGGCGCGGCTATCGCGCGGGGATCGACCCGGTGCTGCTCGCGGCAAGCGTGCCCGCGCGGGCGGGCGAGACGCTGCTCGATCTGGGCTGCGGCGCGGGGGTGGCAGCGCTTTGCGTGGCCGCGCGGGTGCCGGGGGTGGCGCTTGCGGGGCTGGAGATGCAGCCCGGCTATGCCGATCTCGCGCGGCGCAACGCCGAGGCCAACGGGGTCGTGATGGAGGTGGTCACGGGCGATCTGGCAGAGATGCCCGCGGAACTGCGGCAGCGGCAATTCGACCATGTCATCGCCAACCCGCCCTATTTCGATCGCGCGGGCGGCACGCGCGCCGCCGATGCGGGCCGCGAGGGGGCGCTGGGCGAGGCCACGCCGCTGGCAGACTGGATGACGGCGGCGGCGCGGCGATGCAGGCCGGGGGGGCATATCTGCGTGGTGCATCGCGCCGAACGGCTGGCGGATTTGCTGGGCGCGCTGCGCGGCGCGGTGGAGGTGCTGCCGCTGATTCCAAGGCGCGGGCGGGCGGCACGGCTGGTGCTGGTGCGGGTGCGCAAGGGCGGGCGCGCAGCGCTGCGGCTTTGCGATGGCTGGCTGCTGCACGAAGGGCTGCGCCACGAGGGTGACGGCGAAAACCTCACGCCATCAACGGCCTCGGTGCTGCGCGCGGCGGCCCCCCTGCCCTTTTACCGGTGATTTGCGAAAAATGGTTTGAGAAAAAAACCGCGCATCCTGCACGCGCCGCGTGACAGAATTGTAAAACTGTGCTGCAATTCCCATGTCCATTGGACACGCATTTTCAGTGAGGAGACAGCCCATGAGCTTGAGTTCGCATATCGAGGAACTGAAGAAGAAACATCACGCGCTCTCGGAAAAGGTGGAGGTCGCGCAACGCGCGCCGGGGGTGAGCACGCTGGAACTCGCGGATCTCAAGAAACAGAAGCTGAAGATCAAGGAAGAGATCGAACGCCTGTCGATGGACGTCTGAACAAAATCGGGGCCGGGCGCATGGCCCGGCCCCTCATTATCATGTGAGCGCGATCACCTTGTCGCGATCACGAGAAGAACTGCCCGCCATTGGCCGAGATCGTCGAGCCGTTGATAAAGCTCGCATCGTCAGAAGCGAGGAAAGCCACGCAGCGGGCGATTTCCTCGGGCTCGCCAAGACGGCCCGCCGGGATCATGCCGATGATCGCCTCGCGCACCTTTTCCGGCACCGCCATGACCATTTCGGTGGCAATATAGCCGGGGCAAACTGCGTTGGCGGTGATGCCCTTGGCCGCGCCTTCCTGCGCGAGGCTGCGCACGATGCCAAGATCACCGGCCTTGGTCGCGGCATAGTTGGCCTGGGCAAACTGCCCCTTTTGCCCGTTCACTGACGAGATCACCACGACCCGGCCAAAGCCACGCTCGCGCATCCCCGGCCAGACCGGGTGCACGGTGTTGAACACGCCGGTGAGGTTGGTGTCGATCACGTCTTTCCACTGCTGCGGCGTCATCTTGTGAAAGGGTGCGTCGCGGGTGATGCCCGCGTTGGCCACGACGATCTCGATGGGGCCAAGATCAGCCTCGACCTGCGCGATCCCGGCCTTCGACTCGTCGTAATCGGCGACATTCCACTTGTAGGTCTTGATGCCGGTTTCCTCGGTGAATTTCGCGGCGGCCTCATCGTTGCCGGCATAGGTGGCGGCGACGGTGTGTCCCTCGGCCTTGAGCGCCTTGGAAATGGCGGCGCCGATTCCGCGCGACCCCCCGGTGACGAGTGCAGTTCTGGCCATGTTATCCTCCGCTATGGCTTGTTACGTAACTTGATTATCGGCTCAAATGGCTGGGCGCAACAATGTTACGCGGCAAATTTTTCACGATCGGGTGGGCACGGCCCTGAACGCGAAAAGGGCACCACTGATGCGGTGCCCTTTTGCGTCAAGCCTCTGCCCGGCCCGGTCAGGCGCGCTCGACGCAGAGCGCAACGCCCATACCGCCGCCGATGCAGAGCGTGGCGAGGCCTTTTTTCGCGTCGCGGCGCTGCATCTCGAAGAGAAGCGTGTTGAGGATGCGGCAGCCCGAGGCACCGATCGGGTGGCCGATGGCGATGGCGCCGCCGTTCACGTTGACGATGGCCGGATCCCAGCCCATCTCCTTGTTGACGGCGCAGGCCTGCGCGGCAAAGGCCTCGTTGGCCTCGACCAGATCAAGATCGTCCACGCTCCAGCCCGCCTTTTCCAGCGCCTTGCGGCTGGCATTGACCGGCCCGACGCCCATGATCGACGGATCAACGCCCGCGGTGGCGTAGGAAGCGATGCGCGCAAGCGGCGTGATGCCGCGCCGCGCGGCCTCGTCGGCGGACATCAGCAGGGTGGCGGCCGCACCATCGTTGAGGCCGCTGGCATTGGCGGCGGTAACCGAGCCATCCTTGGTGAAGGCCGGGCGCATCTTGGACATCGCGTCGATATTCGCGCCGTGACGGATATATTCATCCTTGTCGACCACGATATCGCCCTTGCGGGTCTTGACGGTGAAGGCGATCACCTCGTCGTCGAAGCGTCCGGCCTTTTGCGCGGCCTCGGCCTTGTTCTGGCTGGCGACGGCAAATTCGTCCTGCTGGTCGCGGGTGATCTGCCACTTGTTGGCGACATTCTCGGCGGTCTGGCCCATGTGGTAGCCGTTAAACGCGTCCCACAGACCGTCGCGAATCATCGTGTCGATATATTGCATGTCGCCCATCTTGTGGCCTGCGCGCAGATGCGCGGCATGGGGCGAGAGGGTCATGTTTTCCTGACCACCGGCGCAGACGATGGCGGCATCGCCAAGCTGGATGTGCTGCGCGCCAAGCGCCACCGCGCGCAGGCCTGAGCCGCAGACCTGGTTGATGCCCCAGGCCGCCGATTCGATCGGCAGGCCGGCGTTGACATGGGCCTGGCGCGCCGGGTTCTGGCCCTGCGCGGCGGTGAGCACCTGGCCGAGAATGGTCTCGGAGACCTCGGCCTTGTCGATGCCCGCGCGGGCGACCACGGCTTCGAGCACGGCCGCGCCGAGATCATGCGCGGGGGTGGTGGCAAACGCCCCCCCGAAAGAGCCGACAGCGGTGCGGGCCGCAGACGCGATTACGACATTGGTCATGGATATCCTCCTCGGGGATTGGGCAGGCGCGATGCGCCAGTGTTCCGTGGCGTCATACCGCAAGCCCGGCGGCGCGGCAACGGCGGTGGCCCTATGCCGCAGGCGATTCCCCGGCTGCGCCTCAGCCGGTGGCCTGCGCAAAGCCGGTATCGAGCCAGGGCGGGCGCACGGTGGGCGCGCCGAAGTAATAGCCTTGAAGGCAATCGAGCCCGAGCGCGGTGAGATAGGCCGCATCCTCGGCGCGCTCGACGCTTTCGGCGACGGTGACCATGTCGAATTGTTGGCCGATGCTGAGCAGCGCGGCGGCGAGCACCTGGTTATCGGCATTGGTGGCGATGCCGCGGATGAACTGGCCGTCGATCTTGAGGATGTCGAAGAAGAAATCCTTGAGGAATCTGAAGGATGTATAGCCCGCTCCGAAATCATCGAGGGCAAATCCGACGCCCTTGGCCTGAAGCTCTGTCATGAAGCCGACCACCAGTTCGGGCACCAGCATGGCCGAGCTTTCGGTGATCTCGAGGATCAGCCGCTCGGCGATGGTGGGATCGTTGGCGAGGCCCTTGTTGAGCGTGCGCAGCCAGCGGTGATAGCCGATGGAGCGCGCCGACATGTTGATCGAGAGGCGCAGATCGGGATATTCCGAGAGGGTGGCGAGCCCTTTTTCCAGCGCGAGGCAGTCGATGATGCGCCCGGCCTCGCGGGTTTCCACCTGGTCGATGAAGTCGCGCGCGGGGATCACGCGGCCTGTCGGATCGGTGATGCGAATCAACCCCTCGTAGAAGGCCGCACGGTCCGGTTGACCGGCGGTCACCACCGGCTGATAGGCGAGCAGAAGCTCTTTGTGGCGAATCGCGGCCTCGACCATCTCGATGATCGAGCAGTCGCGCGCGGTGACCGCGTAATTGAGCGGGCTGTCATGCCCGGCGGGGATATCCGCCCATTTGTTTTTGCGCGCCATGCCGCCCTCCGATTCCATCCGTGGTTGCAGACTGCGCGCAGCACATTAAGGATCGTTTAAAGCGCGCATTTGAATGAAATTCGGGGGATCGCGGCATGGAAAAGGACGGCGAGCGGTGCGGCTGGGTGGGCGCAGACCCGCTCTATATCGCCTATCACGACCACGAATGGGGTGTGCCCGAGCGTGACGGGCGCGCGCTGTGGGAGGCGCTGATGCTGGAGGGGTTTCAGGCGGGGCTGTCCTGGATCACGATCCTGCGCAAGCGCGAGAGGTTTCGCGCGGCCTTCCAGGGGTTTGACCCGGAGGTGATCGCAGGCTGGGGCACGGCGGAGGTGGCGCGGCTGGTGGGGGATGCGGGCATCGTCCGCCATCGCGGCAAGATCGAGGCGGTGATCGGCAACGCGCGGGCGTGGCGCGCGGTAGAGGCCGAGCAGGGCTTTGCCCGCTATATCTGGGGGTTCGTCGGGGGATGCCCTCTTCGCAACCGCTGGGAGAGCCTCGCAGTGGTGCCCGCGCAGACCGATCTGTCGGTCGCGATGTCGAAAGACCTCAAGCGCCGGGGGTTCAAGTTCTGCGGCCCGACGACGACCTATGCCTTCATGCAGGCGGCGGGGCTGGTCAACGATCACCTTGTGGGGTGCCCGTGCCACGCGCGGGTGGCGCGGTTGGGGTGAGGGGGGCGGTGCCCGTTCAGTGGCAGTGCACGCGCCCGCCATTGCTGTTATCCGCATGGCAGCATTGGCCAGGGGGAGAGGATTTTCTACAGCCGCCGCCATGTGCATCGGCAGTTATCGCGGAAAAGGACAAGGCCGCCGCAAAAGCGCAGGTCAGAAAAACAAATCTCATTTGAAACCTCCATTTCGGCATAACCGTTAATTGATAATTAACGATTTGTCGAGGTGAGCTGCGCCGGGAGAGCGGCAATCGCCGGAAACCTGCCGCCAAGCCTCGGGTATCTTTTGGGTTGGAGTTGAGGTTGACGGTTTCAGAGACGAGCCGCGCGGGAGACAGGAGGCGAACGGCGGCAACAGGCCAACGCCCTCACCCTATCCCCCCAACCCCTGTTTCGCATTCGCGCCGCATGGCCTATATGGGGGCATGACAGACCCGAGGACCACGCCCATGACCCAGACCGCCCCGATCACGCAGGATGTGCTGACCATCCCCCGCAAGGCCCCCGAGGGGCCGACCAACATCGTCGGGCTGACGCGCGAGGGGTTGCGCGAGGTGCTGATTGCCAATGGCACGCCCGAGAAACAGGCCAGGATGCGCGTGGGCCAGATCTGGCAATGGGTCTATCAATGGGGGGTGCGCGATTTTCACGCGATGACCAACCTTGCCAAGGCCTATCGCGCCGATCTGGCAGAGCGCTTCGTGATCGCGGTGCCCGAGGTCGTCAGCCGCCAGGTGAGCGCCGACGGCACCCGCAAATACCTTGTGCGGATCGCGGGCGGGCACGAGGTGGAGGTGGTCTATATCCCCGAGACCGACCGCGGAACGCTGTGCATTTCCAGCCAGGTGGGCTGCACGCTGACCTGTTCGTTCTGTCATACCGGCACGCAGAAGCTGGTGCGCAACCTGACCGCCGGCGAGATCATCGGCCAGGTGATGCTGGCGCGCGACGATCTGGATGAGTGGCCGCGCCCCGGCGAGGGGGCAGGCGAGCGGCCGCGTCTTATCAGCAATATTGTGCTGATGGGGATGGGCGAGCCGCTCTATAATTTCGAGAACGTGCGCGACGCGATGAAAATCGCGATGGATGGCGAGGGGATTTCGCTCTCGCGTCGTCGTATCACGCTGTCGACAAGCGGTGTCGTGCCAGAGATCGCGCGGACGGCGGCGGAGATCGGCTGTTTGCTGGCGGTGTCGTTTCATGCCACCACCGATGCGGTGCGCGACGGCCTTGTGCCGATCAACAAGAAATGGAACATCGAGACGCTGCTGAATGCCTTGCGCGAGTATCCGCGCCTGTCGAATTCCGAGCGGATCACCTTTGAATATGTCATGCTCAAGGGCGTGAACGATAGCGACGAGGACGCGCGGCGGCTGGTGCGGCTGATCGCCGGTATTCCGGCCAAGATCAACCTCATCCCGTTCAACGAATGGCCCGGCGCGCCCTACATGCGCAGCGACTGGGACCGGATCGAGGCGTTTGCGCATATCCTTTACAAGGCAGGCTATGCCAGCCCAATCCGCACCCCGCGCGGCGAGGATATCATGGCCGCCTGTGGGCAGCTCAAATCCGCCACCGAACGCGCCCGCAACCCGCGCCGCGCGCCTGCGGCGGATGCCTGAGCCGATGACCGGGTTTGCAGCATTGCCGCAGCGTGACAACGCCGAGGGCGCGCCGCGCCGGGTGGGTCTGGAGATCGAGATGGGCGGGCTGCCCGAGGCGGAGGCGGCGCGGATTTGCGCCCGTGAACTCGGCGGTCGGGCGGTGCAGGAAGACAGCCATATCTGGGCGGTCGAGGAAAGCGCGCTGGGCCGGGTCGAGGTCTATCTCGATATCTTCCTGCGCAAGGCGCAGCAAAGCCGGTTGCGCGATCTGGCGCTCGATCTCGGGCGCGAGGTGGTGCCGGTCGAGATCGTGACCGCGCCGCTCGACATGGCGGGCATGGCAAGGCTCGACGATCTGCGCGACGCCTTGCGCGCCGCGGGCGCATTGGGGAGCGGCGCGGGGCTGGTCTTTGGCTTTGGTGTGCATTTCAACATCGAGGTGGCGAGCGAAACGGATGCCGACACGGTGCGCCCGCTCATGGCCTATGCGCTGATCGAGGACTGGCTGCGCAGCGCCTATCCGATCGACGAGTCGCGCCGCCTGCTGCCCTTTACCGACCCCTACCCCACCGATTTCGTGCGCGCGCTGGTCGAGGCGGGGCCGGGGGCGGCGCGCGACGAGGTGACGGGGCTTTACCTTGCGCTGACGCCAAGCCGCAATCGCGGCCTCGACATGCTGCCGCTCTTGGCGCATTTCGACGGGCCGCGCGTGGCGGCGGCAATCTCCGACAAGACATCGGCGCGGCCCACCTTTCATTTCCGCCTGCCCGATTGCCGCATCGACGAGGCGGCGTGGTCGCTGGCCCTCGAATGGCGGCGCTGGATCGCGGTGGAGCAGGTGGCGCGCGATGAGGCGCTCTTGCGGCGGCTGTCGGATGCGTGGCTCGACGATCACGGGCTGGTCACGCTGTCGCGGCAGGGCTGGGCCATGCGGGCGGGCCGCATCCTGCAAACGGCGGGAATTTGCGGCGCATGAGCCGCGCGCGCCCGGTGATCGGGGTCACCGTCTCGCGCCGGTCGGGCTGGCGCATCTATCCGCTCATCGCGCTCAACCTGTGGCTGGCGGGCGCGCGCGCGCAGCGTTGGCAGGCGGGGCGCGAGACCGATATGGGCGCGGTGGATGGCGTCATCATCGGCGGCGGTGACGATATCTCGCCCGATCTTTACGGCGGGCGGATCGTGACCTCGGCGCGGCTTGATCCTGCGCGCGATGCGCTGGAGCGTGGCGTGGTGCTCGACGCCTTCGCGCGCGGGATGCCGGTGCTGGGGATTTGCCGGGGCAGCCAGATGCTCAACGTGGCGCTGGGCGGCACGCTGCATCAGGATGCCTATGAGACCTATGAGGCGAGCGACCACCGCCGCACGATCCTGCCACGCAAGCGGGTGGAGATCGTGCCGGGCACGCGGCTGGCGCGGCTGGCGGGGGGCGCGCCGATGAAGGTCAACGCGTTGCACAGCCAGGCGGTGGACCGTCTGGGAGAGGGCTTGCGGGTGGCGGCGCGGGATCGCGGCGGCATCGTGCAGGCGATCGAGCGGGTCGAGGAGCCATTCGCGCTGGGGGTGCAGTGGCACCCCGAACACCTGTTCTATGCGCACCGCCAGATGGGGATTTTTCGCGCGCTGGTGGCCGCCGCGCGGGCGCGGCGCGCGGCGCGGGCACAGCTTGCCGGGGTGGATGCCGAGGCGGGTTGAGCGCCCATCCGCTCAATCGACGCGCCGCACCAGAAGCTGGTTACCCGATCCGGGCTTGGTCTCGAACACCTTGAGTTCCTTTATCAGGTCGCTCAGCTTTTTCTTGCCATAGCTGCGCGTGTCGAAATCGGGCTTGTCGGCCTGAATCTGCTGGCCGATGCGGCCCAGAGGATACCATTCATCCTCGCTGTCGATCTTTTCCATCGCATCGAAAATGAGCCGCCGCGCATCGGCGATATGCTGGGTGTCGAGCTTGGGCGTGGGGGCGCTGCGGGGGGTGTCGTCCACGTCCTCGTAGATATTCTCGATGGCGACGAAGCGGTTGCAGGCGTTCTTGAGCGCGTCGGGGGCCTTGGCCTCGCCGATGCCGATCACCGTGAGGCCCTGCTCGCGGATGCGCGAGGCCAGCCGGGTGAAATCGCTATCGGACGAGACCAGAACGAAGCCGTCGAAATGGCCCGCGTGCAGGATATCCATCGCGTCGATCACCAGCCCGATATCAGAGGCGTTCTTGCCCTTGGTATTGGCGGTCTGCTGGTGCTGGACAAGGCCGAGTTTCTGCGCCGTCTTGGTCCAGCCGGCAAGCTGCTGGCTCGACCAGTCGCCATAGACGCGGCGCAGCCCCGGCTCGCCATAGCTGGTGACCTCGCGCAGGATCGCATCGGCATATTTGGCGGGCACGTTGTCGGCGTCGATCAGCACGGCCAAAAGGTGGGTATCGCGGGTGGGCATGAAGGCGCTCCTTTTTCGGCCCTTCATGCCCTATTCCGCGTGGGTGCGAAAGCGTCTGTTGTCAGACCCCCTCGCCGATCTTGTCTTGCGTCTGCGTCTCGAAATCCTGCGCGGAATGGCGCTCATGCAGTTGCATATGCGGCTCGCCAAAGCTCCGGTTGACCATGCGGCCGCGCTGCACCGGGGCGCGGGCGTCGATCTTTTCGGCCCAAGCCATGACGTGTTTGTAGCTCTGCACATCGAGGAACGTCGCGGCACTGTAAAGCCGCCCGAGGCAAAGCTGCCCATACCACGGCCAGATCGCCATATCGGCGATGGTGTAGTCATCGCCCGCGATATAGGGCCGCTCGGCCAGTTGCCGGTCGAGCACGTCAAGCTGGCGCTTGGCCTCCATCGCGAAACGGTCGATGGGATATTGCCATTTCTCGGGCGCATAGGCGTAGAAATGGCCGAAACCGCCGCCGAGATAGGGCGCGCTGCCCATCTGCCACATCAGCCAGTTGAGGGTTTCGGTGCGTGTAGGGCCATCCTTGGGCAAAAACGCACCGAATTTCTCCGCGAGGTGCAGCAGGATCGCGCCGCTCTCAAACACGCGCAGCGGCGCGTCGCCGCTGCGGTCCAGCAACGCGGGGATCTTGGAATTGGGGTTGATGGCCACGAACCCGCTGCCGAATTGATCGCCCTCGCCGATGTCGACTTTCCACGCGTCGTATTCGGCGTCATGGCCTGCGGCGAGCAATTCCTCGAACATCACCGTGACCTTGACGCCATTGGGCGTGGCCAGCGAGTAGAGCTGGAACGGGTGTTCGCCCTCGGGCAACGCCTTGTCATGGGTGGCCCCGGCGACGGGGCGGTTGATCGAGGCGAACTTGCCGCCCGAGGCGGCCTGCCATGTCCAGACCTCGGGCGGGGTGTAGGTATCGTCGGTCATCGCGATCTTGTCCTTTGTCATATGGGTCTGGTGGGCAAGGTAAGCCTTGCCGCCGCGCGCACAAGCGGCGGGGCTGCACAGGGGGATGTGCAGCCCTGCGGGGGGCCTCAGCCCAGCCGATAGCCCGGTGTCGAGGCCGAGATCGCCTGTTCCTCCTCGTTCATCTCCTCGGCGATGCCCTCGAAAAGCGGCGTGCTCAGGTAGCGCTCGCCGGTATCGGGCAACATGCACAGGATCACCGCTCCCGGCGCGGCGGTTTCGGCAAGGGCAAGCGAGACCGCGAATGTCGCCCCGCCCGAGACGCCGGTAAAGATGCCCTCGCGCGACGCCAGATCGCGCGCTGCGCGGATCGCGTCGGGGCCGGTCACGGGGCGCAGGTCGTCGTAATACTGCCCATCCACCGCCTCTTGCAGCACCAGCGGGATGAAATCCGGGGTCCAGCCCTGGATCGGGTGCGGCTCAAACGCGGGGTGGCTCGCGGCGGGGGCGCCTGCATCGGTGCGCGCCTGCGCCTCGCCGCTGCCCAAAAGCGCGGCGTTGGCAGGCTCCGACAGGATGATTTTCGTCTCGGGGCGCGCCGCGCGCAGCACCCGGCCAAGCCCCGTCACCGTGCCGCCGGTGCCATAGCCCGTGACCACGTAATCGAGCCGCTCACCCGCAAAATCGCCAAGGATTTCCTGCGCCGTGGTGGCGGCGTGGATATCGGCATTGTCCTTGGTCTCGAATTGATGGGCGAGGAACCAGCCATTGGCCTCGGCCAGTTCCTCGGCCTTCTTATACATGCCAAGCCCCTTTTCGGCCTTGGGCGTCAGCACCACCTTGGCCCCAAGCATCCGCATCAGGCGGCGGCGCTCGATGGAAAAGCTTTCGGTCATCGTCACCACCAGCGGATAGCCCTTTTGCGCGCAGACCATGGCGAGGCCGATGCCGGTATTGCCGCTTGTCGCCTCGACCACGGTTTGCCCCGGCTTCAGCCGCCCGTCGCGCTCGGCAGCCTCGATGATGCCCACCGCCAGCCGGTCCTTGACCGAGGCCGCCGGGTTGAACGCCTCGGCCTTGACGTAGATCGTCACGTGATCGGGGCCGAGATTGTTGACGCGGATCACCGGCGTATCGCCGATGGTATCAAGCACGCTGTCAAAGCGGCGGCCCCGCCCGGTGGTGGTGCGAATGGATGTGTCGGTCATGACCTGTCTCCTTCGATGATCCGGGGGCAGGCTATGACGCGCGGAGGGGCGCGAAAAGGATTTTCCCGCCAAGGGGCGTAGGGCCGGTAAATTTGGAATATGAGTTTCGGTATGGGGCATTTTTCAGACCTAATTTTTCGTTTGAGGGGCCGGGGGAGGTGCGCCCCGGTTGGCGATCCGGTGTGCGATGTTGCGCAATGCTGTGCGGGTAGGCGGCGTTGCAGAAGTGCACGCCGCCGCGCGGGGACAAGGTGTGAACGTCCCCTTCAGGCCCCCAACGCCCCCCACTCAACAGCGCGCCCCTCGTGCCAAGACGCGCATGGGGCATATGGAACATAGCACGAACATATGCCATCCTGCCACCATGCCTGCCCGCCGAATCCTCTCTGTCTGGTTCCCCCGGCTGGGGGCCGAGCGCCTGACCCGGCGCGCGGGCGGGGCGGGGGTGTTTGCCGTGGTGGCCGAGGACGGGCCGCGCACGGTGCTGGCCTCGCTCTCGCCCGAGGCAGAGGCGGCGGGGCTGGTGCCCGGCCAGCCGCTGCGCGCGGCGCAGGCGATCTGCCTCGATCTGCACACCGTCGCGCAAGACCCCGCCGCCGAGGCCGCATTCCTGCGCGCGCTGGCGCGCTGGGCCGACCGGTTTTCGCCGCTGGTGGCCTGTGATCGCGGGGGCGGGCTGATGCTCGACATCACCGGCTGCGCGCATCTTTTCGGCGGCGAGGCGGCGCTGGCAGAGGCCGTGGTGGACGAGGCCGCAGGGCTTGGCCTCTCGGCGCGCTGCGGCCTCGCCGACACGCCGGGTGCCGCCTGGGCACTGGCGCGCTTCGCCGGACAGGGCGCGGTGCCGGGCCGGTCGGGCGACGCCATCGCGCAAGAGGCCCGCGCCACCCGCGCCCACGCGGCCAAACGGGGGGTGTGGCAGCGGCGTGCGCCGCAGGACAGGACAAAGCCGGTGACCATCGCCCCGCCGGGGCAGCTTCATGGCGCGCTCGCCCCCCTGCCGGTCGCGGCGCTGCGCCTGCCCGGTGACATGGCCGAGGATCTGGCGCGGCTGGGGCTGCGGCGGATCGGCGATCTGGCGGGACAACCGCGCGCGGCGCTGGGGCGGCGCTTTGGCCCGGTGCTCATGCAGCGGCTCGATCAGGCGCTGGGGGCGGTGCCAGAGCCGCTTTCGGCGATTGCCACGCCGCCGCCGCTCGCCGTGCGGCTGAGCCTGCCCGAACCCATCGGCCTGCTGGATGACCTGCGCGCAGGTGCGGCGCGGCTGCTGGCGCGGCTTTGCGCGCGGCTGGCCGAGCGCGGCGAGGGCGCGCGGGCGCTGCGGCTTGAGGCGCGCGGCTGCGATGGCGGGGTGCAGGCGGTGGACTTGCGGCTGGCGCGGCCCATGCGCGACGAGGCCGCGATGCTGGCGTTGCTGGGCCCAAGGCTGGAGAGGATCGAGGCGGGGTTCGGCATCGACATGCTGCGGCTCGACGCGCCCGAGACCGAGCGCATCGTGCCCGAACAGATGCGCGGGGCAGGACAGGCCGAAGCGCGCAGCGATGCGCTGGCCGATCTGTTGACGCGGCTGGGGGCGCGGGTGGGGCTTGACGCGATCACCCGCCGTCACCCCGCCAAGAGCCGCATCCCCGGCAAGACCGCGCTCACCCTCGCCGCCGCCTGGTCCTCCCCTGCCCCCGCGCCCTGGCCGCTGCCCGAACATCCCCGCCCGCTGATGCTGTGGCGGCCCGAGCCGGTCAAGCCCGAGGCGGGCGGGCGGCCCTGCGCAGCGTTTCGCTGGCGCGGGCGGCGGCACGAGACTGCCCATGCCATCGGCCCCGAGCGCATCGCCCCGGAATGGTGGCTGGATGACCCCGAATGGCGCACGGGCCTGCGCGATTACTGGCAGGTGCTGACCACGCGGGGCGAGCGGCTGTGGCTCTATCAGGCGCATGGCGCGGCGCTTTCGGGGGGGTGGTTCTGCCACGGGCGGTTTGCGTGATGTGCGGTGAGCGGGCACGCGTTGGCGCTGGCGGGGGATCGGGCATGCCTGACCGGGCACAACGGCGCTATTGGTCGACATCCGACGGATGTTACCCGCTGCTGAACGGGGGGCGGTGTGGCCTGAAGGGGACGTTCAAGGCGAAGCCCCCTTTGCGCGGAATCAAGGCGTGCTTGCACGCCGCCGCGCAGCGCCCGTCCGCCCCCTCGGGCGGGCGCTTTTGCAACGGTGCAGTTCCTTGAGAACGATAAAGTATTTGGCGGGCATAAACTGCCAGCCAAATCTGTTGCAGCGCCCACCCGGCGGACGGGCACCGCGCGGCTCATCGCATCATGTCAAATGACGGCAACAGGCCACTTCACGACGCTTGCCAAACCGCATTGCGCCGCATGGCAGGCCGGATCAGCATTAGCCAACATCGGCAGGTATCCAACACCATGACATCGCGTCCGGGCCGCGCATCCGCGAGCACTTTCCCGGCGCAGCGCCCCCCCGGCGCGGCACCGTCTTGCCCGAATTCCCTTGATTCGCAGCCCATTCGGCGCAAATCATAGGGCCATGAACATGCCAGGCACCGGCCCGCTTGCGGGCGCGAAACCGACCGAGCCGCAGGTGGCGTTCCGCCGCGACGAGCTGGGCGTGATACTGTCGCTTTACGGGCGCATGGTGGCGGCGGGGGAATGGCGCGATTACGGCATTTCCTGCCTGCGCGAGGTGGCCGTGTTCTCGGTCTTTCGCCGCACCGCCGAGCATCCGCTCTACCGCATCGAGAAACGCCCCCGCCTCCGCGAGAGGCAGGGGCAATACGCCGTGATCGGCATGGACGGGCGGATATTGAAGCGCGGGCACGAGTTGCGCACCGTGCTGCGCGTGCTGGAGCGCAAGCTCATCCGCGCGGTGGAATAGCGCCCCGCCTCACGCCGCCCGCGTCTCGACCACCGCGCTTTGCTCGAGCGTGCGATGCACCGGGCAGCGGTCGGCGATCTCCATGAGTTTCGCGCGCTGCTCCTCGCTCAGATCACCGTCGAGGCGGATCACGCGCAGGAACCGGTCGGCCTTGGCCGTCCCGCGGCTGTCGGCGTCCTGCGCGTGCACCTTGTCGTGGCAGATATCGACGCTGACATGGGTGAGCGGCCAGCCCTTGCGGCGGGCATACATGCGGATGGTCATCGAGGTGCAGGCCCCGAGACCGGCGGCAAGAAACCCGTACGGCGACATCCCGCGATCGGTGCCGCCATAGGCCTCCGGCTCGTCGGCCAGCACATGGTGCGCGGGGCCAGCGTTCACATCCTGAAGAAAGCCCTCGGCATCCGCCTCGCTCACCCGAACGATCCCCTCGGGCGCGCCCGGCGGCGGCGCGGGTGGCCTGAGCGCAAGATAGCGCGTGGCCCAGGCGGCGATGACCTGCGCCGCGTATTCGGCATCCTGCGCATCGGTGACAAGGTGATCGGCCCCGTCGAGGGTGACAAAGCTCTTGGGGTGTTTCGCCGCCTTGAAGATTTCGGCGGCATTGTCGATCCCCACCACGGTATCGCGCGGCGCGTGCAGCACCAGAAGCGCGCAATCGAGCGCGGCGATCTTGTCGGCGAGGGTCTCGGCCTGCACGTCGCGCACGAAATCGCGCCCGATCCTGATCGCGCGCCCGCCAAGCGTGACCTCGGCCACGCCCTGCGCCTCGATCTCGTCGAGCGCACCGGCGAAATTATGGGTGACATGGCCGGGATCGAAGGGCGCGCCGATGGTGGCCACCGCGCGCACGCTCTTGATGCGGCCCGCAGCCGCCAGCACCGCCGCGCCGCCAAGGCTATGGCCGACCAGCAGTTTCGGGGCCATGCCGCGCGCCGCGAGCGCCTTTGCGGCGTGCTCCAGATCGGCCACGTTGGAGGCAAAGGAGGTGTTCTCGAACTCGCCGCCCGAATGGCCCAACCCGGTGAAATCAAAGCGCAGCACGGCGATACCCGCCCCCGCCAGCCGCCCCGCGATGCGGCGCGCGGCGGGGATATCCTTGGAACAGGTGAAGCAATGCGCGAAAAGCGCGGTGGCCAGGTGCGGCCCCTCGGGCAGGTCGAGCCGGGCGGCAAGCTCGTGGCCGTCATGGCCCGTGAAGGTGAAACGTTCGGTGGGCATGTGCTGTTTTCCTGTCTGTGTGGTCGGAGGCAGGATAGGCAAGCCGCGCCGCCGCTTCCAGCGCCACGGGCATTTTGTCACGCGATGGTGAGGCATCGCGCGCGTTTGACTCGAATTGGCGGCATTTTCCGGGCGCATGGCCACCCGCCGTTAACCGGCAGCGCGCCATCCTGTGGCCGGGCGCAACAGGAGGGTAAGCGATGACATGGCGGGTGCGCAGCAGGGCTGATATCCGGCGTTTCACGGCTGCGATCGCGATGATCGTGCTTCTGGGCAGCGTCGGCTTGCGCTTTGCGATCCTGCCGCCTGATCTCGCGCTGCGCACGCTTATTCCCGGCTCGGCGATGGCGCTGATGCTCGCCGCGCCGATCGCGTGGTTCGTGGGCCGCCGGATGCATGAGATTCACCGGCTCGGGGAGCGGCTCGAACATGCGATCAACCACGACCTGCTCACCGGCACCCACACGCGCAAAGCCTTCTACGAGCGTGCCGGACCGATCAGCGCGGGGGCCTGCGCGGTGATCGTGACCGATATCGACAAGTTCAAGGGGTTCAACGACCGCTACGGCCATTTCGCGGGCGATCAGGCGCTGCGCCAATTCGCAGCGATCCTGACCGCGAATTGCCGCGATGGCGATATCGTCGCGCGGTTCGGCGGCGAGGAATTCGTCATCGTGCTCTGCGACGCGGGCCCCGAAGAGGGGCTTGCCGTGGCCGAACGCCTGGCCGAGCGGGTGCGCGCCAGCCCGATCTATCACGGCGCGCACACCCTGCGCCTGACGGCGAGTTTCGGGGTTGCGGCGCTGCCGCCGGGCGGTGACATGGATGCCGCCATCCAGCAGGCCGACCGCGCGCTTTATCGCGCCAAACATGGCGGGCGCAACCGGGCGTTTCTTTTTGACCCGCGCCACGATCACGCGGCGATCCCCATGGGCACGGTCGCAGAATGAGTGCGGGGCATTGCCGCTATCGGGCTTTGCCTCCCGTTGACGCCGGGTTGCGCTTGCGCGCGGGGAGAATTGCGCCAAAATCGGATTTCACCGCACGCCACCGGATCACGAAGGACAGGCCCCATGACCCCGCTTATCGCCGATTACATCGCCACGCTCGGGCCCAGGGCCACGGGCCGCATCCGGGGCCGCGCGCGGCTCGAAATCACCGATCACGGCTCTGTTCTGCTGACCGAAACGGGGGCCGAGGCGGCCACGCCCGACACGCCTGCCGATGTGGTGCTGGGTGCGAGCGACGCGGTGTTTCGCGCCATCCTTGCGGGCGATCAGAACCCGATCACCGCCTATATGACCGGCAAGCTGCGGGTCGAGGGCAATGTGCAACGCGCGCTCAAGGTGTCGGGCATTCTGACCGGCTCATGACCCGCAACAGCCCTCGCCCGCCTGCACCGGCGGGCAAGCCACCGACCCATACGAGCAGAACACGCAGCAATCGCCCGCGCGCGGGCGCAGCACCGTGCCGCAGGTGCCGCATTGGTGGAACCACTGGCACGAGTCGGTGGGCATGTCCAATGCCTCCGCCGCGCCGCATTGCGGGCAGGTCAGGACGGATATCAGCGTTGGTTGCGGCGTTTGCGACGCCATAGCGAGGCTCCTGTCAGGATGGAAAAGGTGACCGCGAATGGCAGCCGCACCGAATCGGTGCAGAGCACGCCGATCATCCACGGCGATAGCGGCGTCACACGGAACAGCCGCAACATGCACCGTGGTGCATCTCGCCAATATACGCAACCGTATAGATAAGCTGGGCCCCAACAAGGCGTGCCGCGCGCAAACCGTCAGATACGCAGGAACGGCTGCGCGATGCGCGGGATCAGCCTGCGAAAGCGCAGCGGCGCATCGGTGGCGGCAAGGCAGATGCAATCCTCGCCGATATCGGCCACCGGCATGTGGTTCATATCCTCATTCGCGATCTCGATATCGCCGCGACCAAAGCGGTCTGCCTCGTCGACGAAGGCCCCTTGCAGCACCAGCGTCAACTCGGTCCCGCGATGGCCGTGATCGGGCACCGCCGCCCCCGCCGGGATATAGAGCAACCGCGCCGTCGCGTCGCGCGAGGTGGGCAGGATCGCCTGTTTCACCCCCATGCCGACGGGCCGCCAGCGCACATCGGCCAGACCACCGCCCACGTAATCGCAAAGCGGCGCGGGCAGGATGCCGGATGCCTTGCGCGGGGCGGGCACCGCCTCGGGCGCACCCGCGCGGATACGCGCCATCGTCGCGGCAAGGCTGTCCTCGGCCATCGCCACCGGCCCGGCATGATCGAGCACCGCGCCGCCAAGGCTCTCATAGGCACCAAGCCGCGCGCGACACTCGTCGCAAAGCGAGATATGGGTGGCCACGGTCAGGCTGAACGCCTCGGGCAGCGTGCCCGCGGCATAGGCCATCAGCAGGGGCCCGCTGAGGTGGTGGGTGATATCGGGCATTGTCATGGTCATTGGCGTCACTTCATTGCATGGCGCAAACGGTCGAGCGCCAGTCTGATGCGGGATTTGATGGTGCCGAGCGGCAGGCCGGTCTCTTCGGCGATCTCGGTCTGGGACAGGTCGCCGAAATAGGCCTTTTCGATCAGCACGCGCTGTTTCTCGGGCAGGGTGGCCAGCGCCTCGGCCAGTTTCGCGCTGTCTTGTTGCAGGGCCAGCGCGTCGGCCTGGTCTGGCTCCGGCTCCGGGCCCCAGGGCAGGTCTTCGGGCTCGGGGCGGCGCTGGCGGCGCAGGGCGTCGATGCGGCGGTTGCGGGCGATGGTGAAAATCCACGTCGCCACCGAGGCGCGGGATGGATCGAACAGATGCGCCTTGTGCCAAAGGGCTGCCATGGTCTCTTGCGCGCATTCCTCGGCCAGCGTCGCATCCGCGCCAGAGCGCATCAAAAACGCCTTTACCCGTGGCGCGAAATGCCCGAAGAGCCGCGCGAATGCCGCCTCGTCGCGCGCATCGCGCACCGCGATCATGGCCGCAACCCACGCATCCTGCTGCGCCCTTGTCCGTTTCTCCGATGCCACGCCGCTTACCGTCCCGTTCCGCCTTGTCGCCCGCCACATAGCACGCCGCCCCACGTGCGGCGAGGGGGCGGCGGCACTGTCGGCAAAGCTGTGGCGCGGCTCAATGAACATGACCGGGTTACGCGCCCCGCGCCGCGCCGGATCACTTTGCCGCACACAGCCCTGTTGCGGGGCCAAGGCGGAGGGCCGATCACGGGCCATTCTAATCCGGTTGTCACCGGGCGTCGTAACATGGAACATGACATGTCAAAGGAACAGGCCGACCATGCCCAAGCCCGAGCAAAAAAGCATCGCCGTGATCGGTGGCGGAATCACCGGCATGGGGGTGGCCGAGCGGCTGGCCTCGCGCCACGCGGTGACGCTTATCGAGACGGAGCGTCGACTTGGCGGGCATGCGCGCACGGTTATCGCGGGCAAGCGCGGCGATTGCGCGGTCGATACCGGTTTCATCGTGTTCAACTATGCCACCTATCCCGAACTTACCGCGATGTTCGACCGGCTGGGCGTGCCGGTGGTGAAAAGCACCATGAGTTTCGGCGCGTCGTTTCGCGGGGGGGCGTTCGAATATGGGCTGCAAGGTGGGCGCGCCTATTTCGCGCAAGCGCGGCGCGTGCTCGATCCGCGTCACTGGAGGATGCTGCGCGATATCTTCCGGTTCAACGCGGGCGCGCTGGCGGCAGCAAAAGACGGCGGGATGACCATCGGCGAATTGATCGAGGACATGCGGCTGGGGCGGTGGTTTCGCGACTATTACCTGACGCCGTTTTCCGGCGCGATCTGGTCCACGCCGGTGGAGAAAATCCTTGAGTTTCCGGCGCATGCGCTGGTGCAGTTCTTCAAGAACCACGGGCTGTTGGGCTATGAGGATCAGCACCAGTGGTATACTGTCGAGGGCGGATCGCGTGCCTATGTGACGCGGCTGGCCGCCTCGATGGCGGCGCGCGGCGTCGTGGTGCGGACAGGCTGCGCGGTGCGCGGCGTGCGGCGCGCGGCGACCGGGGTAGAGGTGCGGGCCGAGGGCGGCGCGTGGGAGCGGTTCGACGAGGTGGTATTCGCCACCCATTCCGATGACAGCCTGCGCCTGCTGGCCGATCCGACCGGGGCCGAGCGCGACAATCTCGGGGCCATCGCCTATCAGCCCAACGACATCACGCTGCACGCCGATGCCAGCCTCATGCCGCGCCGCCGCGCGGTGTGGTCGTCGTGGAATTATACCGAAGGCGCGACCAAGCGCGCGGGCCAGATCGACCTGACCTACTGGATGAACAGTCTTCAGCCGATCGCCCATGACGATCCGCATTTCGTGACCCTCAACACCACGCGCCCGATCCGCGAAGAGCTGATTTATGACCAGGTGACCCTGCGCCACCCGGTCTATGACATGGCGGCGCTGGCGGCACAGGCGCGCGTGCGCGCGGCCAATGGCACGGATGGGACGTGGTTTTGCGGGGCGTGGCTGCGCCACGGCTTTCACGAGGATGGGCTGGCCACCGGGCTGGAGGTGGCCGAGGCGATCCTTGCCCGCGACGCGGCCGCGGTTGCCGCCGAATGAGCGTGGTACGCCATATCGCGGGCCATACCTGGCACGGGCGCAAGGGCGCGGTGGAAAACGCGTTCCGATACGGGGTGGATTACCTGCTGCTCGATGCCGAGGCAGAGGCGCACGCGCCGCGCCTCTTCGCGCGCAATCGCGCCGGGGTGATGTCGCTGCATGACAGCGATCACGGCGGCGCGCCGGGCAAGGGGCGCGGGGCGGCATGGGTGCGCGAGGTGCTCGCAGAGCATGGCCTGCCCGCACCCGCGCGCATCGAATTGCTGGCGCAACCGCGCATCCTTGGTCATGTGTTCAACCCGGTGGCATTCTGGCTCTGCCGCGACAGGGCGGGCGATCTGCGCTACGTCATCGCCGAGGTGACCAACACCTATGGCGACCGCCATTCCTATCTGTGCCATCGCGACGATCATGGCGCGATCACCGTCACCGACCGGCTCCACGCGCGCAAGATTTTCCACGTCTCGCCGTTTCAGCCGGTGGAGGGGCACTACGAATTCCGTTTCGACCTGCGCCCCGAGCGGATCGGCATCTGGATCGACCTGACGGCAGGCAATGGCGGCGTGGTGGCAACGCTGACCGGGCGCGTGCGCCCGCTCACGCTCGGGGGGATGGCGGGGACGCTCTTGCGCCGCCCGTTCGGCTCGCGCCGGGTGCTGGCGCTGATCCACTGGCAGGCGCTTCGGCTGTGGTGGAAGGGGGCGCGGTTTCGCGCGCGCCCCGCGCCGCCCGCCGACGAGATAAGCCGGTGAGCCACGCCGCCGCCATACCCCGCGCGCAGCCCGCACCGCGCCTGCCGGCCTACGCGCTTTTCGCCGGGATGCTCGCGGCGGCGGGGCTGCCGGTCTACATCCACGCGCCCAAGGTCTATGCCGATGGCTATGGCGTATCGCTTGCGGCGCTGGGCACGGTGCTGTTCGCGCTGCGGCTCATCGACGTGGTGCAGGACCCGGCGCTGGGCTGGCTGGCGGCGCGGGGCGCGCGCTGGCGGGGGTCGGCGGTGACGCTGGCCGCCGCCCTGATCGCGGGCGGCATGGTGGGGCTGTTCGCCGTCACCCCGCCCATCGCGCCGCTGTGGTGGTTCGCGGTGATGATGACGCTCGTGTTCAGCGCGTTCAGTTTCCTCACCATCTGCCTTTATGCCGAGGGGGTCTCGGCCGCCGGGCGGCTGTCTGGCGCGGGGCATTTGCGGCTGGCGCGCTGGCGCGAGACAGGCGCGCTTCTGGGGATATGCGCGGCGGCCACGGCGCCCGCGCTTTTGGGCGGAGCGGCGGGCTATGCGCTGGCCTTTGCCGGGCTGGTGGCGCTGGCGTGGCTCGCGATGACGGGCGAGTGGCAGGGCGGCGGCGATACCGCGCCCACCGGCTTTGGCCTCGTGCTGCGCGACGGGCGCGCGCGCAGGCTTCTGGCGGTGGCGCTGGTCAATGCGGCACCGGTGGCGATCACCTCGACGCTGTTTTTGTTCTACGTCGAAAGCCGCCTTGCCGCGCCGGGATGGGAGGGGGCGTATCTGGTGCTCTTTTTCCTCAGCGCCGCCTGCGCCGCACCGGTCTGGAGCGCGCTGGCAGAGCGGTTCGGGGCGAAACGGATGCTGCTTGGCGCGATGGTTCTGGCCATTGCCGCCTTTGGCTGGGCGATCACGCTTGGCGCGGGCGACCTGACGGCGTTTGCGGTGATCTGCGTGGTGTCGGGCGTGGCGACGGGGGCGGATATGACGCTCTTGCCCGCGATGTTCGCCCGCCGCATGGCCGAGATCGCGCCGGGCGGGGCCGAGGGGTTCGGCCTTTGGGCCTTTGTGTCGAAATTCACGCTGGCGCTGGCCGCCGTGGCGGTGCTGCCCGCGCTGGAGGCCGCAGGCTTTCGCAGCGGCGGAGAGAATGACGCAGGCGCGCTGTGGCTTTTGGCGCTGCTTTATGGCGGGCTGCCTTGTGTTCTGAAACTCGGGGCGATCGCGCTGTTGCTGCGGCTCGACCTCGGTGACACGAAAGGATGACGGGATGGAGGCGATAGCCCTGATCGCGACGGGTGCAGCGGTGGCGCTGGGCGCTGTCTGGCTGGCCGCGCGGCTGGCCGGGTTCGGCGCGCAACGGCCCCACGATTACGCGGAGGGCGCGCCCGCGCTCGACCTGCGCGAGCATCTGAACGGCGCGATCAAATGCGAAGGCGTGATCTTTGGGCCGCTGGGCCGGGTCGCCTCGCGGTTCGATGCGGATTTCGAAGCCGAATGGCAGGGTAATCGCGGCATCATGCGCGAGCATTTCCGCTATGACAGCGGCAACCGGCAGGATCGCGAATGGCAGCTTGAGATCGGCAATGATGGCGCGATCCGGGCCGAGGCCGAGGATCTGGTAGGGCCGGGCACCGGGCAACAGACCGGATCGGCGGTGCGGCTATGCTATCGCATTCGCCTGCCGCTGGAGGCGGGCGGCCATGTGCTGAGCGTCACCGACTGGATGTATCTGACACCCGAGGGGGTGATCGTGAACCGAAGCCAATTCCGCAAGTTCGGGATCAAGGTGGCCGAGCTTGTGGCCACGATGAGAAAGGTGCAGGCATGAGCAACTGGCAGGGCAACCGCTATTGGCTGGTGGGCGCAAGCGAGGGGCTGGGCGCGGCGCTGGCCGCCAAGCTGAGCGCGGCGGGGGCCGAGGTGATCGTGTCGGCGCGCAATGCCGCGCGGTGCGACGAGGTAGCGGCGGCGCTGCCGGGGCGCGCGCGGGCGGTTCCGGTGGATGTGCGCGACGAGGCCAGCGTAAGAGCGGCGGCAGAGGCTGTGGGCGAGATCGACGGGATGGTCTATCTCGCCGGGGTCTACTGGCCGATGGCGGCGACGGCGTGGCGCGCCGAGGAGGTCACCGCGATGGCGGATGTGAATTTTACCGGCGCGGTGCGGGTTTTGGGCCATGTGGTGCCGGGGATGGTGGCGCGGGGCGCGGGCCATATCGTGCTCACCGGCTCGCTCTCGGGATTTCGCGGATTGCCGGGGGCCATCGGCTATGGCGCGTCCAAGGCGGGCATCATGAGCCTTGCCGAATCGATGCGCGCCGACCTGTGGCGCAGCGGCGTGCGGGTGCAGCTGGCCAATCCCGGTTTCATCCGCACGCGGCTCACCGACAAGAACGATTTCGCCATGCCGTTCATCATGCCGCCCGAGGCGGCGGCGCAGGAAATATTCGAGCTGATGTGCGACGATGCGGCGTTTCAACGCCATTTCCCGCGGCTTTTCAGCTATGTCTTCCGGCTCTCGCGGCTATTGCCGGATTGGGCCTATTACCGGCTCTTTGCGTAAGATCAAGGCGAGGTCTCGGCAGGCGGGCAAATCTGTGCCATCATCGCACGAGAGGAGGCCGCCCATGCTCGACATCACCGTCTACAAGATTGCGCAGATCGTGCTCATGGCGCGCGAGCTGGACCGCGCCGAGGCCGAGCTTCGCGCCTTTATCGACCGGCTGACCGAGGAGGAACAGGCCAGCCTTGTCGCCGTCATGTGGGTTGGGCGCGGCACGTTCGAGGCCGAGGAATTCGACGAGGCGCGCCGCACCGCCTATGAGGAGGCAACGACGCCCTGCGCCGATTACCTGATCGGCACGCCGCATTTGTCGGACCATCTCGAAAACGGGCTTGATGCGCTGGGACTGTCGGCCTCTGATGACGAGGATGAATTGATCCGCGGCGGATAATCTACCCCCGCTGGATACTTTCGAGATAGGCCATCAGCGCCGCCAGCGGGCGCGGTGTCGGGGTCAGCACCCCGTCGCCCACATCCACCGGCACGGTATCGCCCTCCAGCAGCAGGCCGAATTCCGGCATTTCCTGCCCCGGCAGGCCGGTGCGGTCATAGCCGTCGATCACCGAGAGCACATGCGCGCGCGGGAACGTGCCATCCTTTGACAGCCGCGTGAGATCGGCGGGCGGCGGCATCATGCCCTCGGCCCAAGGTCCATCGCCCTCGCCGCCTGCCCCGTGGCATTGCGCACAATTGGCGGCATAGAGTGCCGCGCCCTCGCTTGCATCCGGCATGGAGACGGCCTGCACGCAGGCAGCGACGCCGAGGGCGCCGATCAGGGGGGCAAGGGAATACTGCATCGCGGGCCTCATGCTCTTTTGCCCGCAAGCTAGCAAGCGCCCGGCGCGCGCGCAATGATCCGTGTCAAGCCATCTCGCCCGCAAGCGCGCGGTCAATGAGCGCCACGGTTTCCTCGACGCCATAGAGCGCGATGAACCCGCCGAAACGCGGCCCCTGCGAGGCCCCCAGCAACACCTCGTAAAGCGCCGTGAACCAGCCGCGCAGCGGATCGAACCGCTCGCGCCCCGCGTCGTAGACCAGACCCTGCAAGGTCTCGTCGTCGCGCGGGCCCTGATGCGCGGCAAGCCGGTCGCGCAGATCCATCAGCGCCTCGCGCTCCAGATCCGACGGCGCGCGATAGCGCTTCGCCGGGGCCACGAAATCCTCGTAATAGCGCAGCGCAAACCCCGCCGCCGCATCAAGATCGGGATGCGTCTCGGGGCTGGCCTCGGGCGCGTAGCGGCGGATGAAGCCCCAGAGCGCGGCCTTGTCATGGGCGTGCGCCACCGAGGCGAGATTGAGCAGCATCGAGAAGGGCACCACCATGCGGCTCTCGGGCACATCGCCGCCATGGATGTGATAGACCGGGTTGTTGAGCCGCTGGCCCGCATCCTGATCCACATAGGCGCGCAATTGCTGGTGGTATTCATCCACCGCGCGCGGGATCACGTCAAAATGCAGCCGTTTGGCGGTCTTGGGCTTTTGATACATGAAATAGCTGAGCGACTCGGTCGCGGCATAGCGCAGCCATTCGTCGATCGAGATGCCGTTGCCCGAGGATTTGGAGATTTTCTGCCCGGTCTCGTCGAGGAAAAGCTCGTAGGTGAAATGCTCGGGCGCGCGCGCGCCAAGCGCCCGGCAGATGCCGTCATAGATCGGCGTGTTGGTGGAATGGTCCTTGCCATACATCTCGAAATCGACGCCAAGCGCGGCCCAGCGCGCGCCGAAATCGGGCTTCCATTGCAGTTTGACGTTCCCGCCGGTGACGGGAAGCGTCCATTCGCGGCCCGTCTCGTCGTCAAAGGTGATCTCGCCCTTGGCACCGTCCACATGCTTCATCGGCACGTAAAGCACGCGGCCCGTCTCGGGGTGGATCGGCAGGAATATCGAATAGGTCTGCCGCCGCTCCTCGCGCAGGCTCTTGAGCATGATCTTCATGATATCGTCATAGCGCTCGGCGGCGCGGCGCAGCACCTCGTCGAACTGCCCCGAGGCATAGAATTCGGTGGCCGAGATGAATTCGTAGTCAAACCCGAACGTGTCGAGAAACCGCCGCAGCATGGCGTTGTTATGCGCACCAAAGCTGTCATGCGTGCCGAACGGGTCGGGCACGCTCGTGAGCGGCTTTTGCAGATGCTCGCGCAAGGCGTCTTGGTCGGGCACATTGCCCGGCACCTTGCGCATCCCATCGAGATCGTCGGAAAAACAGATAAGCCGCGTCGGAATGTCGCTGATGACCTCAAAAGCGCGGCGGATCATCGTGGTGCGCAGCACCTCGCCAAAGGTGCCGATATGCGGCAGGCCGGAGGGGCCATAGCCCGTCTCAAAGAGCACATGGCCCTTTTCAGGCGGGGCTTTCTCATAGCGTTTGAGCACCCGGCGCGCCTCTTCAAAGGGCCAGGCCTTGGATTGCATCGCGGCATCGCGCAGATCGGACATTGCTCAAACTCCAGCTTCGCCGCGCGCCGTTGGGGCCGCACGGCCTCGCGCTACCTATTGCCGGGGGGCGGCACAGTCAATATTCTGCACCGCAACATGCCCCCGCCCGAAAGGCCGCAAATGTCAGACCAGATCCCCCACCCGCTCAGCCCGCAGGATTGCCTTGTCGCCCTGATGATCGCGGTTTCGGCCTCGGACGAGGACATGCGCACCGCCGAGCTTGTCAAGATCGAGAGCCAGATCAACAACCTGCCCGTTTTTGCCAGCTATGATCTCGACCGGCTGCGCGTGATGTCGCAGACGGTGTTCGATCTGTTCGCGGTCGAGGACGGGCTGGATGCGCTCTTTGGCCTCATTCGCGACAACCTGCCCGAGGCGCTGAACGAAACCGCCTATGCGCTGGCCTGCGACGTGGCCGCCGCCGATGGCACGCTCAATGATCGCGAATTGCGCCTGCTGGAGGAAATCCGCTACGAGCTCGATATCGACCGGCTGCACGCTGCGGCGATCGAGCGCGGCGCGCGCGCGCGCCACCTCACGATCTAGGCGCGGGCGCGATTGCCCCTCGCACCACGGCGGCAAGGCCGCTATAAGCGGGCCGCGCACACCAACCCGGAGAGACGCTGCCATGACCGGAGAATTGTCCCCCATCGACAAGGCCAAATATGTCGCCGCCAAACGCTCGGTCGATTTTATCGAGGACGGGATGCGCGTGGGCCTCGGCACCGGCTCTACCGCGGCGTGGATGGTGCGGTGCCTCGGCGAGTTGGTGCGCGAGGACGGGCTCAAGATCAAGGGCGTGCCCACCTCGACCCGCACCGCCGAGCTTGCCCGCGAGGTGGGGATCGAGGTAATCAGCCTCGACGAGGCGAAATGGCTCGATGTGACGATTGATGGCGCCGACGAGTTCGATGCCAATCTCAACCTTATCAAGGGCGGCGGCGGGGCGCTGTTGCAGGAAAAGATCGTCGCCACCGCCAGCGATCAGATGATCGTGATCGCCGATATCGGCAAGGAGGTCGAACATCTCGGTGCCTTCCCGCTGCCGGTCGAGGTGATCCCGTTCGGCTGGCAGACCACAAAATCGTTGATCGAGGAATTGCTCATCAACATGGATGTGCTGGGCCGCGATGCCACGCTGCGCATGAACGGCGACCGCCCCTTTGTCACCGACGAGGGCAATTACATCGTCGATCTGCACCTCGCGCGCATCGGGCAGCCGCACCGGCTCTCGATGGCGCTCAACCAGATGCCGGGGGTGGTCGAGAACGGGCTGTTTCTGGATATCTGCGACGTGGTGATCCTGGGCTTTGGCGACGGGCGGGTGGAGACGCGCGACATCAACGATGGCAGCATCGCCAAGGACCGGATCGACTTTGTCGAAAGCGAGAACCTTTTCGCCGATCTCGACGATTAGAGCATGTTGCTCAAAAGTGGGAACCGGTTTTGAGCTTCTCGAACATGCTAAATCAATAAGTTAGAGCGTGGCGCGTGAATGCGAATGAACACGACACGCTCTAGGACTGGCTGATTGACGCGCGGTTGCTGATGGGGGCTTGGAGACCGAACCGTGGGCGCTGCGGATCGGCTTCGTCGACATGACCGGCGTGACGAGGCCGGTCGATTTGGTGCGATGAGCCGCGCGCGTGCCCGTCCGAGGGGGGCCAATGGGCCCTTCAGGCCACGTCCCGCCGCAGGCTGGCAAAGCGTGGTCCGCTCATAACGACGCCTCCGGGCGAAATCCTTCGGGGATGCGGTCCACCCCGTCAAGCATCAGGTCGGCCATGACCTCGGCCACCTTGGGGGCCATGCCAAAGCCGATCTTGAACCCGCCATTGGCGATGAACTGGCCGGGATGCAGCGGATGCGCCCCCAGCATCGGCGCGCGGCTGCGCGTACGCGGACGCAGCCCGGCCCAGCGTTCGATCACCGGGGCCTCGGCCAGCGCGGGCAGGGCGGCGCGCGCGGCGGCGATCACCGCGTCAAGCTGCGCGTCGGTGGCGGTCGGGTCGGCATAGTCACGCTCGGAGGTGGAGCCGATGGCCGTGGTCCCGTCCTCGTGCGGCACGATATGCACGCCGCCCGCGAATATCTGCGGCAGGTCGCGCGCGTCGAAATCGAGCAGCGCGGCCTGCCCCTTGACGCCATTGCCGACGGTGCGACCGCGCGCGGCGCTCAGCTCTTCCAGGCCCGCCACGCCGGTGGCCCAGAGCACGCGGCCCTTGGGCACCCCCTCGCGCAGCACCTCGGCCCCCGCGCCGCGCAGTGCCGCCACCAGCGCGGCGCAGGCGCGGCGCGGATGCAGCCGCGCGCTCAGCGTGTCGCGGATCACGTATCCGGTGGGGCTTGGCGGGCACCAGCCGCCGGTGGCCGCCTCCAGCTGCCAAAGCGCCCTGCCCTGCCAGAGCCGCGCCGCGCTCGCCGCGCGCTCATGTGCAAGCGCCAGCGCCGCGTCATCCGCCACCGGCTGCACTCGCCCCAGCCGCGCATAGCCCGGCGACACAGCTCCCGCCTCGGCCACCCCGGCCCAGAAGCCTTCGGCCATGATAAGGCTCTCGAACTGGAACGCCTTCTTGTCATTCCAGGTTTCCGGCACATGCGGGGCCAGCGCGCCAACAAGCCCGCCCGAGGCCCCCGCGCCAGGACCTGCCGGGTCGATCACCCGCACCCTTGCCTCGCGCCGCGCGCAGGCCCAGGCGGTCGCCAGCCCGAATATCCCCGCCCCCATCACCGTGATGTCGGTCATTGCACATTTCCCCGCGCGCCGTCATGGTCCAGACGCTTTCTAGCGGAGTGCCCGATGCAGGACCAGCAGGCGCGGATCACATGGCGCGACGGCGAGGTGCCGGTCTCGACCCGCTTTGACGATCCCTATTTCAGCCTCGATGACGGGCTGGCGGAGACGCGGCATGTTTTCGTTGCGGGCAACGATCTGCCGGCGCGATTCCGGGACGGGTTTCACATTGCCGAACTGGGCTTCGGCACCGGGCTGAACCTGCTCGCGGCGCTTGTGGCATGGCGCGCGGCGCGCGTGCCGGGGCGGCTCAAATACACCTCCTTCGAGGCCTATCCGATGGCCCCCCAAGACATGCGCCGCGCGCAAGCCCGGTTTGCGGAACTGGCGGGGCTGGCGGCGGAGCTTGCCCCCCATTGGCAGGGCAGCGCGCAGGAGATCGCGCTGCCGGACCTGCATTTCACGCTTGTGGCGGGGGATGCGCGCGAGACGCTAAGCCACTGGCCCCACAAGGCCGATGCCTGGTTTCTCGACGGGTTTTCACCGGCGAAAAACCCCGAGATGTGGCAGCCCGCCCTGATGGCCGAGGTCGCCCGCCACACCGCCACGGGCGGCACGGCGGCCACCTATACGGCGGCGGGCTTTGTGCGGCGGGGCTTGGAGGCGGCGGGGTTTTCTGTCAGCCGTGTTGCGGGATACGGGCGCAAGCGCCACATGACCCGCGCAATATTGGACAGGCGATGACAGATCAGAACACCCGCCTTGGCATCTGGATGATGGTGCTCACCACCTTCATCTTTGCGGTGCAGGATGGCATCTCGCGGCATCTGGCGGGCGAATACAACGTCTTCATGGTGGTGATGATCCGGTATTGGTTCTTTGCCGCCTTCGTGATGACCATCGCCGCGCGCCGCGCGGGCGGGTTGATGGCTGCCGCCGCCACGGCGCAGCCCTTGATGCAGGGCTTTCGCGCCGTGCTGCTGGTGGCGGAAATCTGCGTGATGATCTATGGCTTCACGCTTCTGGGGCTGGTCGAGAGCCATGCGGTGTTTGCCGCCTATCCGCTTCTGATCGCCGCGCTCTCTGGCCCGGTGCTGGGCGAGCGGGTGGGCTGGCGCAGGTGGGTGGCGATCGGCGTGGGCTTTGCCGGGGTGCTCATCATCCTGGAGCCGGGATTCGGCGTGTTCCAGCCCGCCGCCGTGATCCCGTTCATCGCCGCGCTGATGTTCGCGCTTTACGGCCTGCTCACCCGGTTCGTCGCGCGGCTCGACAGCGCCGCCACCTCGTTTTTCTGGACCGGCACGGTGGGTTCGGTCGCGATGACCGTCGTGGGCGCGTGGTTCTGGGAGCCGATGACAGGGCCGGACTGGATCTGGATGGGCGCGCTTTGCATCACCGGGGCGGCGGGGCATTACACGCTGATCAAATGCTACGAGGTCGCCGAGGCGAGCGCCGTGCAGCCCTTCGCCTATCTGCAACTGGTCTTTGCCAGCACCATCGGCATCGCGGTGTTTTCCGAGACCATCCGCCTCAACGTGGCACTCGGGGTGGCGCTGATCGTGGGGGCGGGGCTGTTCACGCTCTGGCGACAGCGGCAGAGGGGGTGAGGCGCGCGCCATCCAAATTCACACCGTTCGACGCCATTCGCTCGGCCACCTTGGGAGCCACGCTTGAAATATGTTGCTCAAAAGTGGGAACCGGCATCGAACGCCCCCCCCCATGCACACCACCCTCGTGGCATGTCCCGAAATAGGTTCGTCGGGAGAACAGCGCCCCGCGCTGTTTTCCGGCCCTTCTCATTGCGAAAGCTCATTGAAGTCACCAACACGCTTATCAGCACGGACAGGGCATGGCGGCCCAAAATGGCTTGACCCGAACCGAGACGTGATGCCGCGCGGGAGAAAATGAATCCCTGGCCGCGTCAAGCCATTTGCACCCTCCACAGTGCCGCCGGTCATTGTCCGCGCCGTCTGCCATACTCCCCCGTCACGACCGCACCGCCCATCAGCGGCTATCTTGTGCCAGGTGTTGAAAATTGGGCCGCGCCCGCTTGGCAGGGCCTTTGCGAAGGGTTACATCGGCGACATGGCACGACAGCACACACATGACGGCCCCGGCCCCTCGCAGCGTCAATTGCGCGTGGGCGAGCTTATCCGCCGCACCCTGTCGGAGGTGCTGATGCGGGGCGATATCCATGACCCCGAGTTGAACCGCCTCTCGATCACCGTGGGCGAGGTGCGCTGCTCGCCCGATCTCAAGATCGCCACCGCCTTTGTCATGCCCTTGGGCGGCGAGGGGCGTAGTGAGGCGATCGCGTTCCTCGCGCGCAACAAGGCCGAATTGCGCCGCATCATCGGGCGCAAGGCGGGGCTGAAATTCACCCCCGACCTGCGGTTTCGCCTTGATGAGACGTTTGACCAGATGGACGAGACGCGGCGGCTTTTCGCCGAGGACAAGGTGCGCCGGGATGTCGAGGGGTAAAGGCCCCGAGCGCTGGCAAGCGCGCGTCATTTCCCGGCTTGACCGGGCAATCTCGCGGGTCTGGCTGCGCCTGTGGCCAGAGATGCCCCGGTCAAGCCGGAGCATGACGGGTAAAGGGCAGCGCGCGCGCGCCTGCATCCTTCTTGCCGCGCTCGCTCTGCTCGCCCCCCTCCCCGCCACCGCCGCCGCCTGCCGTGCCATCACCTTTGAGGGCGCGGGCTATACGCTCTGCGAGGCCGATGCCGCCCGCGACGATATCCGCCTCTTTCTCAACGATCCCGCGCGCGGCACCCCGCTTGGCAGTTTCGCCAATACCGACCGGCTCTTGGCGCGCGAGGGCAAGCGGCTTGGCTTCGCCATGAATGCCGGCATGTATCACGCCGACCGCAGCCCCGTCGGCCTTTATATCGAAGAGGGACTGCAGGCGGCGCCGCTTCTGACCGGGGCCAGCCCCGGCAATTTCGGGATGCTGCCCAATGGCGTGTTCTGCGTCTCCGAGGCTCGCGCCGAGGTGATCGAATCGCGCCGCTTCGCGCGCGCCGCCCCCGACTGCCGCTTTGCCACCCAATCCGGGCCGATGCTGGTGATCGACGGCGCACTGCATCCGCGCTTTCTTGAGGACAGCGACAGCCTGCATATCCGCAACGGCGTGGGCAATTCCGCTGACGGGCGGCGCGTCTGGTTTCTCATCTCAGACGCGCCGGTGAATTTCCACCGCTTCGCGCGGGTTTTCCGCGACCATCTCGGCGCGGCACAGGCGCTCTATCTTGATGGCAAAATCTCGCGGCTGCACGCGCCGGGGCTGGGCCGCTCGGATACCGTGTTCCTGCCGCTGGGGCCGATCGTCGGCGTGGTGGTTGACGCAGGTGCGCCGCTCGACTAGGCCCTGCGGCCTGACCCAGGCGCAATTTCAGGACCGCATATGGCACGCAAGGCAAAGGGCCGCGACATCTCGGGTTGGCTGGTGGTGGACAAGCCTGCGGGCCTCACCTCCACCGCCGTGGTGAACAAGGTGAAATGGGCGCTTGACGCCAAGAAGGCAGGCCATGCCGGCACGCTCGACCCCGAGGCGACGGGCGTGTTGGCCATCGCCCTTGGCGAGGCCACCAAGACGGTGCCGCATATCACCGACGCGCTCAAGGCGTATCGCTTTACCGTGCGGCTGGGGCAGGAAACCGATACCGACGATGCCGAGGGCCGGATAACCGAGACCAACGACGCGCGCCCCGAGGATGACGCGATCAAGGCCGCGCTCGGCGGCTTTCTGGGCGAGATCATGCAGGTGCCGCCGCGTTTCTCTGCGGTCAAGATCGACGGCGAGCGCGCCTATAAACGCGCCCGCGACGGCGAGGATTTCGAGACCACAGCCCGCCCGCTCTGGATCGAGGAAATCGTGCTGGTGGACCGCCCCGACCGCGATACCGCCGTGATCGAGATGACCTGCGGCAAGGGCGGTTACGTGCGCGCCGTGGCCCGCGATCTGGGCCGCGCGCTGGGCTGCTTTGGCCATGTCCTGACGCTGCGGCGTCTGTGGTCCGGGCCGTTCAATGCCGAAGACGGTATCGACATGGAGACCATCGAGGCGCTGGCGCGCACCCCCGATCTCGACGCCCATCTGCGCCCGCTCGAAGAGGGGCTTGCCGATCTGCCCATGCTCACCGCCACGCCCGAGGGCGCGGCGCGGCTGCGCAACGGCAATCCCGGCATGGTGATCGCCAGCGGGGTCGAGTATGGCGAGGAATGCTGGGCCGCCGAGGCGGGCCGCGCGGTGGCCATCGGGCGCTACAAGGCGGGCGAGTTGCACCCCTCGCGCGTGTTCAACCAATGACCGCACCCGAGGACCGGCACGACCCCGGCGGCCGCGTGCGCCTGCGCCTGCCCGAGGGCGTGCAGGGCGGCGCGACATTCTCCGACTGCGGCCGCTACCGGCAGGCGCTCAGCCGCGACTGGACCGCACCGGGAGAGGTGCCCCGCACGGTGCTTTTCGTGGGCATGAACCCCTCGGTCGCCGATGCCGCAGCCTCCGATCCCACCTGCCACCGCGAGCTGGGCTTTGCCCGCGACTGGGGCTTTACCCGCTATCTCAAGGGCAATGTGCTCGACTGGCGGGCCACCTCGCCGCGCGATCTGCCGCATGATCCGGGCATGGCGTGCAGCCCCGCCAATATCCCCGCGCTGGTGGCGATGGCGGCCGAGGCCGAGATGGTGGTGATGGCCTATGGCCGTCTGCACCCGCGCCACGCGGGCACCGTGCGCGACGCCGTCACCGCGCTCGCCGCGACGGGCCGCCCGCTGCGCTGTTTTGGCCTCAACAAGGACGGCTCGGCCAAGCACCCGCTCTACCTGCGCCGCGATGCCGCGCTGATGGAGTTTCCGCTGCCCGGTTGATAGCCTACGCCGCGCCGTCGCGGGCAGGCAAAACCGGCGGATGTCAGAGCCGCGTCCAGCCCTCGGGGATGAGATCGGGATTGGACAGTTTCGCCGTGCCGAACCAGTTCGCGGGCGCGATCACCCGGCGGGTCGGCGCGGGGTTGAGCCACGCCCCCCACCACGAAAAGGTGGAATTGGCGATCACATGATGGGCGCAGCGCGACATCAGGTGAAGATCGAACGCGCCGCGCGTCTCGTCGTTGAGATCGACCACCACCTTTTGCGTGCCAAGATCGAGCGCGTCGCGCGCCCAGCCGGGATCGTTGGAAAAGACAAAGCAGGTCAGCGGCGTGCCAAGATCATCGGCCAGCCGTGCGATGGCCCGGCGGTAATAGTCCGGCGGGCAGGCGGCATAGCTGCCCGAGGCGAGGTAATCGCCGCGCCGCACATGGACCGAGACGGCGCAGGGCGCGGCCTCGATCCGCGCGGTCATATCGGCATTGGCCAGATCAAGCGGGGTGGTGAATGCCAGATCGCTGCGCAGCCGCCCGGCGATAGCGGCGAAATAGCGCGCGGATTGCCAGTAGCCGTGCAGATAGCTGCCGTCGGGCAGGTCACGGAACGCCGGGTCGAAGCCGAGGCCGCGCTCGCGGTAAAAGCGGGGGTTCCGGCCCATAAGCCGCCACAGCCCATAGCGCAGCATCCCGTCGGATCTGGCGGGCGGCAGGGGCGTGTCGGTCCGGTATCGCGCCCGCGCGAAATGACCCATGCCACAGGCCCGCGCGCCGCCGAGATAACGGGTATCAAGCGCCAGATCGGTGCGCAGGTGATCGGCAAGCGCGCGCCCGGCGGCATATTGGAAAAGCTGGTTGCCAAGCCCCCCGAAAAGCCGCGCAACGATCATCCCGGCCCGCCCGCCGCCGGGGCCGCGCTTTGCCGCGAGGCCGCCGCCACCGCCCGGCGATAGCGCAGCCGCGCCCATTCGCGCCCCAGCCGCTCCATCGGGCCGCGCGCCCCGCCCTGAATGGTCGAGCCGTCGAGCCGGTGGGCGATATCGGTGATCCCCGCGGGGTGGATCGCGGCGGGGCGCAGCCCGGTATGCCAATGGCTCTGGATAAACGTATCCACGGGCCGGTCAAACACCTCCGACAGGTGCAAAAGCCGCTCGGCGGCGGCGCGGCTCAGCATCTGCGCGGTGGTGCGCAGCCCTGCCACCCGCGGCACCGCAAGCGTCGCCCCGCCATTTGTATCGACCACGGTGGCGGGGCGCGGCACCGGGCGGGTCTGGAACTGGATATAGCCCAGATCGGCGATGTGATCGCGCGCCAGTGCCAGCGCGGCGGGGAAAGGATCGGCGATGGCGGCATCATCCTCGATGAGGAGCGCGTGATCCAGATCGCGCCGCACGATCTCGGCCCAGATCTGGCGGTGGCTGAGGAAACAGCCGATCTCGCCGGTCTTGAGGCCGAACGGGTAGGCCGGTGCAAAGAGCCGCGCGCCGACGCAGGCCGCAAGATCGCGCGACGACATCGCGCGGCCATCGACGGCGGCCCAGATCTCGCCCTCCATCCCGCAGCCCTCGAGCAGGGCGCACGCGTTGTCGCGCCGCGCCGTGGCACGCACCAGATGCAGGATAAAGGCGTGGCCCGCCACCAGATCAGGCGCCGGGGGTCCAGCCCGAGACGGCCTTGACCTCGAGGAAATCCTCGATGCCCCATTTACCGCCCTCGCGCCCGTGGCCCGATTGCTTCATCCCGCCGAAGGGCGATCCCGCGCCGCGCGATTTGCCGTTCATCTCAACCATGCCCGAGCGCAAGCCGCGCGCAAGGCGATTGGCGCGGGCGGCGTCAGTGGTCTGGACATAGTTCGTGAGGCCGTAAGGCGTGTCATTGGCGATGCGCAACGCCTCCTCCTCTGTCTCAAAGGGCATGATCGACAGGACCGGGCCAAAGATTTCCTCGCGGGCGATGGTCATGTCGGGGGTGACATCGGCAAAGACCGTGGGCCGCACGAAAAACCCGCGATTGAGCCCGTCGGGGCGGCCAAGACCGCCCGCGACAAGCCGCGCGCCCTCGTCGATGCCGATCTGGATCAACCCTTGTATCTTGTTGAACTGCGCCTCGTTGACGACCGGGCCGATATGGCGGCCCTCTTCATGGGCGGGGCCGACCTTGATTGCGGCGGCGACCTCGGCGGCCTCTGCAACGGCGCTGTCATAGCGCGACCGTTCCACCAACATCCGCGTGGGGGCGTTGCACGATTGGCCGGTATTGTTCATGCAATGGATCACGCCGCGCTTGACGGCCTTTTCATCGGCATCGGCAAAGATCAGGTTCGCGCCCTTGCCGCCCAGCTCAAGGCTGACGCGCTTGAGCGTGTCGGCGGCGGATTTCGAGATGAGTTTGCCCGCGCGCGATGAGCCGGTGAAGCTGACCATATCGACGCCCTCATGCGCCGAAAGCTGGCTGCCCACGCCCGCGCCATCGCCGTTGACGAGGTTGAACACGCCCTTGGGCAGGCCCGCCTCATGGATCACCTCGGCGAAGATCAGCGCGTTGAGCGGCGATTCCTCGCTTGGCTTGAGCACCATGGTGCAGCCCGCAATGAGCCCCGCGATCACCTTGAGGGTGATCTGGTTCTGCGGCCAGTTCCACGGCGTGATCATCGCCACCACACCCACCGGCTCGTGGATGATGCGGTCATTCGGGGCGTGATCGCCAAGCGGCTCGTCGAATTCGAAGGCGCGCGCGGCGGTCAGGAAATTGGTGATATGCCACGTCCCCGAAGGCACCTGTTGCTGGCGCGCCATGTCGATGGGCGCGCCCATCTCCATGCTGGTGGCCTGCGCCATATCCTCGGCGCGGGTTGCGTAAACCTCGAGGATTTTCTCGACATGAGCGATGCGTTCGGCGGGCGGGGTGGCCATCCATGCCGGAAAGGCCGCGCGCGCGGCGGCGACGGCGGCATCGGTATCGGCCTGCCCGCCGAGCGCGATGACCGCGCAGGGCTCCTCGGTGGTGGGGTTGATGACGGCGTGATCACGGCCGGAAAGCGGCTTCTGCCAGGCCCCGTCAATATAGAACATCTTTTTCTCGATCATGGTTGACCTCCGTGGATTTGGCGGCACTCTGTCAGCGGTTCCGGCGCGCCGCAAGGCCGGATGATCCGGCCCTCTGGGAATTTGATCAAATCCCCGCCCGCGCCCGCAAAACAAGGAGGCTTTCATGGCACTTCGCATCAATGACACGATCCCCGATCTGACCGTCGAGACCGATCTCGGCACGTTCTCGCTGCACGAGTGGATCGGCGATAGCTGGGCGATTCTGTTTTCGCATCCCAAGGATTTCACCCCCGTTTGCACCACCGAATTTGGCGCCGTTTCGCGGCTGGCTGATGAATGGGAGAAGCGCGGCACCAAGGTAATCGGCGTCTCGGTCGATGGCGTCGAGGATCACCGCAAATGGAAGGGCGATATCGAGGCCGTCGGCGGGGCCGCGCCGCGATTCCCGATCATCGCCGATGACGGGCTGGCGGTCTCCAAGGCCTTCGACATGCTGCCCGCCGAGGCCTATCTACCCGATGGGCGCACGCCTGCCGACAGCGCCACGGTGCGCTCGGTCTTCATCATCGGGCCGGACAAGCAGTTGAAACTGTCGATGACCTACCCGATGACGGTGGGGCGCAATTTCGCCGAGGTGCTGCGCGCGCTCGACGCGCTTCAGACCACGGCGAAACATGGCGTGGCGACGCCCGCCGACTGGACGCTTGGGCAGGATGTGATCGTGCCGCCCTCGGTGAATGACGCGGCCGCGCGCGAGAAATTCGGCAGTTTCGATGCACAACTGCCCTATCTGCGCAAGGTGAAGCTGCCGGGATAACCGTCGGGCGCGCGCAACCCGCCCTTACCGCACCACCATGACCGAGCACGCGGCGTGGCGCACCACCCGCGCCGCGTTGGGGCCAAGCAGGAAATCGTGGAAATCGGGCTTGTGCGCGCCGATCACGATGAGCGAGGCCCCATCGGCGCGGGCCACGCGAAGGATTTCCTCGTAGGCGTTCCCGGTCACGACGAGGTGACGGATGCTGGCATTGGCCTCGGGGCCGAGCACCTCTGACACCAGATCGTCGAGCCGCCGCCGCGCCTCTTGCTCGATCTTGGGGTGATGTTCCTTGTCGAAATAGCTGCCTACCACGCTCATCCCGTAATCGGGCACGACGGTAATGAGATCAAGCTGCGCCCCGTCGAGGGCCGCAAGCCGCGCGGCAGAGCGCAGCACGTTATCGTCACGGCGCGGGTTGCTGATATCGACGGCGCAGAGAACGGGGCCGGTCATGTCGTGGCTCCTTGCTTGATCTGGGTTTCCCTCCCGAGGCGGGCGCGCTGCAACAGCGCCACCAGCGCCAGCAGCAGGAAGGCTGGGATGAACAGAAGCTCTTGCGGCCATTGATCGACCGGGGCCTTGACGGTGGTGATCGTGACCGGCGTGTCGCCGTAGAAATCATAGCCCTGCATCGTATCGGCAAAGGGCGTGCCGAACATCGGCTCGTCGAGCAGCACCTGATCGCCCTCGGGAATGAGCGTCAGGCCATACTCCTGCAACAGCGCCGCCCCGTCCTTGTCCTCGGTGACCGAGAGCACCAGCGTCGTCTCCTTGGGCTCACCGCTGATGAAATCGGGGCCAGCCACCACGATGCGCAGATCCTGCCCCGGCACCGCGCGCCCAAGCGCCTGCTCAAGCTGCGCAGGCTCGACGATCTCGAAGGGTGGCTGGATCCGGTCCATGAAATAGTCGGGCCGGAACAGGGCAAAGGCCACCAGCACCAGCGCGACACTTTCGTAGATGCGGTTCTTGGTCAGGAACCAGCCCATGGTTCCGGCAGTAAAGACAAGGATCGCGATGGTTGCCGTGATGAAGGTGATGATACCCTGGGTCACCGTGACATCAATCAACAGCAGGTTGGTATTGAAGATGAACACGAAGGGCAGCGCCACTGTGCGCAAGCTGTAGAAGAACGCGACAATGCCGGTCTTGATCGCGTCGCCCCCCGACACGGCGGCGGCGGCAAAGCTTGCCAGCCCCACCGGTGGCGTCACATCGGCCATGATCCCGAAATAGAAGACAAAGAGATGCACCGCGATCAGCGGCACGATCAGCCCCGATTGCGCGCCAAGCTCCACCACCACGCCCGCCATCAGCGACGACACGACGATATAATTGGCCGTGGTCGGCAGGCCCATGCCCAGCACGAGGCTCAGCAGCCCCACCAGGATGAGCATCAGCACCAGATTGCCACCCGACAGGAACTCAACCAGTTCGGACATCACCTGCCCCACCCCGGTGAGCGTGACCGTGCCCACGATCACCCCGGCGGTGGCGGTGGCAAGGGCGATGCCGATCATGTTGCGCGCCCCCGCGATCAGCCCGTCGATGAGGTCAAGGAGACCGGCGCGCACGGCGTTGGCCATCTCGCTCTGGCCACGGAACATCGCCTTCAGGGGGCGCTGCGTCAACAGGATCACAAACAGCAGCGCCGTCGCCCAGAAGGCCGAGAGGCCGGGCGATTTCTGCTCGATCATCAGGAAATAGACCAGCACCACGATGGGCAGAAGGAAGTATAGCCCCGCCTTGTAGATCTCGCCCACGTCGGGCAGGCGCACATCCTCTGAATTGGGGTCGTCCGGCTCAAGATCCGGCACGCCTGCCGCGAACCAAAGCAGCGCGACATAGGCCAGCACCAGAAGCGCCGACAGGACCAATCCGGAATTGTCGGGCACGGCGGCGACGATCCAGCCCACCGGGTATTGCACCCCGTAGCAAAGCCCCGCGAATCCCGCGAAGAAAAGCGCCATGCCGCCGATGGTGCGCCCCAGGCTCACCACCCGGTCGCCGAGCGTCGGCATGTTCTGCTTCACCGCCTCGAGATGGACGATATAGACCAGCGCGATATAGCTGATCGTGGCGGGCAGGAAGGCGTGGGTGATGACCTCGACGTAAGAGATGCCGACATATTCCACCATCAGAAAGGCCGCAGCCCCCATCACCGGCGGCATGATCTGGCCATTGACAGAGCTTGCCACCTCGACCGCGCCGGCCTTCTCGGAGGTGAAGCCCACCCGCTTCATCAGCGGGATGGTGAAGGTGCCGGTCGTGACCACATTGGCGATGGACGAGCCGGAAATGAGGCCAGTGGCGGCAGAGCCGACCACGGCGGCCTTGGCCGGACCGCCGCGCAGATGGCCCAATGCGCCGAACGCCATCTTGATGAAGTAGTTGCCCGCGCCCGCCTTGTCCAAAAGCGCGCCGAAGAGCACGAAGAGAAACACGAACTTGGTCGAGACGCCCAAAGCGATGCCAAAGACACCCTCGGAGGTGATCCACATATGGCTCATCGCCTTTTGCAGGCTGGCACCCTTCCAGCGGATCACCTCGGGCACCCATTCCGAGGCCCCGAAGAAGACATAGCCGAGAAAGATCGTGGCGATGATCGCCATCGCAGGCCCGAGCGCGCGGCGCGCGCCCTCGAACAGGATCAAGAGACCTGCAAGCGCCATCCATTTGTCGGTGTGATCGGCCAGCCCGCCATTATCGACGATCTTGGCGTAGAAGAAATAACCGTAAAGCGCCAGATAGGTGCCCGCGAGGCCAAGCACCCAGTCATAGATCGGCACATATGTGCGCGGGCTGGATTTCAGCATCGGATAGGCCATGAAGGCGAGAAAGATCGCGAAGGCGAGGTGGATCTGGCGCGAATTGTTGATGAGATCGCCGGGCAGCACGTAATTCGCGAGCGGCGAGGCCAGCAACACCTGGTAGAGCGACCAGACCAGCGCCACCACCGCCAGCAGCATCGCCACCTTGCCGGTCGGATTGCGCGCGCCGCCGTCGTTGGAGGCGACCATCTCTTGCAGCTCTTCTTCGCTGAGCGGCCCCTTGGCTTGCGTGTTCTCGGCCATGCGTTGCGTCTCCCTGACGTGCCGCGGTCAATCCGCGATCTGTTATGCTGAGTTTGAAATAACCCAAAGGGAATTGGCAAGGGCGGTGTGCCGCCCTTGCCGGGTCGCGCGGATCGTTACTCGATCCAGCCCTGCTCCTTGTAGTATTTCGCGGCACCGGCGTGCAGCGGGGCCGAAAGACCGGCGGTCGCCATTTCCTTGGGGTCAAGATTGGCAAAGGCCGGGTGCAGGCCGCGGAAATCGTCGAAATTCTCGAACACCGATTTCACGACCGTATAAACCGCCTCTTCGCTCACCGCGTCAGAGCTGACAAAGGTGGCGCCGACACCAAAGGTCTGGGTATCGGCGTCATTGCCGCGATACATGCCGCCGGGGATGGTGGCGGTGCGGTAATAGGGGTTGTCGTTCACCAGCTTGTCCACGGCCGGGCCGCTGACCTCGACCAGCACACTGTCACAGGCGGTGGTTGCCTCCTGGATAGAGCCGGAAGGGTGACCGACGGTATAGACCATCGCGTCGATCTGGTTATCGCAGAGCGCGGCAGACTGTTCGGCGGCCTTCAATTCGGTCGCGAGCGCGAAATCATCGGTTGTCCAGCCCTTGGCCGCCATCAGCACTTCCATCGTGCCGCGCTGGCCCGATCCGGGATTGCCGATATTGACGCGCTTGCCCTTGAGATCGTCAAAGCTGGTGACGCCGCTATCGGCGCGGGCCACCACGGTGAAGGGTTCGGGATGGACCGAAAACACCGCGCGCAGCCCCTCGAACGCGCCATCGTCGGCAAAGCTCGATGTGCCGTTATAGGCGTGATACTGCCAGTCGGACTGCGCGACGCCGAATTCAAGCTCGCCCGCGCGGATGGTCTTGATGTTGTAGATAGAGCCGCCGGTGGATTCCACCGAGCAGCGGATGCCGTGATCCTTGCGGCCCTTGTTGACCAGACGGCAGATCGCGCCGCCGGTGGGATAATAGACGCCGGTGACGCCGCCGGTGCCGATGGTGATGAACTCCTCGGCCATCGCCGCCGGTGCCATCAGCGTGGCCAGCGCGGCCCCGGCAACAGTGAATTTGAACTTGGCAAACATCATGATCTCCCTTTTTTGATGATGTCGTTTCGGTTTGCGTGTCAGCCGTCCCAGGTTTCGCCAAGGCGGCGGCTGCTCTCTTCGACCCGTGCGATGCGCGCGCGCGCCGCCGGGCCTGCACGGCTCACCAGCATCCCGATCATCGCTTCGACAAAGACGAGGGTGGCCACATAGGAGGAATAGAAATGCGGGCTGTTCGAGGGCAGGACGAACCCCGCCGAGGCATGGGGCAGCGCCGGGCAGGCGTGGCTGTCGGTGATGACCACCACATATGCCCCCTGCCCCGCCGCCATCTGCGCGGCCTCGATGGAGCGGGTGGAAAACGGCGGCTTGGTCACGACAAGGAACGCGTCGCGCGCATCCAGATCGGCCAGCGCCGCCCCGAGCGAGGCCCCCATGCGCCCGCCGATGATCCAGTTTCCGGTGCAGAAATGCGCCATGTAGGCAAGGTATTCCACCACGCCGGTAGAGCCAAGCGCCCCGAACACAAGCACGTTGCGCGCCCCGTCGAGCCGGGCCACCGCGCGCTCCAGCAGCGGCCGGTCGATATCGCGCAGGAGGGTTTCAAGGTTGTTCTGGCACGCCCCCACATGGGCGTCGAAAAACCCGGTCTCGCCCGCCTCGTGGGCCGCCTGCAACCGCTCTGCACGCTCGGCAAAGCTGTTGACGCGCTGGCCGATCTTTTCGCGCATGTCCTCGCGCAGATCCTCGAAACTCTGGTAGCCGATGGCGCGCGCGAGCCGCGAAAACGTGGCGGGCGCAAGCCCGCTTTCCTGTGCCACGCTGCGCAGCGACCGGGTCGCGGTATCAACGGGATGCGCCGCTACATATTCGCCCGCCTGCCGCAGCTTGTCACTGAGGCCGTCGAAATTCCGCGACAGTCTGTGTTCGAACGAGGCGTTCAAACGGTATCCCCCTGATGTCGTCTTTTTTGAAACATTGGTTCCATCTGTTTCACCTCTTGTCAACAGGTGATTCATTTGTTTCAGTCAGGCGAGCAGCCAAGGATACGCATCATGACCCATGTCTTTCCCCGCCACACCAAGGCCCGCCCGCCCCGCGCCGCGCGCGGCGACGGGGCCTATATCATCGACGAGACCGGCAAGCGCTATCTCGACGGATCGGGCGGGGCGGCGGTGTCGTGCCTTGGCCATTCCGACCCGGACGTGACGCAGGCGATCAAGGATCAGGCCGACCGAATCGCCTTTGCCCATACCGGGTTCTTCACCTCAGAGCCCGCCGAGCGGCTGGCCGACCGGCTGATTGCCCACGCGCCCGAGGGGATCGAGCGGGTCTATTTCGTCTCCGGCGGCTCCGAGGCGGTGGAGGCGGCGCTGAAACTCGCGCGGCAGTATTTCCTGGAGAAGGGAGAGGCCAGCCGCACCCGCTTCATCGCGCGACAGCAGAGCTATCACGGCAACACGCTGGGCGCGCTCGGGACGGGGGGCAACATGTGGCGGCGAGAGCCGTTCGCGCCGCTGATGGTGGAAACCTCGCATATCTCGCCCTGCTACGCCTATCGCGGGCAGCAGGACGGCGAATCGCCCGAAGATTACGGGCTGCGCGTCGCCGATGAGCTTGAGGCGGAACTGCACCGCGTCGGCCCGGAAAACGTCATCGCTTTCGTGGCAGAGCCGGTGGTGGGCGCGACCCTTGGCGCGGTGCCGCCCGTGCCGGGATATTTCAGGCGCATCCGCGAGATCTGCGACCGTCACGGCATATTGCTGATCCTCGACGAGGTGATGTGCGGGATGGGGCGCACCGGCACGCTTTTCGCCTGCGAGCAGGACGGCGTGCGCCCCGATATCGTGACCATCGCCAAGGGGCTTGGCGCGGGCTATCAGCCCATCGGCGCGATGCTGTGCTCAGCCGCGATCTATGCCGCCATCGCGGGCGGATCGGGTTTTTTCCAGCATGGCCACACCTATATCGGCCATCCCATCGCCTGCGCCGCCGCCGATGTGGTAGTGACGAAGCTGACCCACGGCGGCATGACCGACCGCGCGGCGCAGATGGGCGAGCGGCTCGACGCGGCGCTGCGCGACCGCTTTGGCCAGCACCCCCATGTCGGCGACATTCGCGGGCGCGGCATGTTTCGCGGGCTGGAACTGGTCGAGGATCGCGAGAGCAAGACACCATTTGATCCCGCGCGCGGGGTCCACAAGCGGATCAAGGCGGCGGCGTTTGACGCCGGGCTGATCTGCTACCCGATGGGCGGCACGATCGACGGGCGGCGGGGCGATCATGTCTTGCTTGCGCCGCCTTTCATCCTGACCGAGGACCAGGTGGGCGAGTTGGTGGACAAGCTCGCCCTCGCGATGGAAGCGGGCCTCGCATGAGGGCGCTGCCCCGGCTGATGGTCGCGCCCAACGGCGCGCGGCGAAGCAAGGCAGATCACCCCGCCCTGCCCATGACCCTGCCCGAGATCGTCGCCACCGCGCGCACCTGTCTTGAGGCGGGCGCGGACGGGCTGCACCTGCACCTGCGCGACGCGCAAGGGCGGCACCTGCTCGACGCCGGAGCCTATCGCGAGGCGCTGGCGGAACTCGCCCGCGCGGTGCCCGGCATGGCGGTGCAGGTCACGACCGAGGCGGCAGGGATCTATGCCCCGCCCCGCCAGCGGCAGGTGGCGCTCGATGCCGGGGCCGATCTGGTCTCGGTCGCGCTGCGCGAAATGGCCGAAGAGGCCGATGAGGCTCCCGGTTTCTACGCCGCCTGCGCCGAACGCGACATCGCGGTGCAGCATATCCTTTACGACGCGGCGGATTTCGACCTGCTGGCGCGGCTGGTGCCGGAGGGTTTGCGCGATGCGGCAGGGGTGCAGATGATCTTCGTGCTTGGCCGCTACAGCGCCGGGCAGGAAAGCGACGCGCGCGACCTTGCCCCGTTCCTTGAGCGGCTGGCGGCGCGGAATACCCCCGCCGATTGGGCCGCCTGCGCCTTTGGCCGCGCCGAAACCGCCTGCCTCGCGGCCGCGCACGCGGCGGGCGGCAAGCTGCGCGTGGGGTTCGAGAACAGCCTCTGGCACGAAGATGGGCGGCTGGCGCGCGACAATGCCGACCGCGTGCGCGCGGTGATGGCGGCCTGCGCGTGAGTTGCGGCGCGTAGGGGGTTTGGGCTGGAGGGGATGTTGGAGTGCTGCCCCGCGCGGAACAAGGCGCGCTTGCGCGCCGCCGCGCATCGCCGGGCCGCCTGACCGGCACGGCGATTCGGCTGCCACCTGCGCCACCCTCTGAGGTTTTTCGGATTTGGCGCGATAAAGTGCTGCCAAACTGACGTTGGATCGCCGCACCGCGGCCCGTCGATGCGCGGCTCCCTCAACCTCTGCTCCACCCCCCAACCGCCTCCCTCACAAGGCGGCGTCGAGCCGCGCCCACTCTGCCGCCGTTCCGGCCATGCCAAGCCTGATCCAGTGCCGTGACCACGGGAAAACCCGTGTCCAGATATGGGCACCGGCAAGCCGCTCCTTCGCCGCCACGGCATCCGGCGCCGCATAGGTCCGAAAGAGCGGCGTGCCGCCGACAAGCTGCCAGCCCGCGCGCCCTGCCAGCGCATCGAGCCGGGCAGCGTCTCGGTTCAGGCGCGCGGTGGTTTCGGCCTGCCACGCGGTATCGCCCAGCGCCTTGCAGGCCACCTCGATCGCCGGGCCGGAGACCGGCCACGGCCCGGCCATCTCTCGCACCCGCGCCGCCATGCCCTCACACGGCAGCACGAAACCCAGCCGCAGCCCCGCCAGCCCGTAGAACTTGCCGAAGGAGCGCAGCACCAGCACGTTCTCTGCCGCGTCAAGCAGCGGCGCGAGCGACAGGCCCGGCTCGGGATCGGCAAAGCTTTCGTCCACCACCAGCACCCCCACCCGGCCTGCCAGCGCCATGAGCGCCTCGGGCGCGTGCCGGCCTCCGCAGGGGTTGTTGGGGTTGACCACCACCGCCAGGTCCGCGCCCCGAAGCGCCTCTGGCGTGGCCACCTCCTCCACCGCCCAGCCGCCCGCACGCAGCGCGGCGGCGTGCTCGTTATAGGTCGGCCCCAGCACGCGCGCGAGCCCGCGCGGCACAACATACGGCACCGTCTGGATTGCCGCCTGCGCGCCTGCCAAGGGCACCACCTCGGCGCGCGTGCCGTAACAGGCCGCCGCAGTTGCACTCAGCCGCGCCATATCCTCGTGCGTGGGCAGGGCGGTGAACGCCCGCTCCGAGAGCGGCGGCACCGGGTATGCCACCGGGTTGATCCCCGTCGACAGGTCGAGCCAATCCGCCGCCGCCCCGCCAAAGCGGTGCCGCGCGGCATCCAGATTGCCACCATGATCGCGGAGCGTTGTCATGCCCATGTTAGAGCAGCCACAGCGCCCCGAGCGCAAGCGCCATCAGCGCCATCGCCCGTGCATAAAGCCGCAGCGCACGCCGCACATCCGCCGCGCCGGGATCGCGTGCCGCACCGTTCAGCCACGGCTCCTCGCTCACCCGGTCGCCATAGGCACGCGGCCCCGAGAGGCGGACGCCCAGCGCCCCCGCCATCGCCGCCTCGGACCAGCCCGCATTGGGCGAGCGGTGCGCGCGCGCATCCCGCCACATGATGCGCAGGGCGCGCGCCATATAGCGCGGCGCGGCCAGCGCGAAGAGCACCCCCGTGATCCGCGCGGGGATCAGGTTGGCCAGATCGTCAAGCCTCGCCGCGACCTTGCCGAAGGCCTCGTAGCGCGCGTTGCGATGCCCGATCATCGAATCGAGCGTGTTGACGGCCTTGTAGGTGGCGATCCCCGGCAGGCCCGCCACCACGCCCCAGAACACCGGCGCCACGATGCCGTCGCCGGTATTTTCCGCAAGGCTTTCGATCGCGGCGCGGGCCACGCCCGCCCCGTCGAGCAGGGCCGGATCGCGCCCGACGATCATCGCCACCGCCGCGCGCGCGGCCTCCAGATCGCCGCGCAAGAGAGGCGCAGCCACGGCGGCAACATGGGTATGCATCGAGCGCAGCGCGATGAGCGGCCAGGCCAGCAGGCCGCCGATGACCACGCCCCACAGCCCCTCCGGCAAGACCCGTTGCACCAGCAGCGCAGGCCCCACCGCGAGAGCCACGACCAGCGCCACGCAGAGCGCTCCCATACCGATACGTATGGAGCGCCCCCCGCGATTGCCCAGCCGCTCCAGCGCCGCAATCACCGCGCCCAGCCATGTCACCGGATGCCCGATCCGCGCATGGAGCCAGCTGGGCCACCCCAAAGCCAGATCAATCGCCAGCCCCACCAGCATCATGCCCGCAAAGCTCATGCCGCCCCCCCGGTGGCAAAGCGCAAAACGCCTGTCAGCCCCGCCTCGGCCAGCGCCGCCCCGGCCCCGTCGGGCACCTTGCCGGGGGCAAAGATCAGCGCCCGCGCCGTGCCGGTATACGCCCGCGTATGGCCAAGCGCGCCCAAGTCTCGCGCCAGCGCCGCCATCGGGTCCACCGGCCCGCGCAAGGCCGAACAACGCCGCGCCGATTCGGTGGCGATCCCGGCCACCGCCGCCAGATCGCCCCGCGCCACCGCCGCGCGCCAGAACGGCACCAGATCGGCGATATCAGGGAAATCATGATCCTCGGGATCGGTGCGCGCCGACGCGCCCCAGAACCCGCCCACCACCTCGCAGGGCGGCGGCAGCGGCAGGTCCTCAATCACGCGCGCCTCACGCGAGGCCCAGAGCATCGCATCGGGCGCGGGATACATCAGCGGATCGGTGGCACCCTCGACCGCGAGGCAGGCGCGCGCCAGCGCCTCCGGTTCGGCGCGCGCGCCCATCGCCCGCGCACTTGCCACAAGACACGCGGTCGAGGCCCCGGCCCCCGCCCCCATCGGCATGTCGCACCCCAGCCCCGGCCATGCCACCGGGCCAAGCCCCAGCGCGCGGGCAAACCCGGCCACCGCGCGCGGCGGGAACAGCCGGTCAATCCCCGGCCCCTCCCCCGCTGCCATCACGCCAAGCGCAGGGCAGGCCAGCGTCACCAGCACCACCGGACCCTCGGGGCCAAGCCGCCCCTGTATCCATTCCCCGAAATGGCCCGGCACGCGGATCGCGGGCCGGGCCACCGGGGTCATCTGCCTTGTCATCGGCCCCGCCCTCATCGCCCTTGCCGCGTTGTCACGCGGGGGGCGATGATTGTCGAGACCAAACGGCGCTTAATGCACGACCGCATCGGCGGGCGGCTCTGCGCGCGTCGTGCCGACGCGCTCCCCGATGATGAGGCCATCCGGCCCCGCCGTCACCGGCACAACCGCCCCGTCGAGGATATCGCCCGCGAGGATCGCCTCGGCCAGCGGGTCCTGCAACGCCTTCTGGATCACGCGCTTCAGCGGGCGCGCACCATAGACCGGGTCATAGCCCTCGTCCGCCAGCCATTTGCGCGCCGAATCGTCTAGCTCCAGCGCGATCTTGCGCCCCGCCAGCCGCTTGAGCAGACGCGCCATCTGGATATCGACGATGCCATCCATCTGCGGCCGCGTCAGCCGGTCGAAGATCACGATCTCGTCCAGCCGGTTGAGGAATTCGGGCCGGAAATGCGCCCGCACCGCCTCCATCACGCCGCGCTTGGCCTCGGCCACGTCCGCGCCTTCGGGCAACTGGCTGAGTGCCTGCGACCCTAGGTTGGAGGTCAGTACGATCAGCGTCTGCTTGAAATCGACCGTGCGGCCCTGACCATCGGTCAGCACGCCATCGTCGAGCACCTGCAAGAGCACGTTGAACACCTCGGGATGCGCCTTTTCGACCTCGTCGAAGAGGATCACCTGATAGGGGCGGCGGCGGACGGCTTCGGTCAGCACGCCGCCTTCCTCATAACCGACATAGCCCGGAGGCGCGCCGATGAGGCGGGCGACCGAATGCTTCTCCATGAACTCGGACATGTCGATGCGCACCATCGCGCTGTCATCGTCAAAGAGGAACTCGGCCACCGCCTTGGTGAGTTCCGTCTTGCCCACGCCGGTCGGCCCGAGGAAGAGGAAGCTGCCCAGCGGGCGGCCCTCGTCGTTGAGGCCCGCGCGCGCGCGCCGCACCGCATTGGCCACGGCCCGCACGGCGGTATCCTGCCCGATCACCCGGCGGTGGAGATTATGCTCCATGCTCAGCAGTTTCTCGCGCTCGCCCTCCAGCATCCGCGCGGTGGGGATGCCGGTCCAGCGTTCCACCACCTGCGCGATCTGCTCGGGGCGCACGGCCTCTTCGACCATCACATCGTCATCGGCGCGGTTCTCGGCCTCGGCCAATTGCTTTTCCAGCCCCGGAATGACGCCGTAGGACAGCTCCCCGGCGCGGGCGAGGTTGCCCTCGCGCTTGGCGATGTCAAGCTCGGCGCGGGCGCGGTCGAGCTGTTCCTTGAGGTCGCGCGCGCTGGCCAGCTTGTCGCGTTCGGCCTGCCATTGCGCGGTCATCTCCGATGAACGTTCTTGCAACTCGGCCAGTTCCCGCTCCAGCTTGGCCAGCCGGTCCTTGGAGGCGGTATCGTCCTCTTTTTTCAGCGCCTCGGCCTCGATCTGCTTTTGCAGAATTTCGCGGTCGAGCGCGTCCAGCTCCTCGGGCTTGCTGTCCACTTCCATGCGCAACCGGCTGGCCGCCTCGTCCATCAGGTCGATGGCCTTGTCGGGCAGGAACCGGTCGGTGATGTAGCGATGGCTGAGCGTCGCCGCCGCGACCAGCGCGGAATCGGAGATGCGCACACCGTGGTGCAGCTCGTATTTTTCCTTGATGCCGCGCAGGATGGAAATCGTGTCCTCCACCGTCGGTTCCTCGACCACCAGCGGCTGGAACCGGCGGGCCAACGCCGCGTCCTTTTCCACATGCTTGCGGTATTCGTCGAGCGTGGTGGCACCGATGCAGTGCAATTCGCCGCGCGCCAGCGCCGGTTTGATCAGGTTGGCGGCATCCATCGCGCCATCCGCCTTGCCCGCGCCCACCAGCGTGTGCATCTCGTCGATGAAGAGGATGATCTCACCGGCGGCCTGCGTCACTTCGTTCAGCACGCCCTTGAGCCGCTCCTCGAACTCGCCGCGATATTTCGCCCCGGCAATCAGCGCGCCCATGTCGAGCGCCAAGAGCCGCTTGTTGCGCAAGGATTCCGGCACGTCGCCATTGACGATGCGCAGCGCGAGCCCCTCGGCAATCGCCGTCTTGCCCACGCCCGGCTCGCCGATCAGCACCGGGTTGTTCTTGGTGCGGCGCGAGAGCACCTGCATGGCGCGGCGGATCTCGTCATCGCGCCCGATGATCGGGTCGATCTTGCCCTCGCGCGCCGCCTCCGTCAGGTCGCGCGCGTATTTCTCCAGCGCCTCATAGGTGTCCTCGGCGCTCGCGGTATCGGCGGTGCGACCCTTGCGCAGATCGTTGATCGCCTCGTTGATCTTTTGCGCGCTGATGCCGCCCGCTTCCAGCGCCTCCTTGGCGGGCGAACGCACCACGGCCAGCGCGCACAGAATGCGCTCCACCGGCACGAAACTGTCCTTGGCCTTGGTCGCCAGCTTCTCGGCCTCCGAGAGAACCTTGCCGGTCTGCTGATCCATATAGGTCTGACCCGCATCGCCCGAGACCTGCGGGATTTTCGCCAGCGCCAGATCATTGGCCTGCGCCACACGCGCAGCATCGCCGCCTGCGCGATTGATGAGATTGCTGGCCAGCCCCTCGGGATCGTCCAAGAGCGCCTTCAGGATATGTTCGGGGGCCAGTTTCTGATGGCTTTCGCGCATCGCGATGGTCTGGGCCGCCTGGATGAACCCGCGCGACCGTTCCGTGAACTTGTTGAAGTCCATGGCTCTTTCTCCTTTTCCAAAGCGTTCCCGTTATTGGCACCCTGCAAGAGGCGTGCACCGGGTGGGAACCTTGACCAGAAAATGGGTAACGCCTGCGTGAGGTTCAAGCGGCCCGGCCGTGAGAATAACGAAAATTGCACGTTTTTGTGACGCGGCCTTGGCGCAACCTCATGGAATTCCCACGTTTTCAATAGTTATCCACAGGCGCAGCCAGCGCCCCCCATCAGGAGCCACGCCATGTCCGATCCGCATCTCACCCTCGGCCCGGTCCGCTACAACCCCGAGACCGGCAGCTATGAAACGCTTGCCGAAATCGCCCATGATGGCCTGCGCTTTGCCTATCCGGTCGATCTGCCCGCGCCCATGACTGCCGATTTCGATTACGTGATGCGGCGGTTGCGTGCCCGTGCGCTTGATGCGCACCGCTCGGGCCGCGCGCCGCTGCGCCTGTGCCATGCTGCGCCCGCGATTTGCGGTGCCGTTCCCCCGGCGCGTGCCGCCTGAGGGCGCTCCAGACCGCGACGGGGCTTGACGCTTGGTGGCCGCACCGCGACAAGGCGTCAAACCCCATGCCGGAGCGCCGCCCCATGTCCGATGACCGCCTGATCGTTGCCCTTGATGTGCCCGATGCGCTCTCGGCGCTGAAACTGACCGAAACGCTGGGCGATGCCGTGTCGTTCTACAAGATCGGCCTCGGGATGCTCACCGGTGGGGGGCTTGCCGTCGCCACCGAGCTCAAGCAGGAGCATGGCAAGCGCATATTCCTCGACATGAAGCTCTTTGACATCGGGGCCACGATCGAATCCGCCGTGCGGGGGCTGGCGCAATTCGATCTTGATTTCCTCACCGTGCATGGCGATCCGCATGTCGTGCGCGCGGCCAAGGAAGGGGCGGGGGGCAAGCCGCTGAAAATCCTCGCCGTGACCATCCTCACCTCGCTTGACCGCGCCGATCTAGATGCCGGGCTGATACGCCCCGGAGACCTGCCCGATCTGGTGGCCGAACGCGCCGCCCGCGCTTTTGAGGCCGGGGCCGATGGCGTCATCGCCAGTCCGCAGGAGGCGGCGATGATCCGCGCCTTGCCGCAGGCTACGGGCCGCCTCATCGTCACCCCCGGCGTGCGCCCCATGGGTAGCGCGCTGGGCGATCAGAAGCGCGTGGCCACCCCGGCGCAGGCCATCGCAAACGGGGCCGATCACATCGTGGTGGGGCGTCCCGTCTGGGCAGCAGCGGACCCGCGCGCGGCGGCGCTTGCGATCCTCGACGAGTTGCGCGGGGCCTGACGCCTCAGCCCGCGCGCCGCCGGGTGAGATCAAGAAACACGTCCTGCAAATCCGCCTGTTCGGTGCGCACATCGCGAATGCTGATCCCCGCCGCGCGCACCGCCGCCAGCACCGCCTCGGCGGGGGTTTCGCTGGCGCGATAGGCAATCACGATGGCCCCGTCCGCACGCCGCGTCACCTCCAGCCCCGCCCCCTCGGGCAACGCCGCCGCCGGAGTCTCGGGCTGGATGATCATGGTCTTGCCGTCAAGCCGCCCCAAGAGCCGCGCCGTGCTGTCGCGCGCCACCACTTCGCCCTCGTTGATGATGGCGATCTCGTCGCACATCTCCTCGGCCTCCTCCAGATAATGGGTGGTGAGGATGATGGTCATCCCATCGCGGTTGAGCCGCCGGATGTTCTGCCACAGCATCTGGCGCAGCTCGATATCCACCCCCGCCGTCGGCTCGTCGAGCACAAGGACATGCGGGTGATGCACCAGCGCCTTGGCCAGCAACAGCCTGCGCCGCATCCCCCCCGAGAGCGTGCGGGCATAGGCGTCGGCCTTGTCCTCGAGGCCCACCATCGCGAGGATCGCATCGCTGCACCGCTCGCGGCGCGGCACGCCGTAAAGCCCGGCCTGCACCTCCAGCGCCTCGCGCGGGGTAAAAAACGGATCAAGGTTCAATTCCTGCGGCATGACGCCGATGGAGGCGCGGCTCTGGCGCGGGTTGCGGTCCTGATCGAACCCCCAGATCGTGACCTGCCCGGAGGTTTTCACCACCAGACCGGCAAGGATATTGATGAGCGTCGATTTCCCCGCGCCGTTAGGCCCCAGAAGGCCGAACACCGCGCCTTGCGGGATATTCAGATCGACACCCTTCAGCGCGCGCTTCTCCGGCCCGTGCCGCCCGCCCGCATAGGTCTTGACCAGCCCGCGTATTTCGATGGCGTTCCCGGCCATGCCGCTCTTGCCCCCTGCCTGAAGTTCAACCATAGTCCGACCTAATCCAACCCTGCGCAAAAGGAAATGTCCCGATGGCAACCCAGGCCCCTGAAATCCGCTATGTCGAGAGCTATCGCGTGGCCTGTGACGGCGGCGAGGGCGCGCTTGGCCATCCCCGCGTCTGGCTCCAGATCCCGCAGGAGGTGGGGTATGTGGAATGCCCCTATTGCGATGCGAAACTCATCCACCGCGATTTCGAGGGCAAGGTCTGAGCCGTCTGCCGCGTGGTGACTGATGCAGTCGGGCTTTGGATATTTTTGGCAAGATGAAGCCTGATCGGGAGGGCAAGTGATGTCATTCGGCAAAGGCTGTCACCTGCACCTGATCGACGGCTCGTCCTTCATATTCCGTGCCTATCACGCGCTGCCGCCGCTGACGCGCAAATCCGACGGGCTGCCGGTGGGGGCGGTGTCGGGATTTTGCAACATGCTGCAACGCTATGTCGAGGGCAATACCGGCTCTGACGCACCCACCCATGTGGCGGTGATCTTCGACAAGGGCAGCCACACCTTTCGCAACGATCTTTACCCCGAATACAAGGCCAACCGCGAGGCCATGCCCGAGGACCTGCGCCCGCAAATCCCGCTGACGCGCGAGGCCACCCGCGCCTTCAACATCGCCTGCGAGGAAATCGAAGGGTTCGAGGCCGACGACATCATCGCCACGCTGTCGTGCCAGGCGCGCGATCTGGGCGGGCGGGTGACGATCATTTCCTCCGACAAGGATCTGATGCAACTGGTGGGCGGCGGGGTCGAGATGCTCGACGCGATGAAGAACCGCCGCATCGACGTGGACGGCGTGCGCGAGAAATTCGGCGTGGACCCCGAGCGCGTGGTCGATGTGCAGGCCCTGGCTGGCGACAGCGTCGACAATGTGCCCGGCGCGCCCGGCATCGGCATCAAGACCGCCGCGCTTCTCATCAACGAGTTCGGCACGCTGGAGGAGCTTCTGGACCGCGCCGGAGAGATCAAGCAGGCCAAGCGCCGCGAGACGCTGATGACGATGCGTGACCAGATCGAGCTGTCCAAGCGCCTCGTGCAGCTTGATTGCGACACGCCGCTGGGCTTTACCCTCGACGATCTGGAGGTGCGCGACCCCGACCCCGACACGCTGCTGGGGTTCCTCGCGGAAATGGAGTTTCGCACACTCTCGAAACGCATCGCCGAGGCGCTGGGCAAAGATGCGCCCACCATCCGCGAGGCCGCCCCGCAGAACGCGGCGCAAGAGCCACCGGCCGCCCCCGATTGGCCCGCGATCACGCCTGAAACCTACGCGCATGTAAGCGACATGGACGCGCTCAACGCCTGGATCGCCACGATCCGCGCGCAAGGGTATGTGGCCATCGACACCGAAACCACCTCGCTCAACGAGATGCAGGCCGATCTTGTCGGCATCTCGTTGGCCACGGCACCGGGCACCGCCTGCTATATCCCGCTGGCGCACAAGGGCGGGGCGGCGGATGATCTTTTCGGCTCCGATGCGCTGGCCGAGGGGCAATTGCCCTTGGCCGAGGTGCTGGCCGCGTTGAAGCCGGTGCTGGAGGATGATGCCATCCTCAAGATCGGACAGAACATGAAATACGACGCCAAGATACTGGCGGGCCATGGCGTGACCATCGCACCCATCGACGACACGATGCTGATGTCCTACGCGCTGCACGCGGGCAAGCATGGCCACGGCATGGATACGCTCTCGGATCGCTACCTTACCCACACGCCAATCCCGATCAAATCGCTGCTGGGCTCGGGCAAATCCGCGATCACCTTTGACCGCGTGCCGGTGGCCGATGCCGTGCCCTATGCCGCCGAGGATGCCGATATCACCCTGCGGCTGTGGCTTACCTTCAAGCCGCAATTGCACCGCGCCCGCGTCACCACCGTCTACGAGACATTGGAGCGGCCCCTCGTGCCGGTGCTGGCAGAGATGGAGCGCGCGGGCATCCTCGTGGACCGCGCCACGCTGCGCGCCATGTCGGGCAAGTTCGCGCAGAAGATGGCGGCGCTCGAGGCGGAGATTCACGAACTGGCAGGGCGCAGCTTCAATATCGGTAGCCCCAAGCAGTTGGGCGAGATCCTCTTTGACGAGATGGGCCTTGACGGCGGCAAGAAGGGCAAGACCGGGGCCTATGCCACCGGGGCCGACGTGCTCGAAGACCTGGCGACCGAGCACGACCTGCCCGCCCGCGTGCTCGACTGGCGGCAGCTTTCCAAGCTGAAATCGACCTATACGGACGCGCTTCAGGATCATATCGACCCGGATACGGGGCGCGTGCACACCTCCTATCTGCAAACCGGGGCCAGCACGGGGCGGTTTTCCTCCTCCGATCCGAACCTGCAAAACATCCCCGTGCGCTCCGAGGAGGGCCGCCGCATCCGCGAGGCCTTTGTTGCCTCGCCTGGGCACCGCCTCGTGTCGCTCGATTATTCCCAGATCGAGCTGCGCATCCTTGCGCATGTGGCGGGGATCGACGCGCTGAAACAGGCGTTTCGCGAGGGCCAGGACATCCACGCCATGACCGCATCAGAGATGTTCGGCGTGCCGATGGACGAGATGACGCCCGATGTGCGCCGTCAGGCCAAGGCGATCAATTTCGGCGTGATCTACGGCATTTCCGGCTTTGGCCTTGCGCGCAACCTGCGCATTCCGAGAGGGGAGGCGCAGGGATTCATCGACCGCTATTTCGAGCGCTTCCCCGGTATCAAGGACTACATGGACGACACTGTTTCCTTCGCCAAGGAACACGGCTTCGTTCAAACCCTCTTCGGGCGGAAAATCCACACGCCCGAGATTTCGGCGCGCGGCCCCCGCGCCGGGTTCGCCCGCCGCGCGGCGATCAACGCGCCGATTCAGGGCAGCGCCGCCGACATCATCCGCCGCGCCATGATCCGAATGCCGCAGGCCATCGCGGACATGCCCGCGAAAATGCTGTTGCAGGTGCATGACGAACTGATCTTCGAGGTCGAGGAGGAAGCGGTGGACCGCCTCATCGACACCGCCCGCGAGGTGATGCAGGGGGCCGCCCACGCGGCGGTGCATCTCGATGTGCCGCTGGTGGTGGATGCCGGGCAGGGGGCCAACTGGGCCGAGGCGCATTAAAGCGCCCCCATCTCAGAACGGGGCCTTGGCGCGGAACCGCACCCCGGCCCCGCCATCGGGGTGACGCAGGCGCAATTCCTCGGAATGCAGCATCAGGCGCGGATAATCGCGCGCCGCCCCGCTGGCATAGAGCGGGTCTCCAAGGATCGGGTGGCCGAGGCTCAGCATATGCACCCGAAGCTGATGGCTGCGCCCGGTCTGCGGCATGAGCCGCACCCGGCTCTCGCCCTCGCCTTGCCGCAGCACCCGCCATTCGGTCAGCGCCGCGCGCCCGGTCTCGTGGCAGATTTTCTGCAACGGGCGGTTGGGCCAGTCGACAGTGATCGGCAGATCGACCGTGCCCGTCCTGGGCGACAGCGCCCCGAACACCCGCGCCACATAGCTCTTTTTCACATACCGTTTCTCGAATTGCAGGCCGAGATGGCGCTGCGCATGGGGGCTGAGCGCGAACACCATCACCCCGGATGTGTCGCGGTCCAGCCGGTGCACAAGCAGCGCCGAGGGAAACGCCGCCTGCACGCGCGCGAGCAGGCAATCGGCAAGATCCGCGCCCTTGCCCGGCACGCTCAGGAGGCCCGCAGGCTTGTTCACCACCAGCAACTCGTGATCGTGGTGCAGGATATCGAGCGGGGTATCGGGCGGGCGGTAATCGGACATGGGCGCGGCATATACCAGCGCGGGGCCGCGCGCCACCACCCGCTCAGCCGATGATCGCCTCAAGCACGCGATCAGTGTGGGTATAGGTGAGGCCATGCCCCGCCCCCGCGATCACCACATGCTGCGCACGCGGGTTGAGCGCCGCCAGCCGTGCCTTGCGCGAGAGCGGGATCACCCGGTCCTCGGCCCCCCAGATCGCGCGCACCGGCACGCCGGCCCCGGCAATCGCGGCATGGATCGCGCTCTGGTCTTCGGCCAGTATCCCCGCCACCGACCGCGCCACCGCAGGCACGAACCCGCGCCAGCGCAGTTCCGCCTGCTGCCGGTCCACGATCCCCGGCACCGATGAGGGCAGCGCGCGCTCGGCCTCGCAGCCCCGGCGAAAGCTGCGCGCGAAGGCCGCGAGCATGAGCCACCGGCCAACTGCCCCGCCGCGCGCCACCAGCCGCGCCACCGGCCCCAGATCATGGCCCAGCCCGGCAGGCGCGATGAGGATGAGCGCGCGTGTGTAGCCTGGGTGGCGCGCGGCGAACCCGGCGGCAATGGCACCGCCCATCGAATAGCCGATCAGCGTCACCGGCCCGTCAACGCCTTGATCGGCCAGCAAGTCCTCAAGCTGTCCGACAAAGAACGCGGTATCCTGCGCGCCGCCGGGCCGGTCCGAGTAGCCGCGCCCGTAAAGATCGTGGCAGAGCACCCGGTGGCCCGCCGACACCAGCCCCGGCACCAGCCCGTCCCAGACAAACGAAGGCGTTGTCAGCCCATGCACGCAGACCGTGACCGCGCCCCCCTCCGGCCCGTGCCAGCGGTAATGCGTGCGCCCGCGCGAGAGCGGGGCAAACGCGCCCGGTGCCTGGGCCTGAACCGTGGCGATGCGGGGTTTGAGCGCCTCGCGCAGCACCGGCGCTGCCACCGCCAGCGCCAGAAGCGCAAGCGCGCCCCAGATCACCGCGCCGCCTGCCATGCGTCGAGGATATAGCGGCTTGTCATCAGGTCGAGATGCGCGCCGCCGCCATTCTTGAACAGGGTGATCTCGTCTTCCTTGAGGCGCTGGAACGCCTTTGGCGCGTAGTAATCGGCGATGATGTCCTCGCGGCGGATCACCCCCGCCGCCATCGGAATCGCAATCTCGCCGATATGGCCCACCGTGGTCTCAACGCTGTCCACGAAAAGCCGCGCGCGGCGCAGCGCGTCGTCATCGGCCTCGCGCATATCGGGGCGATAGGCGCCGATAAGGTCGATATGCTGGCCCGGTTGCAGCCACTCGCCGCGCAGGATCGGCTCTGTCGTCATGGTGGCGGAGGTGACGATATCGGCGGCGCGTACCGCCGCCTCCAGATCGTCGGCCACCGCGATCCCATCACAGGCCGCCGCCATCTCCTCGGCGCGCGCGCGGGTGCGGTTCCACACGGTGAATTCCGCGTCGGGAAAGGCGGCGCTGTAGGCCTGCCACAGCGACTGCGCCACCGTGCCCGCGCCGATGATGAGGATGCGCCCGCTATCGGGCCGCGCCAGCCGGGTGGCGGCATAAAGGCTGTCGCCCGCCGTCTTCCACTTGGTGACAAGGTGAAAATCAATGATCGCGGCAAGCGTGCCGGTGGCGTCGTCGTAAAGGTTTACCCCGCCATTGACCGTGGGCAGACCGGCCCCGGCATTGCCCGGAAAGATCGTGGCGGATTTGACCGCAAGGCCCAGCCCGTCGATCCACGCCGCGCGATTAAGGAGCGTATCCTTGTCGCGATAGAGGAAACTGTCGGCGATCTCGGCGCGGGGGCGGTCATGGCCCGCCTGCAACGCGGCACAAAGGCTCAGCCAGTCGAGCGCGCGCTCGCCCTCGTCAAACGGGATGATGGTGGGGGTCATGGCGCGTCTCCTTTGCTCAGCGGCGGTGTTTCGGGGGCTTGGCGGTCACTGTCGCATCGCGCCGCGTCTCGCGCCAGAGCAGGTATAGCCCCGACCCGATGATAAGCGCGATGCCGATCCAGGCGGTGGCATCGGGCCATGTACCAAACACCGTGACCCCCCAGAAAATCGCCATCGGCATGGCGGCATATTCGAACGGCGCGGCAAAGGCGGCCTCGGACAGCCGGTAGGCCTGGCTGATGCACAGCCCGCCAAACAGGCCCGCAACGCCCAGCATCGCGAAAAGCGCGTAATCCCCGGTCGCAGGCCAGACCCAGCCGCGCAGCAGGAATTCGAGCGACGGATGCCCGGATCCGGCAAAGCGCCCGTCGCCTATGGCCATCCCTATGAGCACGCTGGCCACCAGAAAGGTGATCTGGATATAGGCCGCCATCGTCGCGGCACTTTCGGTGCCGCCGATGCGGCGGGTGAGCATGTGCAGCGTGGCATACAGAAACGCGGCGGCGATGGGCAAAAGCGAGGCCGCCTGGAACGCCGCCGTGCCCGGCTTGACGATCACCAGAACGCCGACAAAGCCCACCGCGATGGCCGCCCAGCGCCGTGGCCCCACCGTCTCGTGCAGGAAGATCACCGAGAACACGGTGATAACCAGCGGCGAGACGAAAAAGATCGCGGTCGCCTCGGCAAGCGGCAGCGCCGCCAGCCCCAGAAACAGGCACATATTGGCCGCCACAACGCAGAGCCCGCGCACGATATGGATCACCGGGCGGCGCGTGCGCAGCACCCCAAGCCCGCCTGCGAAGGGCATCACCAGCACGGCGAACACGACCAGCGCCACCAGCGCGCGGATGAATACCACCTGGTGCAGCGCATAGCCGCCCGACAGGAACTTGATCCCGACATCGGTGACCGAAAAACACGTCACCGCCGCCAGCGCATAACCGGCCCCGGTGAGGTTGGCGGTCTTGACGGTGGCGGTGGTCATTCTGCCCCCTGGCTGCGCCTGCGTGTCGATACATGCGCGAACCGCCCAGCGATTGCAAACCCGTCCTGCCGCGCGTGACCGGATGCTATTGGTCTACGCCTGACACAAGGTGCCCGCTGCCATGACGGGGGCCGCTCAGGGGCTGAAGGGGACGTTCGCCTGCTGTCTCCCGCGCGGAGTCAAGGCGCGCCTTGGCGCGCCGCCGCGCGAGCGCCCGTCCGCCCCCTCGGGCGGGCACTCGCGCTGGTCAGGACTTGATGCGATAGCCGGTGCGAAAGATCATCCAGACCGCCGCGAGGCACAGCGCGAAGAACACCGCCACCGCCAGCAGGCTGAGGCCGGGGCTGACATCGGCAACGCCGAAAAACGCCCAGCGGAACCCCGAGATGAGATAGACCACCGGGTTGAACAGCGTCACCACCTGCCAGGCGGGCGGCAGCATCGAGACCGAGTAGAAGGCCCCGCCGAGGAAGACCAGCGGCGTGACCACCAGGAGCGGCACAAGCTGCAATTGCTGGAAATTCTCGGACCATATCCCGATGATGAAGCCGAACAGCGCAAAGCTGATGCAGATCATCACCAGGAACGCCACCATCATGACCGGATGCACGATCTCGATCTCGACGAAGAGCCGCGCGGTCATCAGGATCACCGCCCCGATCAGGAGCGATTTGGTCGCCGCCGCGCCGACATAGCCGGTCACGATCTCGAAGGAACTGACCGGGGCCGAGAGGTGCTCGTAGATCGTGCCGATGAATTTCGGGAAGTAGATGCCGAAAGAGGCGTTGGAGATGGCCTGCGTCATCACGCTCAGCATGATGAGGCCGGGCACGATGAAGGCACCATAGCTCACGCCCTCCACCTCGTCGATGCGCCCGCCGATGGCCGCGCCGAAAACCACGAAATAAAGCGTGGTGGAGATGACCGGCGACAGGAGCGATTCAAAAATAGTGCGGAAAAACCGCTTCATCTCGTAGATATAGATGGCCCTGACGGCGTGCAGGTTCATGCTGCTCCCTCCTGCACGAGGCCCACGAAAATCTCTTCCAGGCTACTTTGGCGGGTCTCGATATCGCGCACGCCCAGCCCCTCGCCCGCCAGCGCCTGCAACAGCCGCGTGATGCCGGTGCCGTCGCCGCGCGTGTCGTAATGATAAAGCAGAGCATGGCCATCCTCGGCCAGTTCCAGCGCATAGGCGGCAAGCGCCTCGGGCACCACCGCGACCGGCTGCACAAGATCGATGCGAAGGGTCTTGCGGCCCATCCGGCGCATCAGATCGGCCTTGTTCTCCACCAGCAGAATCTCGCCCTTGTTGATGACGGCGACGCGGTCGGCGATGGCCTCGGCCTCCTCGATGTAATGGGTGGTCAGGATGATGGTGACGCCCTGCGCCTTGAGCCCGCGCACCACCTCCCACATGTCGCGGCGCAGTTCCACATCGACGCCCGCCGTCGGCTCGTCAAGAAAGAGCACCCGCGGCTCGTGGCACAGCGCCTTGGCGATGAGCACCCGGCGCTTCATCCCGCCCGACAGCTCGCGCGTGCGGGCATTGCGCTTGTCCCAGAGCGAGAGCTGCCGCAGGGTGCGCTCGATCAGCGGCTCGTCGGCCCCCTTGCCGAAAAGACCGCGCGAGAAACGCACCGTGTTGATGACCCGCTCGAACGGCTCCAGCGCCACCTCCTGCGGGACGAGCCCCACCAGCTGCCGCGCGGCGCGCCAGTCGCGCACCACGTCATGCCCGCCGATCCGCGCGTGCCCGCCCGAAGGCGCGGTGATCCCGCACAGCGCCGAGATGAGCGTGGTCTTGCCCGCACCATTGGGGCCGAGCAGCGCGAGGATCTCGCCCTGCTCGATGGCAAGTGACACGCCAGACAGCGCAACCAACCCGTCCTTGTAGGTCTTGGTGAGGTGTTCCACCTCGACAATGGCACCCATGCTGCCCCCTTTCGTTTGGGCCGCAACCTAGAGGGCCTGCGCGCGGCTGCAAGCGGCGCGAACGGCCATTGACCTGTGCGCAAACGCGCGGTGGCGGATTGGAAACAGTCTGTCCTCCACCATTTGTTCATCTTTCCACCGCAGTCTGCTAATGTCCCCGATGGGTGGGACCGATATGAACTGGGGAGGCGAGATGTTCGCACGGGTCCTGACCGCTCTTTTTCTGAGTATTTCCTTGTCTGCGGGGATCGCACAGGCCGAAGGCAGGCCGCGCGTCCTGATGGTGGGCGATTCGCTCTTTGCCATGCACAAGCTTGTCGGGGCCTCGGTGGGCGTGCGCCTGCGCGCCGCGCTTGATGCGCCGGTGGTGGATAATTCCGTGGCCGGGGCGCGCTATCTCTACAAGCTGCCGATTTCCGGGGCGATGGGCCTCAACATCACCAAACAATACCGCCGGGGCGACTGGGATTGGGTGGTGATGGGCGGCGGCGGCAACGATCTCTGGGTCGGCTGCGGCTGCAATCGCTGCGAGCGCAAGATGGATCGGCTGATCTCGAAGGACGGGCGGCGCGGGGCGATTCCCGGAATGGCCTCGCGTGCGCGGCAAGACGGTGCGCAGGTGCTGCTCGTGGGCTATATGCGCACGCCGGGCAAGGGCTCTCCGATCGAGCATTGCGCCGACGAGGGCGCGGCACTCGATGCCCGCCTCGCGCGGCTGGCGGCGCTGGATGCGGGCGTGCATTTCCTGTCGCTCGCCGACATGGTGCCCTATGGCGACCTCAGCTATCACGCGCTCGACCGCGTCCACCCCTCGTTCAAGGGCAGCCGCGAGATCGGGCATCGCATCGCGCGACTCATCGCCGCCGAATCGACCGGGGCAATGGTGTCGCGCAGCGCGGCGGGGGGCGGGGCGCGGGCGCGCCCCGCCCGCGCAGCGGGCCACCCAACCCCCGCCCCCCCCCCGCGCTATCCCCCCCCCCGGCGGCGGGAGCGGGCCCCCGGCCCCCCCCCCCCGACATAGCGGTACATGTTTGGGGGGGGCGCGGGGGCCGCCCCATCGCCCCCGCCCACAC